>DATNGE010000128.1:0-6082 GCA_035606035.1 Allostellaceae bacterium
GAACGGCGCGGAGCGATCCGCGCCGTTTGCTTTTGCGACGCGCTTGCCTGCTATCGACCTGCGCCGCCACAATGGCTTTGCTGAAATCACGGCGATGACGCCGACGCAATTTTTAGGGAGGATCATTTGAAGCACTGGCTCGCTCTTTGTCTCTTTTCGCTTGCCGCGCCAGCGGTAGCCGTCGCGCAACAAACCGCGCCTCAAGCCCCGCCGGCCGCCGCTCCGGCACAAGCCGCGCCGGTGATGCAGCATCCGCCCGAGCTCGCTTTCGAGTCCATTCCCGATTTCCTGAAGCTGCCGGTGAACATGTATCTCGGCGAGGCGTCGGCGGTGACCGTCGATTCCAAGGGCCACGTCTTCGTCTTCTCGCGCGGCGGCTCGAGCGCCGGGCCGGCCTTCGCCGAGACGGCGGCGCAGCTCTTGGAATTCAATCCCGACGGCAAATTCATGCGGGAGATCGGCAAGAATCTCTATGCCTGGTCCTTCGCGCATGGCGTGAAGGCCGACCGTCACGACAATATCTGGACGGTCGATAAGGGCTCGAACATGGTGGTAAAGTTCCGCCCCAACGGCCTCGTCGACATGGTGTTCGGCCGCAAGATGGAAGCGTCGGACGACGGCACCGGACCCTTGAAGCGCGTGAATCCGCCACTGCCCGCGGTCGACAATCAGTTCCGCCAGCCGACCGATGTCGCCTTCGATTCGAAGAACAACGCCTATATCAGCGACGGCTATATCAATTCGCGCGTCGCGAAGATCGATAAGGATGGATTCTGGGTGAAATCCTGGGGCGATCGCGGCTCCGAGCCCGGCCAGTTCAACACGGCGCACGGCATCGGCGTCGATGCGCATGACAATGTCTATGTCTCGGATCGCAGCAACCGCCGCATCCAGGTCTTCGACAGCAACGGTACCTTCCTGCGCCAGATGACGATCGACGTGCCGGTGCCGCCGGATGCGTATGAGATCATCGGCAACAAGCCCGCCGACCCGATGGCGGCAAGCGTCCCGCCGCTGTTGAAGCCGGGCGCGCCCTGGGCGATCTGCATCTCGCCGCCGCCGCATCAATTCCTTTTCACCGCCGATGCTTTCCCCGGCCGCGTCTACAAGATGACGCTCGACGGCAAGATCGTCGGCATGTTCGGCAAGTCCGGCAAGCAGCTCAAGCAATTCGGCTGGGTTCACGGCATCGCCTGCCCGAGCGAGAACGTGGTCCTGGTCGCCGAAGTACTGAATTGGCGGGTGCAGAAGCTGATTCTGCATCCCACCAAGCAGGCGAGCCTCGACCACACTCCGGGCGGGCTCGTGATCGACGAAGCCGCGCTCGCCGAGGAACAAGCGGAAGGCAATCTCGCCGCGCTCGACGACACCGCCCGGCGCGATTACCTCCGTGCCGCCGCGTTGCAAATAAAGCTGCAGGCGGCTGCGATCGAGGCGATGCGATAAAGCTTCGCCGTCTTTGCGAGAAGCGTAGCGCCGAAGCAATCCAGTCTGCTTCAACCACTGGATTGCTTCGCTTCGCTCGCAATGGCGATGCTGGATTAGGCCCACACCTCGCGCGCGACCTCGGCAACGAGGCGGAGCTTGGCAAATTGCTCCGCCTCGCTGAGCTCATTGCCGTCGAGCGTCGAGGAGAAGCCGCATTGCGGCGAGAGAGCCAACTGCTCCAGCGGCGCGAAGCGCGCCGCCTCTTCAAGGCGCCGCTTGATTTCATCTTTGGCTTCGAGCGCGCGCTGCTTGCTCGAGACGAGGCCGAGCACGGCAATCTTGCCTTTTGGCAGGAAGCGCAAAGGTGCGAAATCGCCCGAGCGCTCGTCGTCATATTCGAGGAAAAAGCCGTCGACATCGAGCTTGTTGAAAAGCGCGTCGGCGATGAAATCGTAGCCGCCGGAGGCGAACCAGGCGGAGCGATGGTTGCCGCGGCAGGTATGCGTGACGAGGGTCATGCCGGCAGGCCGCGCCTTCACCGATGCATTGAAGACGCGGATATAGGTCTCGTGGATATGCGCGCCATCGGCGCCGATCTTGCTGAGGCCTTCGCGCTGCGCCGGATCGCAGAGCGTCGCGAAACTGGTGTCGTCGATCTGGAGATAGGTGCAGCCGAGCGTGCCCAGTTGCGTGACCTCCTGCGCATAGACGGCGGTGAGATCGCGCCAGAAAGCATCCAGATCGCGGTAAAGCGCCGCATTGCCCAGCGCGGCGATCGCGCGGCGATGCAGCACGCTGGGCGACGGGATCGTGAGCTTCGGCGTTGCCTGCGCGATCGATTTGAGGAAGGCGAAATCGGCGCCGAAGATGGTTTGCGGCAAGCTGAGCCGCGCCTCGATCTGCAGCGAGGGCGTCACATAATCGATCTCGGCCGATTGCGTCTTGAACTTGATCGGCGCCGCGGCGCCGCGCGCGACGAGGCCGCCGATCTGGCGATAAAAGTCCATATGCCAGGAATCGCGGCGAAACTCGCCATCGGTCACGGCTTGGAGCCCGATCTCTTCCTGCTGGCGCACCAGCGTGCGGATCGCCGCGTCTTCGATGGCGCGAAGCTTTCCCGCGTCGATCTTGCCGGCGGCGCGATCGAGCCGCGCCTGTTTCAGGGCGGCCGGCCGCAGCAGGCTTCCCACATGCTCGGCGCGGAACGGTGGTTTGGTGCGTGCGGCCATGTTTCCTCCGAGTTTGATTTAGGTCGCGCTCGCAGCCGCCACACCAACCCCGCTCGCGCGACCTAGGTTGGCTCGGCGGTGGTCGCGCGAGCAGCATAAGTGGCTGTTGCGCTTGACGTAAAGCCGTATCCCCGTAGGCTGGCGCAAACAAGGGAAGCATCGTTCATGGATTCATCGAACTTGGCCGGATCGCGCGCCAATGACCGCGACCGCTTCCGGTTGCGCCGCTTTCTCGAGGTGCTGGTCGAGGCGGGGTTTTGCGAAGTCCGCGAGAAGCCGATCGATCTCGCCGATCTCGCCGCGGAATTCGAGAGCGACAACGCGATCTGGTTCAAAGCCGCCGGGCCGGAGAAGGCCGAGCTCGTCGGCAATGTCGTCGGCAGCCGCGCGCGCATGGCCCTCGCCTTCGGCGTCAAGCCGAGCGAGCTCATGGCCGAGGTGGTGAAGCGCCTCAAGAACAAGCCGGAGCTGATCGAGGTCGCGCGCGCCGACGCGCCGGTACAAGAGGTCGTGCTGACCGGCGATCAGGTCGATTTGACCGCGCTGCCGGTGCATTTGGCGCATGGGCTCGACGGCGCGCCCTATATCTCCGCTTCGGTCGATTATGTGCGCGACAGCAAGACCGGCATGACCAATGTCGGTATCCGCCGGCTGATGCTGCGCGGCAAGGACGAGACCGGCGTCGATCTCGTCAGCCCCAGCGATTTGCGGGCGATCTATGAAGCCCATGCCGCGCGCGGCGAGAAGCTGCCCGTCGCTTTCACGGTCGGCGCGCACCCGATCGACATGGTCGCCGCGACGATGCGCGTGCCGGTCGACGAGCTCGGCCTCGTCGCATCGCTCCGCGGCGCACCGCTCGAGGTGGTGAAATGCATCACCAGCGACATCCGCGTGCCGGCCGATGCCGAATACGTCATCGAGGGCTATTTCGATGCGCGCGGCCATGTCGAAAGCGAAGGACCTTTTGGAGAATTTTTGGGTTACTACGGCGGCGTGAAGCAGAACCCGGTATTCCATTGCACTGCGATCACGCATCGCAAGGACGCCGTGTTCCAGACCGCCTCGATCGGCGGCTATCGCAACGACCGCACCGACACGGCGCTCTTGAACGCGCTCAGGACCGAAGCGACGGTGTGGCAGGCGCTGCAGACCGCGGTGCGCGAGCCGCTCAATGTCTATGCGACGCCGTCTTCGGGCGGCATGTTCAACACCCGCATCTCGCTCAAGCAGCGCGTGCCGGGCGAGGCGCGCAACGCGATCCTCGCCGCCTTCGCCTCGCTCGCCAATATCAAGAACGTCTTCGTCGTCGATCCCGATATTGACATCTTCTCCGACGCGCAGATGGATTGGGCACTGGCGACACGCTTCCAACCCGATCGCGATCTGATCGTCGAAGGCGGCCTGCGCACTTTGCCGCTCGATCCCTCGATCAATCACGGCACGCGCACCGGCGCCAAGGCGGGCTTCGATCTCACCTGGCCCTTCGGCACCGGCGGCGCGCTCGAGAAGAGCGTGCCGGAAGTGCCGAAATTCCAGGGCAAGAAATTTCCATCGGTCGATGCCGCGCTCGCCGACGGCCCCAAATATTTCGAGGAGCTGATGACCGCGCTCGGCAGCCGCGACGGCCGTGAGGTGGTGCGCGCGCTCGATGTCATCCGCAAGACCGGCAAGCTGGCCCGCGACGAGCGCGGCCGCTGGGCCTTGCGTCCGGCCAAGCCGGCGTGAATATTCCCCCTCAAAGCTTCGAACGAGGAGACTGATATGGCCCGGAAAGTGATGATTGCCTGCGCGCTGACCGGCGCGGCCGATACGCCCGGCAAGAATCCGGCCGTGCCGGTAACGCCCGAGCAGATCGCGAAATCGGGCATCGAGGCGGCCAAGGCCGGCGCCGCCATCGTCCATATCCATGTCCGCGACCCGAAGACCACCGGGCCGTCGATGAAGCTCGAGCATTATAAAGAGGTCATGGACCGCATCCGCGACAGCGGCACCGATGTCGTGATCAACCTCACCACCGGCGCCGGCGCGCGTTTCGTGCCGGGCAGCAACGACCCGATGGTGCCCGATCCGCGCTCGACCATGCGCTCGCCGGCCGAGCGCGTCGCGCACATCGTCGAGCTCAAGCCCGAGATCTGCTCGATCGATATGGGCTCGATCAACATGGGCAATTACGTTTTCGTCAACACCGTCCCGCAGATCGAGGAGATCGCGATCGCGATCCGCGACGCCGGCGTGACGCCCGAGATCGAGGTCTTCGAGCCCGGCCATATCGCTCTTGCCAAGAAGCTGCTGCAGAGCGGGCATTTCAAATCGCCCAGCCTGTTCCAGATCTGCCTCGGCGTCGTCTGGGGCACGCCGGCGACGCCCGATGCGATGCGCTTCATGAAGGACATGCTGCCGGAAAAGGACTGCACCTGGTTCACCTTCGGCTGCGGCGCGACGCAATTCCCGATGGTCGCGCAGGCGATGCTCTATGGCGGCCATGTCCGCGTCGGTCTCGAGGACAATCTCTATCTCTCGCGCGGCAAGCTCGCGCCCTCCAACGCCGCGCTGGTCGAGAAGGCGGTGAGCATCATCGAGGTGATGGGCGAAGAGCTCGCCACGCCGGCCGAAGCCCGCCAGATGCTGGGGCTGCGGAAGGCGGCTTAGATCTTATTCGTCATTGCGAGCGAAGCGAAGCAATCCAGAATCTCACACGCGACTCCTGGATTGCTTCGTCGCTACGCTCCTCGCAAGAACGATCATTTCTGCTTCTTGAAGTTCTTCGCAAACCCGGCCCAGGCGGAATCGTAATCCTTTTGCAGCGCCGCGGTCTCGAGCGCGAAGCGCGTCGGCACCAGCACGAAACGCGTCTCGAACATGAAGGCGAGGCTGTCGAGACGCTGCGGCGCGTCCGAAGCGCCCGCGGCGGCGGCGAAGCTCTCGCGATCGGGGCCGTGCGCCGAAAGGCAATTATGCAAGCTCGCGCCGCCCGGGACGAAGCCCGAGGGCTTGGCCTCATAGGCGCCGTGGATCAGGCCCATATATTCGTTCATCACGTTGCGATGGAACCAGGGCGGCCGGAAGGAATGCTCGGCGACGCTCCAGCGCGGCGGAAAGATCACGAAATCGATATTCGCGGTGCCCGCGATCTCCGACGGTGAGGTCAGCACGGTGAAGATCGACGGATCGATGTGATCGAAGCTCACCGTGTTGACGGTATTGAAGCGCGCGAGGTCGTAGCGATAAGGCGCGTAGCTGCCATGCCAGGCGACGACATCGAGCGGCGAATGATCGAGCTCCGTCGCCCAGAGATGGCCGGCAAATTTCTGAATGATCTCGACCTTGCCTTCGCGCTCTTCGAAGGCCGCGACGGGCGTTTCGATATCGCGCGGATTGGCGAGACCATTGGCGCCGATCGGGCCGAGCTCCGGCAGGCGCAGCAG
>DATNGE010000129.1:0-5562 GCA_035606035.1 Allostellaceae bacterium
CGGGATCGAGAGCGGCATCTTCAAGAAGCACGGGCTCGAGGTCGAGCGCATCGATTTCGCCGGCGGCGCCAAGCTGCACCAGGCGATGACCGCGGGTGCGCTCGATGTCATCATCGGCACCGGCTCCGACATCCCCTTCGTGCTGAAAGGCGCGCCCGAGCGCGTCGTCGCCGCCTACGGCAACGATCTCAACTCGGTCTCGCTCGTGGTGCGGAGCGACAATTCGGTGAAGGCGATCGCGGATCTGAAAGGCCGCACGCTCGGCACGACGACGCCCGGCTCGTTCACCACCTGGGTCGCGAAAACGATCCTCGCCAATCACGGCATCCGGCCCGATCAATTCAAGCTCGCCTATCTCGGCGCGATGAACGGGATCATCGCCGGGCTGCTCGCGAAGGACGTCGATGCCATCGTCGGAACGACCGCGGGCTCGCTCGCGCTCGAGCGCGAAGGCAAGGCGCGCATCCTGGTGAAGGCGGGCGCCGAGATCCACGACTTCATCGCCGACGTCGTCTATGCGAGCGAGCCGATGATGAAAGAGCATCCCGCCGTGCTGCGCCGCTTTCTCGCCGCCTGGTTCGACACGCTCCGCTTTATGAAAACGAACAAGGCCGAGACCATCCGGATCACCCAGCCTTTGACGAAGCTCCCCGACGCGATCGCGTCGCAGATCTACGATGCGGAGACGCCGAGCTTCTTCACCGACGGGCATATCGACAAAAAGAACCTCGCCGCCCTGCAGCAGGCGCTCGTCGATGTCGGCGTCATCGACAAGCCAGCCCCCGAAGCCGATTTCGTCGACGAACGTTTCCTGCCGCAAGCCGGCGGCTGAGCGGCGCCGCGCGGCAACGACGATGTCGCAGCTGTGCCACCGCGGAAGTGCCAGATGCCGGACAAAAAATTTGCCCACAAAATGCTCTGATTCATGGTTATTCCCGTTCGGTCTTGGCACAGCGTAAGGAGATCGATCGCGGTGAACCGAGAGCTCGAACAAGCCCATCTGCTACAAGCCCGCAGCCATATCGCTGCTGCAAAAGGGCGCATCGGGGCGCAACATCTGCTGATCGCGCGATGGCGCGCACGCGGCATGGACACGGAGTGTGCCGAGGAGGCGTGTACCTCATGCAGGAGAGCTTGCGCGTGATGCAGACGCATAAGCGCCTGATCGAGCATCCGGTCTGAGGGGCTTGGCGGCAGCGAACCCGGGCTGATCACAAGCCGATCGGTTTTATCGCAGTTGCCCCCTCCCGGGGGGGGGGCCATAATGGTCGGCATGAACCTGGTTGCCGACTTGATGGCCGTTGAAGAACGCATCGCCGAGACGCGAGCTCGAATCCTCCAACAGGAGGCGATCTTGCATCGCCTGCGTCAACTGAATGCGCGTCCGTTCACGATGCTCGTGGCCGAGCAGCTCTACCATGCGCTGGCGGACGACATGCTCGCTGAGCTCGCCCATCGGGATGGCCTCGCCGCCGCCCTCGAGAAGCACGCGAGCCATGGCATCCTGGCCGCGATGCAGGCCGGGCTTGATGAGCAGCATTGGGAAATCGACGACCTTCCCTTCCTCGCGCACTGACGCGCTTTTGCGCGGTTTCGGTTTCTGGGTTGCGGCGCGGTTTCGCGCCGGCGCGGCCGCGGCGTGCGCCTTTATTGCTCCGGCAGTTGGGCGATCGGTCCGTCCTCGTCGGCCTCGCTTTTCAGCACGAAGGCGATGGTCTGGCCTTTTTCTTGCGTCTCGAAGCCGACGATCACGCCGCGTCCATCAACCCACACGACTTGATGCTTTTCGTCGTCGATGAACCATTGGTGGACGCGCATCGCGCGCCCGTCCAACGTCACATCCACCTCGCCCATGTCTGTCACCACGGTCGGAACAAGACGCCCGGTCTTGGTCGACATGACCGTTCCGCTATGAAGGAGAAAGGGCGACCATGGATTCGACGGATAGACCTGCGCCGGCGCCGTCAGGACGCCATTGCTGCTCGAGTGGATGACGAAACGGTCGCCCTCCGCTTGGCCGGTGACGGAGATCTCCGTGCCGTTGTCGTCGGTCGAGCTCTGAAAGCCGACCAGGCGCCGCCGCTGCCAGCGCTCTTCTCGCGTCGCATCCTGGTGATAGAGCGGGATGCCGATCGCCTTTATGGCAACATGGAGCGCCGTGCGTACCCGCGTGAGAGATTGGTTTTCTGAAATCGCGTTCGTGTACGTGCCGATCGTTCCATAGGCGGGATGTTCGACATTGTATGTCAGGACGTGCGTTGCCGCGGCGGCGCGGGTCGCCAAACCCGTGCCGCCAAGCGCCGCCGCGAGCCCGAAAGCCAAGACATGCAACCGACGCACCGGCTGATCCTCGCGTCCGCGTGGTCGAACAAGTCGATCACGATCCAAGGCCCTAACCGGCGATCATCCGTGAAAGTTCCATCGGCCCGCCGGTTGCGGGCTCAGTCCTTGGCGGCGACCGCTTCGACCTCGATGCGATATTCGGGCCGCGCCAACCGGCTGATGATGAGGAGCGTCGACGCCGGAACGACGTCGCCGAAGGCGGCCTTCTGCACCTCGCGCCACACCGGGATGTCGTCGGGGTTGGTGAGGAACACCGTCACCTTGGCCACGTTCTTCCAGTCCATGCCGCAACCCGCGAGCACGTTCGTCAGATTGCGGTAGACCTGGCGCGCCTGCTCGGCGAAGTCGCTCGCGACCGAGCCGTCCGGCCGCGCGCCGGTCTGCCCCGCGAGATGAAAGAGCCGTGCGTTGGGTCCGATCTCGCCGACATGCGAGAACCGGCCCTGCGGATTGTTGACGCTCTCGATATTGTAGCGCTTCACCATCGCCGCCTCCTTTATGTGTGTGCCGCTCATGACGCCACGCGCCATCGGCACTGTCAACCGACGGCGCCGAAATCGCCGCGATGCGGGAAAGCGTCGACGGCCCGCTCCCGCGCGGCTATCTTCCGGCGGGCGTGCGGGAAAAACCCGCATTCGCTTCGGCGCGTCGAAGCTGGGCGAACGAGGATGAAGCGGCTCGCCATTCTTGCGGCACGCGGCGCGTAGGGTGTGACAGACATTTCAACTTGGGGGAAAGCATGGGACGTCTCATCATCATTCGAGTTTTTGCTTCGATCGTCGCGGCGATCGCGTTGATCGGATCGGCGACGGCGGCGGAAAAGACAAGCAAGGCGCAGCTCATCGGCTCGTGGACGTTGGTCGCGACCGAGAACACGCTGCCCGATGGGAAACGCTTCAATCCATTCGAGAATGGCAGCGGCATGGCGGTCTTCGATCGCACCGGTCATTTCTCGTGGATATTGCTGCGCGGCGATATCCCGAAAATCGCGTCCGGCAATCGCACCCAGTCGACCCCGGAAGAGCTGAAAGGCGTCGCGCTCGGCACGCTCGCTTATTTCGGCACCTATTCGCTCGATGAAAAGACCAGCACGCTCACCTTGCATGTCCAGTCGAGCTCGTTCGCGAACTACACCGGGCAAGACCAGAAACGTATCGTAAGCGTCAAGGGCGACGAGTTCACGACGATGAACGCCGCCGGCGCCTCCGGCGGCAGCGCTATCGTGCGGTGGAAGCGCCTCAAATAGGGAGCGGCCGGTTCCGCGGTGCCGCATCGGAGCCGACCGCAGCAGCGCCGGCGCGGATGTAACCGCGCCGTCGCCCGTTGCGAATAGAGCGATAGGTCGAATGGAGGTGCTTGGTTGGACGCGCCGCGCGGGCGGCGACGAACCGATATGCGGGAGGTCCCTCATGGGCAGCGCCAGCGTTCAAGGACGGCTTTGGGGCATGAAGGCCGCTGACTTTGCGGCCTATCTCGAGCAGCTTTGTCTTCCCTTGCATGGCGCGGCGCTCGATGCCGCGCATATCGGGCCGGGCACGCGCCTCCTCGATGCGGGCTGCGGTACCGGCCTCGTTGCCGTGCTGGCGAAGTTCCGCGGCGCCGAGGTGAGCGGGCTCGATGCTTCCGCTGCGCTGCTGGCTGTGGCGCGCGAGCGCTTGCCCGCCGCCGATTGGCGCGAGGGCGATCTCGAAGCGATCCCGTTCGCCGATGGCAGCTTCGATGCCGTCACCGCGATCAACAGCGTGTTCTATGCCGCCGATATGGCGGCGGCGATGCGCGAGCTCGCGCGTGTCGTGCGGCGCGGCGGGCGCATCGTCATCACGGCCTGGGGACCGCCGGCGCAATGCGAGTTCCTCGCCGCGGTCATGCCGGTTTTGGGCCCGCTGATGCCGCCGCCGCCGCCCGGCGCCGCGCCGCCGCATCCCGGCGCTCTCGCCGAGCCCGGCGCCTTGGCGGCGGTGCTGCGAAGCGCGGGTCTGCGCGTCGCGGAGGAAAGCCAGGTCGCGTGTCCCTTCATCTTTGCGAGCGCCGAGGCGTCATGGCGCGGCAATGCGGCGGCGGGCGTCAATCAGGCCGCGATCGCGCATAGCGGCGAGGCGGCGGTGCGCGCCGCTTACGCGGTGGCCGAGGCCAAACATACGCGGCCCGATGGCAGCATCCGCTATGAGAACACGTTCCTCTTGGCGGCGGGCGAAAAGCCGTAGCCGCTAGGCGCGCATCGAGCGCGACCGGTAGAATGGAGCGCTAGGCAAGACGAGCCGCCCGGAATGGCGGCGATCGAATAACGAGGGGAGGTTCTAATGGCCGCTTTTAACGCCGTGCGTTTTCGCGTGAAGCCGGGACGCGAGCAGGAGTTTCTCGACGCGCACAAGAACGCCGGCGACTGGCCGGGATTGAGGCATGTCAATCTCATCAAGACCGGCGAGCGGACCTACTGCATCATCGCCGAATGGACCGATATGGAAGCGCTCGCCGGGGCGCGTCCGCATATGATCGCGACGCTCAACAAGATGCGCGACACGCTCGAGGATCTCGGCGGCGGTCTGGGCGTGACGGATCCGGTCTCCGGCCCGGTCGTGCTGTCGGTTAAATAGCGCCGGCCGGACCCGCGCGCATAAAGATAAAAAGCCGGGCATTTCTGGGCGCGGCTCGTTGCGGCACGCCGTTAGCTTTAAGGAATTGCTAGCCTCTTTATCATTCTCTGATCGCGATCGCTTGGCGGTGAGGGGACGAATGATAAAGCGCGGAATAGCAGTCTTCGCTCTTGCCGTCAGGCTGTTCGCGGCGGGAGCGATCGCTCCCGGTGACGGGCGCGCCGACGATATCGATGCGGCGCAACGCGGCTTGGTCGAACGCTATGTCGCTGCCGTCGCGGCGCAGGACGGCGACAATCTGAAGAAGCTCATGCATCCCGCCTCGCTCGCCTGCATCAGCGAGGCGAACCGCGATTATTTCGACTTCGTGCTTACCCAGGATTTGCGTTATGCGAGTGCACTGGGCGGCGGCTACAAGCTGTCGAGCTTCGCGCCGATCGACGCCCAAAACGCGGCGATGACCGAGATGGGCGGGCTCGTGCAAAACCCGGTGCCGCCGACCCATCAATTTCAGATCGACACGCCGTTCGATGCGAACAACCGCTCGGTCACGCTGATGCGGGTGGCGGCGCCGCTCGGCGGCACTTGGTTCATCGTCACCGGCTGCCCGACGGAGAAAGGCCTC
>DATNGE010000130.1:0-3614 GCA_035606035.1 Allostellaceae bacterium
CATGCGCGCCATCGATCATCACGCGGGCACCGGCCTCACGCGCGAGCCGCGTCAATTCATCGGCCGGCAGCAGCAACGCGCTATGCGAGGCGATGTGATCGAAGATCGCGAGCCGGGTACGGCTGCCGAGTTTGCCGGCGACGGCACGCAGCAGCGCGGCTTTATCCGGCAGTGGCAGCGGAATCTCAGCTTCGATCACGCGCACGCCGCAGCGCGAGGCGGCGTAATAGGCCGCCTTGCGGATCGCGGGATAAGACAACGAGGTGATGAGGAGCTCCTCGCCCGGCTCGAAATCGAGCGCGCGCAGCACCGCGTTGAGACCGGTGGTCGCGTTCTCGACGAAGACCACATCCTCCGCCGCGGCGCCGATCGCTTTCGCGACCTGCGCCGTCGCCGCGCGCAGCGCTTCCTCGACCTCGTACGTCAGGAACTGCGTCGGGTTGCGCTCGATGCGCGTGCGCCAACGATCCTGTTCGGTGAACACCGCCTCGGGCGTGACGCCGAAGCCGCCATGATTGAGATAGGCGACAGCGGGATCGAGGCGCCACGCCGCGCGCGCCGCCACGCCCCAAGATGAAGAAACATTCATGCCGGGCATTCTCCAGGGCGATCGCTCCCGCTTCAAGTGCGCCGCGGCCGTTCCTATGTAGGAAAGGAAGCAGTTTTTTGATGAACGGGAGTTCAGAATGACCGTCGCGTCCCTCCTGGGCGGCAAAGGCCACCACGTCACGACCATCCGCACCACCGACAAGGTCTCCACCGCGGTCGAGAAGCTCAATGAGGAGCGGATCGGCGCGCTCGTCGTGGTCGATCGCTGGGGCAAGCTCGCTGGCATGTTCTCGGAGCGGGATGTGGTTCGCGGCCTCGCCCAGGATGGCGCCGCCGCGCTCGATTTCGAAGTGCATGAGCTCATGACACCTGACGTCACCACCTGCGCGCCCGAGGACCACATCGATAAGGCGATGGCGCTCATGACGGCGCATCGCATTCGCCATCTGCCGGTGATGGCGCAAGGCAAGATCCTCGGCCTCGTCAGCATCGGCGATCTCGTCAAATATCGTCTCGACGAGAAAGAAGTCGAAGCGAACGTCCTCCTCGACATCGCCCGCGCGCATCACTGATCGAACTTCCCTCGGTGCGCCCTAGACGCTACGGAGTGGCGTCATGCGCGTCGACGAATTCGATTTCGATCTGCCGCGCGCGCTCGTCGCCGAACATCCGATCGAGCCGCGCGACGCCGCCCGGCTGCTTGTCGTCAGCGATGGCATCGCCGACCGGCGTATCGGCGATCTGCCGCAATTGCTGCGCCCCGGCGACGTGTTGGTGGCGAACGATACGCGCGTCATACCGGCACGCCTGACCGGCACGCGCGGCGCCGCGACTATCGAGGTAACCCTGCATCTCGACCGCGGCGGCGGCGTATGGCGCGCTTTCGTTAAAGGCGCGCGCCGCGTCAAACCAGGCGACACGATCCGCTTCGCTGATGATTTCGCCGCCGAGGTGATCGAGAAATCGCCCGAAGGGGATGTCGCGTTGCGCTTTCCCTGCCACGGCGCGGCGCTCAAAGCGCAGCTCGAGCGCCATGGCCGCATGCCGCTGCCGCCCTATATCCATCGGAGCCGCGACGGCGATGCGCGCGACCGCCAGGATTACCAGACGATGTTCGCGGCGCAGGATGGCGCTGTCGCCGCGCCGACGGCCGGGCTGCATTTCACGCCGCCGCTGCTTGCCGCGCTCGAAGAAGCCGGAATCGCGCTCGAGACCGTGACCTTGCATGTCGGCGCGGGTACTTTCCTGCCGGTGAAAGCCGAGGACACCGCCGACCACCGCATGCATGCCGAATATGGCACGATCGACGCCGCGACCGCCGCGCGCCTCAACGCCGCGCGCGCCAACGGCGGCCGTATCGTCGCGATCGGCACGACCAGCCTGCGCCTTCTCGAAAGCGCCGCCGATAAGAGCGGCGAGATCCGGCCCTTCGCGGCCGAGACAACGCTCTTCATCACGCCCGGCTATCGCTTCCGCGCCATCGACGTGCTGCTGACCAATTTCCACCTGCCGCGCTCGACCCTCTTCATGCTGGTCAGCGCCTTCGCGGGGTTGGAGCGCATGAAAGCCGCCTACGCGCACGCCATCGCCGCGCGCTATCGCTTCTTCTCTTACGGCGATGCCTGCCTGCTGTTTCCGGCGATCGCGCAATGATCGGCTTTTCGCTTTTATCGACGGACGGCGCGGCGCGGCGCGGCCGCCTTAGCACGGCGCATGGCACGGTCGAGACACCCGTCTTCATGCCGGTCGGCACCGCCGCGACCGTCAAAGCCATGCGTCCCGAGGATGTCGCCGCGACCGGCGCCGAGATCATCCTCGGCAACACCTATCATCTGATGCTGCGGCCGGGCGCCGAGCGCATCGCCGCGCTAGGCGGCTTGCATCGCTTCGCGAATTGGCCGCGTGCGATCTTGACCGACAGCGGCGGCTATCAGGTGATGTCGCTCGCCGAGCTGCGCCAGATCACCGAGCAGGGCGTCACCTTCCGCTCGCATCTCGATGGCACCAAGATGGAGCTGACGCCGGAACGGTCAATCGAGATCCAGCGCCTCCTCGGCGCCGATATCGCCATGGCCTTCGACGAGTGCACGCCTTTCCCGGCGACCGAGGACGAGGCTGGGCGATCGATGGAACTGTCGATGCGCTGGGCGACGCGCTCGAAAGCGGCGTTCGTCGATCGCGATGGCGCCGGGCTCTTCGGCATCGTCCAAGGCAGCGTCTATCCGGCGTTGCGTCACCGCTCGGCGGCGGCGCTCCGAGACATTGGCTTCGATGGCTATGCGGTCGGCGGGCTTGCCGTCGGCGAAAGCAAGGAAGCGATGGTCATGGTGCTCGACGAGACCGTGCCGGCGCTGCCGCAAGACCGGCCACGCTATTTGATGGGCGTCGGCAAGCCCGCCGACATCGTCGGCGCGGTAAAGCGCGGCATCGACATGTTCGATTGCGTGCTGCCGACGCGTTCGGGCCGTACCGGCCAGGCCTTCACACGCCGCGGCCAGGTCAATCTGCGCAATGCGCGGCACGGCGAGGATCCGCGGCCGCTCGATGAAGGCTGCGGCTGCGCCGCATGCAAACACTACAGCCGCGCTTATCTGCATCACCTCGTGCGCGCCAATGAGATCCTCGCCAGCATGCTGTTGACCGAGCACAATCTCCGCTACTATGGCGATCTGATGCGGGATTTGCGCGGCGCGATCGAGCGACAAGCGCTTGCCGATTTCGCCGCCGTTTTTGCCGAACAGCAGGCGAGCGGCGACATCCCGCTGCTCTAGAGATTGCTTTATTCATGACCGATCCGGCTTACCGCGATTTGAAGCTTCTGGGCACGCACGCCCCGCTTCCGGCTTCGCCCGAGGCAGCGGTGCTGGAGCGCGTGCCCAATCCGCATCCCGACGAGATCTATCTCGTGCGTTTCACCACGCCCGAATTCACCTCGCTCTGCCCCGTCACCGGCCAGCCGGATTTCGCGCATCTGGTGATCGATTACGTGCCGGAGCAGCATCTGATCGAGAGCAAATCGCTGAAGCTCTTCCTCGGCGCGTTCCGCAATCACGGCGCTTTCCACG
>DATNGE010000131.1:0-2536 GCA_035606035.1 Allostellaceae bacterium
TCCGCTCGGCTGGACCTTCGCGCCTTTCGGCTATGCGACGGGCGAGGTGATCGCCGATGCGGTCGAGGCGACGAAGAGCCTCGATGACGGCAAGATCGCCGATTACCTCCATAGCCACACGGTGAAAACGCTGCTCGCCGAAATCGAATTCGGCGCCGACGGGGAGTGGGCGCGCTCGAGCACGATGTTCTATCAGGTGCAGGGAATCAAAGGCTCGAGCCTCGCCGAGGTCGGAGATGTCGCGCATTACCCGGTGGTCTGGCCAGCGAGGCTCAAATCCGCCGATCTCGTCTATCCCTATGCCGAGGCGCTGAAATAGCACCGGAGCTGGCAGCCGCCGCTGCTCACCGCCGGGTTTCGCTGCCGGCGCGGCGGTATCGTCGCTCAAGTGCGGCGGCGGCCGGGCGCAGGCTCGCGATGAAACCCTCGACCACCGGGCTGAGGCTGCGGTTGCGCAAGGTGAAGATGGCAAAGGGGCTGTCGAGAATCGAGAGATCGATCGGCAGCAATTTGAGCCCTGCGTCCTCATCGATGAAGGCCTGGATCGCCGGCATTGATAGGAGCGCGAGGAACTCGCCCGAGGCGAGCAGCTTGCGGCGGAGTTGGGGCGATTGCGCGATCACCCGGGCGCGCGGCGGCGCGACGCCGCAGCTTTGGAACGCCGCGCCGAGTTCCGCTTCGGCTTCGCCGGGTGTCGCAACGACCCAGGGCGCCTCGCGCAATTCGGCGAGCGCCACCGCCCGCCGGCGAGCCCAGCGGCTGCTCGCCGCGCCGACGACGAAGCGGCGCTCGGTGAACAGCATCTCGACCGCGAGCTCGTCGCTGGCGAAATTCCTGGGTACCCGCCCGACCATCAGGTCGACGCGCTTGTCGCGCAGCTCGCGATAATCGCCTATCACGGTCCTCGCGGCGACGATCTCGACGAAGGCGCGCGGGTGCGCCCGCGTGAACGCCAATATAGCGTCGGCGAGAAAGCCGGCCGAGACTGCTTCGGCGGCGCCGATGCGCACTTCGCCCGCTTCGGGATCGGCGAGCGCGTCGAGATCGCGCAGGCACTGGCGCAGCTCGCTCAACGTCGCATCGGCGCTGCGCGCCACCACCTCGCCATAGGAGGTTATGTGCACGCCGCCGAAGCCGCGATCGAGCAGTTTCACCCCGAGCGCCGCCTCGAGATCGGCGATCGCTTTCGACACTGCCGGCTGCGAGATCGCAAGCTCGCGCGCGGCCTTGGCCATGCTGGCATGGCGTGCGAGGGCGCTGAGCAATTCGAGATCGCGCATGCGGAAATAGCGGCTGGCGCGGCGCTCGCGCGGGCGTGCGGGAGACATGACCATGGGTTATTGCCTTATGAGAAATTCATAATTCCAATTTATAGCACCCCTTCATAGGCTGCCGCGAGCATCCGGCATCGTTCGGCTCGGCTTCGCGGGGAAGGGAGAAAGACCATGGATCTAAGGTTGCCGAATTTCGCACGCCTCCTGCTGATCGGCGGGATTGTCGTCGCGCTCGCTTTCGCCGCGCCCGGCACAGCACGCGCCGAAACCGTCAAGATCGGCGTTCTCAAATTCTCGTTTTCGGGCCCGGTCTTCATCGCCCTCGAGCGCGGCTATTTCGCCGCCGAAGGCTTGACGCCGCGGCTCGTCTTCTTCGAATCGGGCCAGCCCATCGCGCCCGCGCTCGTCGCCGGCGAGCTCGATTTCGGCGCGTCCGGCCTGACAGGCGGCTTCTACTCGCTCGCGGCGCAAGGCGCGCTGCGGATCATCGGCGGCCTTCATCGCGAGGCGCCGAGCTTTCATACGCAAGCGATCGTTGCCTCCTCGAAAGCATTCGAGCGCGGCCTCAAGAGCTTCAAGGACCTGCAGGACCAAAGCTTCGGCATCTCCCAATTCGGCTCGCCCGCGCATTACAGCCTCGTGCTCCTCGCGGTGAAATACGGGCTCGATCTCAAATCGATCCGCCTTCTTCCGCTGCAATCGATTCCGAACGTTATGGCGGCTCTCGGGGGTGGACACGCGGACGCGACGATCCTGCCCGTCGGCGCGGTCCTGCCAGGAGTTCAGCGCGGCGAGCTCAAGCTTCTCGGCTGGGTGGGCGACGAGACGCCGTTTCAGATCGGCGCGGTCTATACGCGCACCAAGATCGCCAACGAGAAGCGCAGCGAGATCGAGCGCTTCTTGCGCGCGCTGCAAAAGGGAGAGCGCGACTATCACGATGCTTTCGCCGATGCCGAAGATCGACGCCGCGACGGGCCCGATGCCGACGCGATTGCGCGGCTGATCGCTGGTTATACGGGCGAGACGCCTGAGCGCGTGAAAGCGGGCATCGCCGCGATCGATGCGCAAGGCCGGCTCGATGTCGATGACATCCTGCGGCAGATCGCCTGGTACAAGTCGCAGAACATCGTCAAAGCCTCGGTCGATGGCGCGCAACTCGTCGACCGCCGCTATGTCGTGCCTTTGCGCTGACGCGGGCGAGGTCTACGCAGATGGACGCAGCGCACATTCCCGTGCTGATCGCGGGCGGCGGCCCGGTCGGC
>DATNGE010000132.1:0-2568 GCA_035606035.1 Allostellaceae bacterium
CGCGGAAAGCGCATCGCCAGACCCGACTTATGACGCGTGGAGCGATGCACGCTGTCGAAGGCCACTTCGAGCACGAGGTCCTGCGCCACCGCGCGCACCGGGCCGAACCGGTCGATGGTGTGATCACGGACCCAGCGGTCGAGCCGACGCAGCTCGTCGTCGGTGAAGCCGGAATAGGCTTTGCCGACCGGCACCAGCTCATCCTCGCGCCAGACGCCGAAGGTGTAATCGGAATAGAAGGACGAGCGCTTGCCGTGGCCGCGCTGGGCATACATCAGCACGGTGTCGATGGTGAGCGCGTCGCGCTTCCATTTGAACCACGGGCCTTTCGGCCGGCCGGAGACATAGGCCGAATCACCTCGCTTCAGCATCAGCCCTTCGATCGCGCGCTCGCGTGCCCCGTCGCGCAATTCGCGCAGCTCGTCCCATTTCGCAAAGGGCAGCAGGGGGGAAATATCCATGCTCGACCGCGGCGCGGCGCGATACCAGGCTTCGAGGCGCTTGCGGCGCTCGTCGAAAGTGAGCGGCCGCAAATCCTCGCCGCCCTGCTCGAGGATGTCATAGAACCGGACCCAGGCCGGATAATCGGCGATCATCTTCGCGGTCGCGACTTTGCGATTGAGCCGCTGCTGCAGATCGTTGAACGGCGCGATCACGCCATCACGCATCACCAGTAGCTCGCCATCGAGCACGACATCCTGGTTCAGCAGCGCAAGCAGATCGGGAAACGCCGCGCCGATATCGTCGCCGCTGCGCGAATAGAGCCGGCGCTCGCCGCCGCGTCCGACGAGCTGCACGCGGATGCCATCCCATTTCCATTCCGCGCGATAATCGGCGGGATCGAGCTTCGCGATATCCTCTTCCTCGAGGGGCTGTGCCAGCATCAAAGGCGTGAAGGTCGGCCGATTGCCGAGCTCCGGCCGCACGGCACGGCCTTCGAGCCAGGCAAATAGCTCGGTGTAAGGCGGGAGCAGCGCATGCCACACGCCTTCAATCTCGTCGAGCGAGGCGGTCGAGCCTTCGGCGAGCGCAGTTTTGGCGAGGCGCGCCGAAACACCGACGCGCAGCGCGCCGGTCGCGAGCTTCAACAACGCCCAGCGCTGCGTCGCATCGAGCGCGTCGAGCCAGGCGCTGAGCAGCGCGCCGGAGCTGTCGCGCGTCGCCAAAGTCATGCCGTCGACAACCTCGGACAAGCTCGGCACATGATTGGCGCCATGCCGCGACGGCCAGATCAACGCCACAGTCTCAGCGAGATCGCCGACGAAATCATGCGACAGCGCGAACAGCTCGCCATCGACGCGTTCGAGCACGAGATCGCGGATTTGCGCCGGCTTCACACCGGGAAACGAGAGTTCGCCGGTCAGCGCCGCGAGCGCCCAGCCGCGATCCGGGTCAGGTGTCGCTGTGAAATACTCGCTCATCAGCCGCAATTTGCCGAGCCGCGACGGCGTGAAGACCAGGCTGTCGAGCAGCGGCGCGAAACGGTCCACGCCTAATCCTCATCCTCGAAGCCGACGAGCGACAGCGCCCGCGCGCGGTAGCCCATCAGCTCGGATTGGCGCAGCAGCCCCTCTTCGGCACCATGCGTGATCCACACCTCGCTCGGCTTCAGCTCCTCGATGGTCGCGGTGAGCTCGTCCCAATCGGCGTGATCGGAGATCACCAGTGGCAACTCGACGCCGCTTGCCTTGGCACGCTGCTTGACGCGCATCCAACCCGAGGCTTGCGCCACCACCGGATCCGGCAGGCGTCTTGCCCAGGGCTCGGCTGAAGCCGAAGGTGGCGCGAGCACGATCTTGCCCTTGAGCTCATCCTTTGCCGCGCCGATCGCTGGCACCAGCGGACCAAGCGCCACACCGAATTTCTCATAGAGCGCGCAGAGCGCCTGCAGCGCGCCATGCATATAGATCGGCTCCTCATAACCCTGGCGGCGCAAGAGCGTGATCACGCGCTGGCATTTGCCGAGCGCGTACGCACCGACGAGATGCGCGCGCTCCGGAAAGAGGCGAAGCGAATGGAGGAGCTTGTCGATCTCGCCACGATCGTCGGGATGGCGGAACACCGGCAAGCCGAAGGTCGCCTCGGTGATGAAGATATCGCAAGGCTGCGGTTCGAAAGCCGGACAGGTTGGATCGGGCCGGCGCTTGTAATCGCCGGAGATGACAATGCGACTGCCGCCTTTCTCCAATACCGCCTGGGCGCTGCCGAGGATATGTCCCGCCGGAACAAGCCGCACGCTCACCGGACCGAGCTTCACCGTCTCGCCATAGGGCAAAGACTGCAGCGAGCCGCCCGCATTCTCGCCAAAACGCTGGCGCATAATCGCCAGTGTCTCCGCCGTCGCCAGCACCGCGCCATGGCCGGCGCGCGCATGATCACTATGTCCATGCGTGATCACCGCGCGCTCGACCGGCTGCACCGGGTCGACAAAGAAATCGCCGGCGTCGCAATAAAGGCCGCGCGGCGTCGGCTTCAGCCATTCATGCGGAGAAGCGGTTTCGGACATGCCGGTCTAATATGGGATTTCAGCCGCTCGAAACCCATATACTAGCCCGCGATGCCGCTCGA
>DATNGE010000133.1:0-7745 GCA_035606035.1 Allostellaceae bacterium
GCCGCAACCATGCTTCCGACGCGGAGCCGAGCGCGACGATCCGATTGCCTTGCAGGACCATGCTGACCGTCGGCGGTGGCTTCATCGTGTCGATCAGACGCCTGAGCACGAAGGCGGGCTCCAGGCTTTGATAGCTCGTCCAGCGGCTGACGATCTGCGAGGGGTCGAGAGACGTTCGCCGCAGCACCGTCTGCGGGTCGACGGCGAGAGGATCGCGCAGGCCGCTCACGGACCACTTGCCGTCTTGCGTGCCAGTTTCGGCGACCACGATCCCCGGCTCGGCGCGCAGCTGAGCGACATACGCATTCCAGTGGCGCCGCTCTTGCCAGCGTTGATACTCCCACCGTCCGAAAAGCCCGATCAGCGCGAGGGCGAGCAAAGCGACGGCCCAGCGCGCGCGGTGCGGCGTCGAGCGCGGCGCGCGCTGCTGCAGCTCGACGCATTCCATCAGCGCCGCTTCGACATTCGCGAAAGCCGCGCTGTCGCCGTTGAAATCTCTGAGCGCGTCGTGGTGCTCGGCATTGATGCGGGTGACGACCCCGGCGAGGGTTTGATGCAAATTCTCGGGCGGGTTGCCGCGAATGACCACCGCAAGGCTCGCGAAGGGACCGGGCTCGGACCACAAACGCAGCTCGCCCAGCCGCACCGTATCGACGCCCTGCTCGGCGCCGCTGAAGGAATCGCGGATGAAATCCTGAATCGCCACCAGCATCGATGAGACAAGCTGCGGATCCTGGCTGACGGCGTCCGGCGCCGCGACATGCGCGATCAAGAGACCCGTATGCCGGTGGATGAGGAACACATGCTCGACGCGATAGATAAGCGTGTGCTTGAGGACGATCGCGGCAAAGGACGTGCCCGTGCGCCACGCCTCCCAGCGCCACATGAGGCCGTGCCATGAGAGGCTGTGCTTCAGCGTCTCGTTGAGCGACTGGAATGTGCCGTCAATCCGCTCGCCGATCGATTTGCCGATCGCCGGGCCCATGAGCGGATGGAGGATGTTGATCAGCGTGCCCGGATCCCGGCGAATGGAGCTGCGGGTCGCTTCCTCGACCATCGGTGCGAGGATCGGACCGAGGGATTTGTTCTGGGCCCAGGCTTGGGCGAGCGCGGTCGGCAAAACGCGGCCGACGATCGCCGCCAATTCCGCGGGATCATCGAACTGCCGGGTCAGCCGCGACAGTGTCGCGATCTCTTGCCCGAGCAGCAGGCCGCGCAACTGCGTAAGACGCGGATCGGTGGACGCGATACCCGACGCACGCGCATCGATGCTTTCATCGGCGCTTCTCGCCAGCTCGACCAACAGGCCGGCGAGCGCCTGTCGATCGATGCCGGTATCGCTCTGCGCGGCGCTGAACAGCCGCTCGAGAGTGGCGCTGGAAGTTGTCACATCGGAACGCGTCAGTTCGCGGCGAAGGACCTGACCGGCTCGACGGCGATGCCCTTGGCCGCGCTTTTGGCCCCGTTGTCCTGGTTGAGACAGCGCGCGACTTCCAAGAAAAGACTAGCGAGCAGGTTGCGGTCGGTCTTGACGTTGCTCAGCTCGGCAAACATGTTTTCCAGCATCGTGCGGAGATCGGCATTTTTCTGTTTCGCCTCCTCACGCAGCGACTGCGCCTCGCGGGTGATGCGATCGGCCATATCGCGCTCGAGCTGGCCGAGCTGATCCGAGATCGTCCGCATCCGTTTCTCGAGCGCCTGAGTCTGTTCGCGCAGGATGCGCTCGATTTCCTTATCGGCATCGGCGCGAAGGTTTTGCTCCTCGCGAAACTGCGTGGCGAGCGAGTCGATCAGCTTCTTCGCGTTCGATTCATAGGCGCTTAAGTTCTGCGCGGTCTCGGTCTCGACGTCCTTGAAGCGCTGCAAGAAGCGTTCTTCGAGCTTGGAAAAGCGCCGGTCGTAATCCTGCATCTGGTTGCCGAACAGCAGGTCGCGGATCTTATCCACCCCGACGGTTTCGCCGCCGGGCACGATGCCGCTGCCGTTCGGCGGAAGCGCGGGATCTTGCACGGCGGTGTTGAGCATATCAGCTCTTGGCTTTTCGGCTTTCATGATTGTCCTCCCAAAGTCGGATGTTTGCGGTTTCGTCCGGCGCACCGACTGTGATTGATCGTGTCGTCGCAAGCGCGAGCGTGTCAAGGATCGACGCGCGCAATGCACTGAAGCGTGAGCTTGTCCGTTAAGGATTTTTATTTTTCACGTGGTATTGGAAATTGACGACGATGATGAGCCCGCTGCGCGTGCTCATCCACCACCTCAACGATTGAATAGGGTGAAATGATCTCTTGCCGCGCGCGACGAACGCGCGATGGCCTAACGGTTTCGCGCGTCCCTCGGAGAACGCGACGCGTGGCGGCTTCTTGCGATCGATCGAGAGCGCGAAGATGTCCGGCCGCGCGTCATGGCCGGTGACATTGAGCGGGCGGCCGGTAGTGACGTGCCAGCACTTGCTGCGTTCTCTTGCTGGATCGCGGCACGACACCAAGACTGTTGCCCCGAGCGGCGAGCGCGGGCCGCCTGCGGGCGCTAAGCCTCCCAATCGGCTGATATATTTCGCCGCCTTATTCCTGACAAAAGAAGTTCAGACAATCCGTCAGCCTCCATTTTATCGGGATCGATAGAATGTCGAGCGAAGAAGAATACCGCAGACTTGCGACCGAGGTGCGCGCGCGTGCGCTGCAAACGGTCGATCCGTATGCAAAGCGCGTCTTGCTGCTCGTCGGCCAGCGCTATGATGAATTGGCGGCGCGCGCGCGCCGCATGGAGCAGGCGCCGAAGCTCAATAAAACCGCGTAGGGCGCGCCGGGCGCTTCGGCGGCGTCATGCGCGAGCGGCGGCTTGTGCATCGCCGCCCTTTCGTCCGCTCTGCACACGTGCCAAGATGGGCCGAAGCTCGCAAAGAGCATGATGCGGGAGGAATGCCAGTGACAGGGCCGGAAGCCTTCGTCGCGATCATATGCGGGTTCTTGCTCGGCCTTATCGCCCTTAATTTCGCTGGCGCCCACGGCTTGATCGCGATAACAGCCGCGGTCGCCGGTTGCGCCATGCTCTCAACCGTCATGGATGCGCGAAAAGGAGCGACGCGCCGCCGCGCCACTCGTAAGATGTGGCGCCGGTGAGCGCGCTATAGGGAGGTTCCAATGGCAAATGCGGGGACGAAGCCACCGTCCCGGGCCGAGCATGTCGGCAGCCTGCCGCGGCCCGAGCGGCTGCTCGAGGCGCGTGAGGCGTACCGTGCCGGCAAGCTCGCCGGGCCGGCGCTTGCCGCGCTCGAGGATGAATGCATCCGCGAGGCGGTTGCGATGCAGGAACGGGTCGGCATCGGTGCCATCACCGACGGCGAGTTCCGCAAGACCGGCTGGCGCGAATTCCTCTTCGAGAAATGCGACGGCTTCGCCAAGGAGCCGGGCGAGGCGGCTTTCGATTTCACCACCTTCGAAGGCACGAAATGGGCGGCGCAAGGCGAGCCCAAATGCGTCGCGCCGCTGAAACGGCGCGCGCCGCTCTCGGCGGACGATTTCGCCGCGCTCAAGGCGATGACGCGACGTCCGATCAAGGCCAATCTGCCGACGCCGTCGATCGCGCATTTCAGGGGCGATGTGAGCTTCGATCACAAGGTCTATCCCGATCGCCAGGCCTTCTTCGCCGCGCTCACCGCGATCATGCGCGAGGAGATCGCCGATCTCGCGCGCCGCGGCTGCACCTATTTGCAGATGGACGAGGTGCCGATGGCGGTGCTGTGCGACCCGAGGAACCAGCAGCGCGTGCGTGAGCGCGGCGAGAATCCCGACGGCCTCATCGACACCTATATCGACGCGATCAACCAATCGATCAAAGAGCGGCCGGCCGGCATGACCGTCGCGGTCCATCTCTGCCGCGGCAATCTCGGCCACGGCATGGCGGATGGCGGCTACGAGCCGGTCGCCGACCGCATGTTCAATCTGCTCCATGTCGACGGCTTCTTCCTCGAATACGATACGCCGCGCGCCGGTGATTTCGCACCGCTGCGCTTCCTGCCGAAGGGCAAGGTTGCGGTGCTCGGCCTCGTCAGCACCAAGCAGCCCGAGGTCGAATCCGCCGATGGCTTGAAGCGCCGCATCGACGAGGCGGCGACGCGCGCGCCGATCGAGCAGCTCGCGCTCTCGCCGCAATGCGGCTTCTCGAGCGTCGCCCGCGCCGGGCGCTTTGCCCCCGATCTGGTCGAGCGCAAGCTCGCGCGCATCGTCGAGGTCGCGGCCGATATCTGGGGCGCGTGACGACGGCAATGATCAAGCCCTGGATCTTCGAGCTCTTCGCCTCGCCGGCGCGCGGCGGCGAGGCGACACAGGCCGAAACCGCGGATCACTATCGTTGGCATCTCGAGCTCTGGCGCCGCGCCGAAGCGCTCGGCTTCGAGGGCATCTTCTTCAGCGAGCATCATTTCGGGCTCGGCTTCAGCCCGTCGCCCAATCTGCTGATCGCGCATATCGCGGCGGTGACGAAGACCTTGCGCCTCGGCGTGATGGGCGTCGTGCTGCCTTACTACCAGCCGTGGCGGGTGGTCGAGGAGATCGGCATGCTCGATCAGCTGACCGGCGGCCGGCTCGAGATCGGCACGGCAAGCGGCATCCCGCAGGAGATGGCGCAGATCAATATGAGCGTCGAGGAAGCGAATGAGCGCAACGCCGAGATCGTCGAGATCCTCGACAAGGCGCTGCTCAACCCGGTCATCACGCATCGCGGCAGGTATTGGAACATCGAGGAGCTGCGGATCGCGCCGCGGCCGCTGCAAAACCCGCCGCCGCGCTGGACTACGGTCGTCAGCATCGAATCCGCGCGCAAGGCGGCGCGGCGCGGCTCGAAACTCTGCACCGGCTTCCATCCGATCGATCGCATCGCGGCGATCTTCGATGCCTATCGCGAGGAAGGGCGCAGGCACGGGCATCCGGCGGGCCCGGACCAGCTCGCGATCCGCCGCAATGTCATCGTCGCGGCGAGCGAGGCCGAGGCGGTCGAGACCGCACGGACCGCCCAGCGTCTCTACAAGGAGATGCTGACGCATGACCCGCGCTTTTCGGAATCCCCGGTGCCGGATGCGCCGGGTCCGAGCCACGGCTTCTCGGTGGGCGAGGACGAGTTCATCGCCGGCACCGCGCCGCAGGTCGCCGAGCAGATCATCGCGCAATGCCGGCGCGTCGGCTGCGGCCATTTCCTCTCGATGATGGGCCGCGTGCCCAACCGCGACGACCGCATGGCGGCCTACGAGCTCTATGGCCGCGAGGTGATCCCGCGCTTGCGCCGCGCCGAAATCACGTAGCGCTCGGACGCCGCATCGTCAGTGCGCTGGCGCACGCCCCTCGATCTCGGCGAGCCGTTTCTCCGCGCCATTGATCAATTCGCGCAGCGCGCGGCGCGCGTCCTCATCATCAATGTCCCGCTTGAGCATGTCGCGCCAACGCTGCAAATCTTGCCGGATGGATTCCCTGTCGTCTCGGTCATGCATCATGGCTTTTCCCGATCATCTCCCTATCAGGGGTGAACACCGATCATCGCATCCGGTTTCATGCGCTCCGAGACGTGGCGGCGCGGCGCGCTTCACTCGTGCGGCAAGTACTCTGCCGTGTAGAGCTTGGACATGTCGGGCGGCTCCGACAGGAGCTTCTGATCGAGGAAAGACCGTTTGAGGTTGGCGAGTGATTCCGCGTCGAACCGGCAGTCCTTTGTGAACATGCCCTCGTCGATATCGTATTCCTTGGCCACGATCTCCGGCGGGTAATGGGTAATGCGGGATTCGATCGCGACCGTCTCGTCCTTGTGCGTGCTCATATAGCGCATCGTCTCGAGATAGGCGGCGAGATAGCGGCGGACCGTGTCGGGCTGCTGCTTCATAATGTCGTGCGAGGCGTAGATGACACCGCCCGCGGTCCGGCCGACGAAGCGCGAGACCGGCGCGAGCGCGCGAGCGATCTTGTGCTCTTCCAGATCCGCGAGCTCCAACGTGCTGCCGATATTGGCGTCGATGAGATGGGCGCGCAGCGCCGCCGCGACCGCTTCGGGCTTGCCGCCGATCGCCACGATATTGAGCGCGTCGGGTCCCCAGCCTTGATGGCGCGCGAGCTCGCGCGCGAGCCAGGCGGTGAGCGAGCCTTCCGTTGTCACGCCGATCTTCTTGCCCTTGAGCTGATCGAGCGAATGGATCGGCGAATCATAGGGCAGGCCGACCGAGAAATAGGGCAGGCTCGAGGCGTCTTCGCAGACGGCGAGCACCGGCGCGCCTTTGGCGATCAGCGCCATCTCGCTGCCGGCGCCGACGCCGATGCCGATGCTGCCCGCGGTCATCGCCTGGATCATCCGGCTGCCGCCGCCGAAATCCGTGATCTTCACGTCGAGCCCGTGCTTCTCGAAAATGCCGAGCTCGATGCCGACGGTGGCGGGGAGCTCGGCATCGGCGGTCTGGTGCGAGGTGCCGATGAGGAGCTCGGTGGCCGCGGCGGCCGGAGAGACCATCGGTGGCACGGCGAGCGCGGCTAGAAGAAAAGCGCCCAGTGCGCCACGCCAGAGGGTCGGCTGCATCTTTCCTCCCTGATCTCGCTCGTCTATTTGTTCGAGATCGGGCTGATTACAGCACCTCGCGCCGTCGCCGGTCAAAGGAGGTCTCGGGCCCACGCGGGCAGCCCACTTTCGCCCCGTAGCAGGCTTGTGTTGCCCGGCGAATGGTGAAATCCTCATGGCAACCGGCGCGAGTAAACGGCGCGGCTTATATGACATGGGGGAGGATAAGATGGCGGTACAGCGTATCGACACGCGGGCGCTCATCGAGGAGAGCCCGTTCGGCGGTTACCAGATGGGCGTGCTGTTGCTTTGCTTCCTCGCCATGGTGATCGACGGCTATGACGTGCAAATCATCGGCGTTGCCGCCGCGGGCATCCGCGAGACACTGAAGCTCGAGCCGGCGACGCTCGGTTATGTCATCACCGCGGGCCAGGTCGGCGTCATTCTCGGCGCCGTGTTCCTCGCGCCTTTCGCCGACCGCATCGGGCGCAAAACGCTGATGCTCGTCTCGCTGCTGATCTTCGGCGTGTTCTCGTTCTTCACCGCCTACGCGACCACGGTGCCAATGTTGATCGCGCTGCGCGTGCTCGCCGGTATCGGCCTCGGCAGCATCGGCCCGGCGGCTCTGGCCTTCGGTGCCGAATACGCGCCGAAGCGCTTCAAAGCCTCGATCCCGAGCTGGATCTGGGCGGCGGTCCCGGCCGGCGGCATGATCGCGGGCTTGAGCGCCGTGTGGCTGCTGCCGATCTGGAACTGGCCGTCGCTGTTCATCGTCGCCGGCGTGCTGCCGATCCTCGTCGCCATCCCGCTCGGACTTTATCTGCCGGAATCGCTGTCGTTCCTCGGCACGCAGCGTAACGATCAGGCGGGCATGCGCCGCATCGCGGTGAGGATTTCGCCGACGCTTCCCGCCGACGCGGAGCTCTACAGCTCCGAAGAAAAACTGCCGGGCGTGCCCTTGAAGCATCTCTTCCTCGAAGGCCGCGCCCTCGGCACCGTGCTGCTCTGGCTCATGTTCTTCCTCGATTACGGCATCCTGATCTTCTTTCTCTCCTGGGTCCCGACCCTGATCAAGATGGCGACCGGCTCGACCACCGCGCTCGGCACCTCGCTCGCGTTCTGGAACGTCGGCAGCATCTTCTGCTCCTTCGGCATCGGCTGGCTCGTCGACCGCTTCGGCTATTACCGCGTCCTCATCCCGAACTTCGTCATCA
>DATNGE010000134.1:0-7567 GCA_035606035.1 Allostellaceae bacterium
TGTAATGCTCGTTCTTCAGCGAGGTGGTCGGCGCCAGCGACGGCATGAAGCCTTCATCCGCGCCCGCCGCCGCCATCGCGTTCTTCAAATTGCGGATATCGCGCTGCAGCTTTTCCTGCCCGACATAGCGGATCGGCGCGACGCAAACCCGCGGCGCGATGCGGATCGTGTTCAGGAACGGGTTGTTCTCGAGTACGCCCTTATAGAAATCAGGAAAGAGCTGCGCGTCGCGCCCGCCGACGCCCATCGGCCCGGTCGGCACCGGCAACCCGCCGGGCGGCATGCGTGCTTCGAACCCGTCGAGCCGCTCCGCGACATAATGCTGGAAGCTCGGCTTCGAACATTCGCCGTCGGTGACGGTGTCGATCCCCGCCTCGACCTGTTGCTTGACGATCGCGGTGATGTTCTTGGTCAGCGCCGCCTCGTAAGCCTTCTGATCGACGGGCTGGCCCGCCGCCATGGCGCGCATCGTCTCGAGCATCTCCGCCGGCCGCGGCAGGCTGCCCGTATGGGTCGTGCGGACGTGATTCTTGCTGCTGCGCTTCATGGCCATGGCTTTTCCTCCCGCGATCGCGTTCCGACACGCGGCCTAGGATAAGCCGGGCGCAGCGTCAACGGCACGCTTCCGCGCCGCGACGCTGCCCACGCAGCCTCAGACCGCGCGATCCTCGAAGAGGAACATCTGGAACTCGGTGGGATCGGGCGCGAAATTCTGCCGATCGGCGGCGCAGGCTTTGCCCACGTCGCTGGCGAAAGCGGCGCGGATCGCGGCGAGATCGTCGAAATGGAGTTCGCCGATCATATAGGCCTCGCCGCCCGCGAGCGCATTGATCGGGCCGCGGCTCACCTCATACCGGCGCAGGCCGGGCAGCTTCTTCGCCAGCGGGATGTGGACCTCGAAATAATGCTTGTCGAAAGCGGCGGTGTCTTGCGGCGTCTTATAGATCACGAGCATGCGGGCCATGGGATTCTCTCCGATTACAGGATTGTAGGTTGTGTCACTTGAGATGACGTTCCGGCAGGGCAAAAGGATTCGGTGTTGGGCCCTACTTTAATATGAGCCGGCGTGGTCGCGACGAACCGGCCTGATATAATTGGGGCCGGCGAGAAGGCTTCGTGCCAACGGCGGCGGAGTGACACAATGAAACGCGCGGCTTTTTGTCTCCTTCTCGCCTTGGCTATTGCCGGCAGTGCCAGCGCCGAGACCAAGCTTAAGGTCGGCAAATCGGGCGGGCCGCTACTGCTGACCCTCGTCGAGCTCGGCCAGCATGCGAAGATCTGGCAGGGCGTCGGGCTCGAGGTGGAATCGATCGAATTCGCCGGCGAGGCTAAGACGATGCAGGCGCTCGCCGCCGGCGCGACCGATCTTGGCTTCGGCTCGGGCATTGGCCTTGCCTTTCCATTGAAAGGCGTCCCCGCGACCGCCGTCGCGGCGGTGTCGAACCCACCCAACATGCTGGCGCTGGTCGTGCCGCCGGCGAGCCCGATCAAGAGCGTCGACGATCTGAAAGGCAAGACGATCGGCGTCTCGACCGTCGGCTCGCTCACGGAATGGGTGACGAAAGAGTTGTCGCGCCAGCGCGGCTGGGGCGTCGACGGCATCCGTCCCCTGCCCGTCGGCACGCCGACCAATGCCTTCGCCGCGATGGCGACGGGGCAGATCGATGGCGATGTGACCGGCGTCGGCTCAGCCTATACCGCGCAGGAAGCCGGCAAGGCGCGCATCGTCCTGACCTTCGGCGATTACATCAAAATTTTCCACGCCAATGTGCTCTACGCCGCGAACACCCTGATCGCGCAGAACCCGGCGGCGATCTCGGCCTTCCTCAAGGGCTGGTTCCAGAGCCTTGCCTATGCGCACGCGCATCCCGATGTCGCGGCACAGGTTGCCGCCGAGACCGAGCATCTCTCTTTGACCGCCGCGACCGCGGCCTATGACAAAGAGGTCTTCAGCATGGCCTCAAAAGACGGCGCTTTCGATCCGGCCGCGATCGAAGTCGTGCGCCGCGCGCTCAAAGAGACCGGCGTGATGGAGGACGTGCCGCCGGCGGAGAAGCTCTATTCGTCGGAATTCGTGCCGGTGAGGTATTAGATGCCGTCGCAATCCCCCGACACCGCCGAACTTGTCGAACGCGCAACGGCGTTGATTCCGGAGTTCGCCCAACGCGCCGCCGAAGCCGAGAGCCTGCGCCGTCTGCCCGATGCGAATGTCGCGGCGCTGAAACGCGCCGGGCTTTTGAGGCTTTTGCAGGCGCGGCGTTCGGGCGGCTATCAGGCGTCGCTCCATGCGCATGTCGATGCCGTCGCCGCAATCGCGCGCGGCTGCGGCTCGACGGCCTGGTGCATGGGCGTCGTCCATGCGCATAGCTGGCTGATGGGCTCCTTCCCCGAGGCGGCGCAGGAAGAGACTTACGGCGTCGATCCGGACACTTTCATCTCGGCGGTAATCGCGCCGCGCGGCGAGGCCAAGCCGGCCGAGGGCGGCTATGTGCTCAATGGCTTCTGGCCCTTTGCCTCGGGCTGCCAACATGCGCATTTCCTGCTGCTCGGCGCGCGCATCCTCGATGCGAGCGGCGCGGTCGTCGACGAGGCCGATCTGCTCGTCCCCTCAAAAGACATCATCATCAACGATGATTGGCATGTCGCCGGCCTCCGCGGCACTGGCAGCTGCAGCGTCGTCGCGAAGAACGTCTTCGTGCCGCGGCATCGCATTCTCTCTCTGCCCGGCCTCATCGAAGGCAAGGCGCCGGGCAAGGCATTGCATGAGGGCTCGCTTTACAACAGCGCCGCAGTGCCAGTGCTCCAGCTAGCCTTGTGCCCGGGCGCGATCGGCATCGCCGAAGCGGCGCTCGCGGCATTTCAGGACCGCCTGCCCGGCCGCATCATCGCCTACACGCTCGGCGAGAAGCAGATCGAGAGCGCGACGACGCATCGGCAATTGGCGGACGCGTCGACGCGCGTCCGCGTCGCCCGCCTCCTCCTCCATCGCGCGGTCGACGACATCGAAGGGGCGGCCAACGCCGGCGCGATGATGGCGCCCACGGATCGCGCCCGCATTCGCATGGATTGCGCCCATGCGGTGGCGCAATGCCGCGAGGCGGTCGACACGTTGTTTCTCGCCTGCGGCGGCAGCGGAATCGCCGAGGCCAATCCGGTGCAGCGGGCCTGGCGCGATCTTCACGCCATCGCCATGCATGGCGCGCTCGCTTACGAGGTCAATCAGGAGATGTTCGGCCGCATGCTCCTCGGCCTGGCACCGAACACGACGCTGATCTAGGGAGCTGCGCGATGAAGCTCGTTCATGGCGGGCGGATGGAGTTCCAGGGCGGCCAGGAAAAGCATCGCGGCGGCGGGCTCGCGACCAAGCTGCTGCTCGCCGGCGAGGAAGGCAGACCCGAAAATTTCCGCCTGACCCTCGGCCGCGATCGCGGCGGGCATCAAAACCCGCACCATCATCACAATTTCGATCAGATCCGCATGTCGCTGAAAGGCTCGCTCAGCATCACGCCCGAGAAGGAGCTCGCGACAGGCTGGGTCGGCTATTTCCCCGAAGGCACGTGGTACGGGCCGCAAGCGCCGGCGACGGCCGAGCGCATCACGCTGGTGCTGCAATTCGGCGGCGCCAGCGGCCAGGGCTTCATCTCGACGCGGCAGATGCAGGAGGCTTACGAGGAATTGGCGCGCGTCGGCGCGTTCAAGGCCGGCGTTTTCCATCGCACAGATGGTGAGGGACGCAAGAACCAGGACGCGTTCGAGGCGATCTGGGAGCATGTCTCAGGCACGACGCTCGTCTATCCGCCGCCGCGCTATGACGAGCCGATCCTGATGAACCCCCAGCATTTCGCGTGGGTGCCGGATCGCGCGCAGCGCGGCGTCGCGCGAAAGCTGCTCGGCAGCTTCACCGAGCGCGGCACGCGGATCGAATTGCTGCGCCTCGATGAAGGCGCGCGGCTTGCGGCGGGCGAAGCGGAAGCGCGGCTGTTGCTCTTTGCGTTGTCGGGCACGGGCGACGCCACTGGCGAGCGCTGGGAAGAGCACGCGGCGTTTCAAATCGAATCGGGCGAGCGCGCGACCATCGCCGCGACCGCGCCCGCGGAGCTGCTGCAGATCGCGCTGCCGATGCTGACGCGTTCGCTTTAGGCGAAGAAAGAGGCCAGCGTCCTTTTCCGGGCTCGATCTCGTCCAAACGAGCGAAAAATTTCCGACGTTGTGTCAGAAACAAATTGCTCTCCACCCGCGTGTGTGAGATAGTTTTCGCAGCTTCCGACAACGCACTTTGCCTTTCTCTCGTCCACCTTGCATGTCTTGGGGGAGTGGTGGCATGCGCCTTGGGGCAATCAACGACAATGCGGTCCTATCGGTCAGCGCGACGCCCGCGCGGCAACCGGTCTCGCTGAAAGCACCGCTCCGTACGCGCTTCTCGCGTTTTCAAGGGTTTCGCGCCATCCGTGCTGCCGGTCGCGCCGTGTGGTCTTTCTGGTTGGACGAAAGCTGTAACGTCCCCGACCGCGAAAGATATTGTTCGACGTCACCTGCGATTTCAAATTTCGCACACGTAAGCCAGAGAGAGCTGTGTAGCAGCGATACTCGTCCTCGGGCGGGAATGGGCTGAGAATAATTCGCCGGTGAGCAGCGCAAGCACCTTGGCCGCAACGCGCTTTGCGTGGAGAGAGAACGTGCCCGATTTATTTCTACGGGCTGCTCGGACGGCATTGGCCGAAATAGCTGCTCTGCTGGCCCGCGAGCGGAAATGGCGCCGCGATCGTGCCGCGCTCGCGACAATGGATTATGCCGCGCTCCGCGACATCGGCTTCGCGTCGGCGCCGTGGAACGCCGATCACGGCGCAAGCGATCAGTTCGCGCGCAACATCGCCTGGAGCCGCGATAAGCAATTGCGCGCCCTCCTCGACGATTGCAGCCGCGCGCGCGACGCGGCGCAAGCCGCGATCCGGGCAAACCCCGCGGCTGGGTCAGGAAATATTGGATTTCGATAATCGAGCCCGCGCGTAAGCAAGTTTATGGGACGCTCCGATGACCGCATTGCAAGTCTACGGACGAACGAGACGCGGCGCGCGCCTCGGCTATTTTCTGCATCTCCATCTACGGAAAGCGGCGGAGCTCTTCGGCGCCACCGCCGAGCTCCTGGGCATCGTCGGCGGGATTTAGCTCTTTCCCTTATCGCGGGCGTCGTCAAACCGGCCCAAAATTCGGTATCCCCGGCGCCGAAAATCGCGAGGAACGATTTTTGGCAAACGCCGTTCCAAACCAATGAGCCAAGAAACCCCGAACCCGAAAAAGCCGCAGCGCCCGGCGCCCGACAAAGTCGACGAAGCGCTGCATGATGTCGTCGAGGCTGAACGCGACCGCGGCGACCTCAACACAGGTGCCGAGCCGGATCAGAAGAGCGAGCTCGAGAAACCGGACAAAACCGATTGATGCAGAAAGCCTCGCCCGAAGCGGGTTTACGCTCGGGGCGACGCCTGCTCATGCTTGATCGAGCGCGCGCTCTCGAGCTCAGCAGATATTTCTCGTTGGCGCGTGAGAGCAACCGATAGTAAAGCCGGCGCGGCGGCTTCATCGGACACGCGCAGGAATTCCGACCAACTTCGACATGAGCGGGCGATTCAGCGCCGGCGTCTTTGCAGCCGGATCGAAGCGGCGCGTGGGCGCAAGGCGCTAGAAATTTAATCGGCATAGTGCATGATGGTGGGCAACACTGAGGACCACCATGCCGCTCTTTGAAGATTATGGGTCGATCGCCGGCCGCGAAGTTTCCCGGAGTGAATTCAATCAAGTCTCGCCGGGAGAGCGCGACCGCCGCTGGACGCGCATCCGCAATGAGATGGCCAAGCGGGGTGTCGATTGTCTGCTGTTCAACGGCAATTCCGGCCGCTGGAACGAGATGAACGCGAACATCCGCTATGTCGCAGGTTACGCCGATCCGCTGTCGGGAACCTGCTATGCGCTCTTTCCGACCACCGGGGCCGGCACCTTGGTGACGCAGATGACCGGCAAGCGCAGCCTCTATACCTTGTCGTGGTTCGAGGATTTGCGCGTCGGGAAGACGAGCGATCTCGGCAAGATCGTCGAAGAGCGGCTGACGGACCTCGGTCTCACGAAGGGTACGCTCGGCCTGGTCGGCATGGTGTTCCGGGCCAGCGAGAACATCGGCCTGCCGTGGAATCTGCTCGACGACATCAAGAAGCGCCTGCCGAACCTCAAGATCGTCGATGTGACCGATCTGATGTTCGAGCTGCGCAGCGTCAAGAGCGAGGAGGAAATTCGCTGCCTCGAGAAATCGGCGGCGATTTCCGATGTCGGCTTCGAGGCGCATTGGAAGGGCTACCGGCCGAGCATGACGGAGCGCGAATATTACGCCGCGATCGTGCACGCGATGGATGCCGCCGGCGCGGAGCCGCCGACATTCCTGCTGCTCGAATCGGGTCCGCTCTTCACCTCCTGGCTGACGCAGGATCCGATCCCGTCCAATCGCGTGCTCAACCCCGGCGACTACATCGTCAGCGAGTCGAGCCCGAAATTTGCGGGGTATCAGGCGCAAGGGCTGCAATGCGCGGTGATCGGGAAGCCGACGCCGGAGATGAAAGAGCTCGTCAAATACGGCATCGAGGTCTGGCATCGCATCACCGACAAGCTGCGGCCCGGCAACACGATCGAAGAAGCCGAGCATTGCGCCGGCGACATCATCGAGAAGGCGCGCGCGCGCATCGGCGATTATGCCGGCGGCTTGCTGCCGCATTGTTCTTATGCCGGCCTCGGCGGGCCCGATCCTTTCGCGCGGCCGCGCGAGATCCAGCCCAATCAAGCCTTCATGGGCGAGATCGGCCCTTATAGCGGCCGTGCCGAGCCGCGGCCGCCTTGGCGCATGAATGGCGGCTATTGCCTCATCAGCACCGACGGCGCGCCGCGCCATCTCAAGGGCAAGTATCCGATCGAAGACCGCTTGATGGTGGTTATCGACTGACGCGCGCCCGCGCGTCGGTCGGCCGCTAATCGCGCCGCATCAACACGTCGCCGTTCAGAGTCTCGACGCGGTTCAAGCGCACGAGAACCGCCATGCCTTTCTTTTCCGGATTGGGCTTGCGCTCATGCTCCGGGATCATCTGCCAGATGCGCTCGCTGTCGGGGCCGGGCGGCAGGATCTCGACCTCGCCGTAAAAGCGCAGGACGCCGGCGGGGAAAAGCTCGCTGCCTCTATCCTTGTTCCGGTAGTAGACCGTGATGCGCGGATTTTCCTGGATCAATCGGGCCGTGCTGCGGCCGCTGCGCTCCCAAAACGCGAGGCAATCCTCGTTATAGGCGATGAGGCTGCCCTTCGGGCTGAGCTGCGGATAGCCGTCGTGCAAGGCCGCGGTGCCGACCACGCACACAACCCCGCCAGGGCCGGGATTGTCGTTGAGGAGGTTGCGGATCGTCTCGGTGATCTTGATCATGGGAATGACCCTCAACTCGGCAGGTATTCCTAACCCGCCCGCCTCAAGGGAGGAGGAATGAGCGGTGGAAGTGGAATCATCGCTTCAGCGCGGCGCGGCCGAGATAGCGGGCTTCG
>DATNGE010000135.1:0-10750 GCA_035606035.1 Allostellaceae bacterium
GCGCCCCGCGTCGTGCTGCGCGCGACGCATGAAGGCGCGCTCGATTATTGCGCTCTTGCCGATCTGAAGCGTTACGCGATCGATCTCAGTTGAGACCAGCGTCGGCGGTGGTGCTGCGCCGCAGCTCGCGCTTTTCGTTGAGATCGTAGCGCCGCCCGCGATGCAGGGTCGAGCGATTGTCCCACATCACGAGATCGCCCAGCGTCCATTCATGGACATAGACGAAGCGCGGCTGGGTCGCGTGCTCGAGCAGCTCGCCCAAAAGGATGCGCGCCTCCGGCACCGACATGCCGTCGATGCCGCGCGCATGCGCGCCGATGAACAGCGATTTGCGCGCCGATGATGGATGCACGCGCACCAGCGGCCATTGCACCGGCGCGATGATGGCCTGCTGCTCCTCGCTGTAATTGTCGTCGCCGAGCAGGTTGATGCGCGAATGCAGCGCCCAATGCTCGGCGACGAGACCTTCGATCTCCTGCTTTACCGCTTCGGGCAGCGCGTCGTAGGCGGCGCGCATATCGGCGAATTCGGTGTTGCCGCCCCACGACGGCAGCGAGTGGATGGTGAGCAGCGAGAATTTCGCCGACGGTTTCTGAAACGAGCTGTCGCTGTGCCAGAGCTGATTGGCGAGCGAGCCGACTCGTTTCGGATGGCCGGGCGGCACGACATCGCCGTTGTAATCGACGTTCGAGATGTCGGCGAGATCGCGCGTCTTGAAGCGATGCTGTGCATTCGGGCGGACGCGGGCGAAGCCGCGCTCGAGCGGGCCGAACCAGCGCGTGAAAGCCATCTGCTGGTCTTCATCGAGATTCTGGCGCCGGAACACCAGCACGCCATAGCGGTCCATGGCCGCTTCGATGGTCGCGGCGGTCGCGGCGTCGATTGGTTGCCGCAGATCGAGTCCCGTCGCTTGCGCGGCGAAGACCGGCGTCAATGGCTGAAATTCCAGGGCCATGGCTTCCTCCACGCGCGATTATGCAATGCGCGGGTCAAAACGAAAACGGCGCCGCACGCGAAGCGCGTGGGCGCCGTCTCCGGTCCCCTTGGCGCGGAGTCGCCTAGCCTTTGACCGGCGGCATCGGTGGATCGATCGGTGGCGACGGAATCGGTTTCGGCGGCTCCTCGATCGGTGGTGGAATCTCAGGGTTGGGCGGCTGCGGCGTCGGATTGCCCGGCGGCTGCGGCGTGCCCGGATCCTGAAGTCGATAGCGCACGATCATCTCCGGATCATTTATGATCGTCGGCCATCTCGCGGACTTTGTCTTTCAAGCCGCCGGCGGCGTTCTGCACCTTGCCTTCGGTCTTCTTCGCCGCGCCTTCGGCTTCCGTCTTCTTGTCGCCGGTCACCTTGCCCGCGGCTTCCTTGATGGCGCCGCCCGCCTGCTTAGCCGAGCCTTCAACGCGATCTTTATCCATTTTTTCATCTCCAACTCTTTGATGGACTAGTAGGAGATGGCGCGCGAATGTTTCGGCTTTGTGGCGGCTTCGCGATATGAATGCGAACTCCCCCTCGGCTACGCTCAAGGCGTGGTAAAGGCCGCCTGCTGCTTGCGGTGGAGCGCCGCGCGTCAATTTCGCCAGGAACGCGAACGCCACTTCCGCGACGTGCTCGCCGTGATCGAGCGGCCGCGCAATAATCGGACTATGGCCGCATCGCCGGGGTACGTTGCTCGCGACCGGAGCGGGCCTGAGGGAGGGAACATGGCGGCCAAGGAAAACGAGATTCGCTTCGGCCTCGGCACGATGCTCGCGGCGGGCAAGCCGGCGACGGCGGTCGTCATCAAGGATCAGGTCGCGAGCCTCGCCGACATCGTCGCGCGCTATTCGACGCCGGGCGCGGCGGCGCCGTTGATGCGCGATTTGCTGCCGGATTGGGATCGCTGGCATTCCTGGCTGCGCGGCCTCGATCTGAAGCCGTCCGCCGGCGAGTTCTGGCAGCCGCTCGGCGCGGTGAAATTCCTGCCGCCGGTGCAGGAGCCGAACAACATCTTCCACCTCTATCACAATTTCGAGCGCCCGAGCCGCGTCACCGGCCGCAGCGATCCGCCAAAAGCCGAGCGCGTGCTGCCGGATGTGTTCTTCGGCTCGCGCTCGGCGCTCGCCGGCTATGGCGATGTGATCTATCGCGAGCATGGCGGTGTGCAATTCGATTTCGAGGTCGAGGTGACGATCGTCATCGGCACGCCGGCGACGCGCGTCTCGGCCGACAAGGCCGATGAATTCATCGCCGGCTACACGCTCTGCAACGATCTCACCATGCATTTCGCGTGGTGGCGCGAGCTCCGCAACAAAAGCCCGATCAACGACAATATCCGGATGAAGAATTTCGCGGGCTACACGCCGATGAGCCGGGTGATCGTGCCGCGCGATCTGGTCGGCGATCCGCATGATCTGCGCGTGCGCGCCTGGATCGATGATAAGCTGCATCAGGACGCGCGCACCAATGCGATGCTCTGGCATATGGGCGAGGCGGTCGAATACCTCTCGTACATCATGACCTTGATGCCGGGCGATCTCATTCTCATGGGCTCGCCCGCCAATCTGCCGCTGGAGCCGGGGCAGAAGAATCACGGTATCGAAAACGGCCAGACGATAAGCTGCGAGGTCGAAAAGCTCGGCCGCATGGAAAATAGAATCGAGGAGCAGTCCTGGCGCCAGCCGAACGAAATCGACATCAAACGAAACTGATCGGGGGAAACATCATGAAGCCTATGCTTTCGGCGCTGGCCTTACTGGCGGCGCTGTTGCCCTTTGCCCGCGCCGCTTCGGCGGACGAAGTGAATCTGCTCTTCGACATCATAGGCCCGACGCGCTCGGGCGCGATGATCAACGCGCTCGAGCCCTGGGCGGCGAAGGTCAACGAGCAGGCCAAGGGCATGATCCATCTCGATGTGCGCGAAGGCGTGACCCTGGCGAATTTCGAGAACATCTATGACCGCGTGCTCGACGACGCGATCCAAATCGGCTGGGGCATGCAGAACGCGGTCGCAGGCAAATTCCCGCTCTCCGAAGTGCCGGCCGTACCGTTCCTGGTGAAATCGGCGCAGGCCGGCTCGGTGGCCTTCTGGCGGCTCTACAAGACCGGGCTGCTCGATAGCGAATACGATCAGATCGTGCCGCTCGCGACCGGCATGCTCGGCGCCGGCGGGCTGCATTTGAGCGCGCCGCTCAAGAGCATCGATGATCTCGGCGGGCTGAAGCTCATCGTCGCTGGCCAGATGCAGAGCAAGACCATTGCCGCGCTCGGCGGCGCGCCGATCTCGATTCCGCTGACCGACGAGTATCAAGCCGTGCAGCGCAAGACCGTCGATGGCGTCATCATCGGCTGGGGCGGCGTGCGCTCCTTCAAGCTGCAGCAGGTCGCGCCTTATCACGTCGATATCTCGGTCGGTACCTCGATCAGCATGGTCTTCATGGCGAAGAAGAAATTCCAAGCGCTGCCGACGGCGGCGCAGAAGATCCTGCTCGACAATTCGGGCGAGGCGCTCAGTCGGCAATACGGCATGGCGGTGGATCAGGAAGCCGCCGGCATTCGCGACGCGGTGATGGCGGAGCAAGGCCAGAAAACCGTGAGCGTGCCGCCGGAGGCGCTCGCCAAATGGCAGACGAAGACCGAGCCGGTGGTCGCTGCCTGGGCCGATGGCCGCAAGAATGGCAAGGAAGTGCTCGACAAATACCGCGCCCTCTATGCGCAAGCCGCGGCCGAGTTGCCGCGCTGAATGGCGCGGATCGAGCCGCCTCGCTAGAGTGCCCCCATGCCTGATCAAGCGATGACGAGTGTGACGCGCGAAGAGATGCTGCGCCGCGCCGAGGCGCTGGTGCCGGCGCTGCGCGAGCGCAGCGCCGCCTGCGAAGCCGCGCGGACCTGCCCCGAGGAAACCATGGCGGATTTCGATGCCGCCGGTTTTTTGCGCATCTGCCAGCCGGCGCGTTTCGGCGGTTTGGAGCTCGGCTGGGATGTGCTGTGCGAGGTCGGGCAAATCCTCGCGCGCGGCTGCGGCGCGCAGGCCTGGGTCTCGACCGTCATGGGCGACCACGCGCAAATCGCCAGTGGCTTGGCGCTCGAGGCGCAGGAAGAGATCTGGGGCAAGAACCCGGGCGCGCGGCTCTGCGCGAGCTTCCCGCCGATCGGCGTCGCGCGCAGCGTGCCCGGCGGCGTGCGCTTCTCGGGCAAGCATGGCTTTTCCAGCGGCGTCGATTATGCGCAATGGGCGCTGCCCGGCGGAACGATCGTCGACGGCCCGATGCAGGGCGAGCGCTGTCTTTTCCTCGTGCCGATCAGCGACGTCACGGTGATGGACGACTGGCATGTGATGGGCATGGCGGGCACCGGCAGCAAAAGCTTTACCGTCGAGGATGTCTTCGTGCCGGCGCATCGCATCCTGCGCTACAGCGATCTCGAAGCGGCGACCGGCCCCGGCAACCAGGCGCATCAAGCGCCGATCTTCCGCATGCCGCATGGCGGGCTCGCGACCAGCGCTTTCGCTTGCGTCGCCGTCGGCATCGCCGAGGGCTTTCTCGCCGACTACATCACGCTGACGAAGAAGCGCGTCTCGCGCGGGATGAAGGTCGCGGAGCAGACCGGCACGCAGATCTCGCTCGCCGTGGCGGCGGCGGAGATCGAAGCGGCGGCGGCGCTTTATATCGCGCCCGTCCGCGAAGCGCGGGCGATGCTCGATCGCGGCGAGACCGTGCCCGCGCATTACCGCGCGCGCGGCAAGCGCAACTCGACCTATGCGGCGCGCACCGCGCTCATGGCCGTCGAGCGGCTCTTTTATGCCGCCGGCTCGCGCGTGCTTTTCGACGGCAATACGCTGCAACGCGCCTATCGCGATCTGCATGCCACCGCGACGCATACCGGGCTGGTCTGGGATCTCGGCATGGCCGAGTACGGCCAGCATATGTTGGGTTTGTCATAAGGCGAGACGAATGCGGATCATTTCCTATAGCGAGAGCGGCGCGCCGCGCATCGGCGTGATGACGAGCGCCGATGCTTATCTGCCGGTCGCGGAGGTCGCGCCGCAATTACCGGCGCGGCTGCGCGCGCTCATCGAAATGCCGGACGGGCTGGCGCGGCTGCGCGACGCGGTCGGCGGCAAGAGCGGCACGCGCAAGTTCGCCGATGCCCACCTCCTGCCGGTCATTCCCGACCCGCATGTCACCTGGGCGCTGGCGCTCAATTTCAAGACGCATATCGAAGAAACCGGCCTCACCACCTCGAAGGAATTCCCGCATCTCTTCATCCGCACGCCGGCCTCGCTGGTCGGCCATGATCAGCCGCTGCTCTGCCCGCCGCCGGAGGTCGCGAAGGAATTCGATTACGAGGGCGAGCTGGGCGTGGTGATCGGGCGCGGCGGCCGGCACATCCCGGTCGGACAAGCTTTCGATCACATCGCCGGCTTCTGCTGCTGCAATGAAGGCTCGGTGCGCGAATATCAGCGCCACAACCGCAATTTCGGCTTGGGGAAGAATTTCGAGCGCTCGGGCAGCACCGGCCCGTGGCTGATGACGAGAGACGAATTCGGCGATCCGAAAGCGCAGCGCGTCATCACGCGCCTCAACGGCATCGAGCGCCAGAATGCGCCCTTGAACGACATGCTCTTCGCCGTCGAGCAGGTCGTCGCTTACCTCTCGACCGGCTACACGCTGCTGCCCGGCGACGTGGTGATGATGGGCACGCCCGGCGCGCTGAAGCCGCATCCCGGCGAGGATCTGAAGCCCGCGGGCCGGCATGGCGTGCTCGGCGTCGTGAACATGAAGCCCGGCGACAAGGTCGAAGTCGAGATCACCGGCCTGGGTGTCCTCAAGAACACGATCGCCGCCGACGAGCCGCGCGCCTACCGGCCGCGCTGAGCTTTAATCGAGCGGCACCGCGGCCGACATGGTCGGCCCGATCTCGTCATGGATCACGAGATCGGCGTATTCATCCTGCTCGGTCGCTTCGCGGTTGATGATGGCGAGCGCCGCGCCGTTCTGCGCCGCGAGCAGCGGGAAGCCGGCGGCGGGATAAACCACCAGCGACGAGCCGAGCACGATGAAGAGATCGCAGGCGGTCGTCTCCTCGCGCGCGCGCTCGATCACTTCCGGCTTCAGCGCCTGACCGAAAGAGATCGTCGCCGTCTTCACCAGCCCGCCGCACTCGCGGCACGTCGGAATCTCGCCGCGGCCAACGAAGCTTTGCTTCAGCACCTCGAGCTCGTGCCGCAGACCGCAATCGAGGCAGGTGGCATAGCTGCCATTGCCGTGAAGCTCGATCACCTTCTCGGCCGGCACGCCCGATTCCTGATGCAGATTGTCGACATTCTGCGTGATGATCGCGCTCACCTTGCCGCGGCCGATGAGCCGCGCCACGGCGTAGTGGCCGGCGTTGGGCTTGGCGCCGGTCCAGCGCATCGCGCCGGAGAAAGTGCGCTCCCAGGATTCGCGGCGCTTGTCCTCGCTGGCGACGAATTCCTGGAAATAAATCGGCTTCATCCGCGTCCAGATGCCGCCCGGGCTGCGGAAATCGGGCACGCCCGATTCGGTCGAGATGCCGGCGCCGGTGAAAACGACGGCGCGTTTTGCCTGTTGGATCAGGCGCGTCAGCTCGGCGATGGCGGATTTTTTCGCGTCCATCACGGCATCTTAGTGTAGGAAGAGCCGATGCCCAACCCGCTGACCTTGCCGGACCTGCTGTGCGACGGTCTCAATGTCGTCTTCGTCGGCATCAACCCGTCCGTCTTTTCGGCAACGCAGGGCCATTACTTCGCGCGCAAGATCAACCGTTTCTGGCCAGCGTTTTCGCGCTCGCGCCTCAGCCTCGCCGCGCGCGCCGGTCTCGGCGTCGAGCGGCTGGAGCCGATGCACGATCGCTTGCTGCAGGAGTACGGTTTCGGCTTCACCGATCTGGTCAAGCGCCCGAGCCCGCGCTCGACCGATTTGACGCGCGACGAGCCGAAAGACGGTGTGTCGGCGCTGGCGCGCAAGCTCAAACGCCATAAGCCGCGCTTCGCCTGCTTCCATGGCGTCACGGTCGGCCGGCCGGTGCAGAAGGTGATCGCGCCGCTTCTGCCCGAAATCGGCCTCGGCCTGCAACCATATAAGATTGGCGAGACGCGCATCTTCGTGGTGCCGAATCCCAGCCCTGCCAATGCGCATTTCACGCCGGCGGATCAGACCTATTGGTACGATGCGCTCGCCGACGCCCTCGCGGCTGCTACTCCGCCGCGCGGCTGAGGCCGAGCTGGTGCTCGACCAGCTCGGCATAGAGCCCGCCGCGCGCGATCAGCGCGTCGTGCGTGCCGGTCTCGATCAGCCGGCCGCGATCGAGCACGGCGATCATCGAAGCATCGCGGATCGTCGACAGGCGATGGGCGATGACGATCGTCGTGCGCTCCTGCATCAGCGCATCGAGCGCGCGGCGCACCTGCGCCTCGCTCACCGCGTCGAGATGCGACGTCGCCTCGTCGAGGATCAGCACGGGCGCGTTCTTTAAGAAAGCGCGCGCGATCGCGACGCGCTGGCGCTGGCCGCCCGAGAGCTGCACGCCGCGCTCGCCGACCTTGGTGTCGAGGCCTTCAGGCAAGGTGGCGACGAAATCGGCGAGCGCCGCGCGCTCGATCGCTTGCCGGACCTCTGCCTCGCTTGCTCCCGGCCGCGCGATCAGCACGTTGGCCCGGAGGCTGGTGTTGAAGAGATATGTGTCCTGCGCCACCAGCGCGATGCGCCCGCGCAGATGATCGAGCTGGTACTGCTTCAGATCGATCGCATCGAGCTTGATCGCGCCGGCGCCGGGATCCCAGAAGCGCAGGAGCAGATTGGCGAGCGTCGTCTTGCCCGAGCCCGACGGTCCCACCAGCGCCAGGGTCGAGCCCGGCGCGATGTCGAGGCTGAACTCGCTGAGCGCGGCGCGCTGCCTGCCGGGATAGGTGAACGTGACGCGATCGAGACGAACCGACGATCCGCCCGTCAACGGGGCGGGCGGCGCCAAAGGTCCATCGGTGACCGGCACCGGCTCACTATGGACTTTCTGCAGCCGGTGCGCCGAGGCGAACGTGTCGGCGAGCTGGCGGCTGACATAGGCGATCTCGGAGACCGGCAGGAAAGCCGCGACTGCGAGCAGGGTGAGCAGCGGCAGTATCGTCGGATCGAGCGTGCCGCTCGCCGCGAGCGAGGCGCCGGTCACGGCGACGCAGAGCCCGCCGAGACCGGTCGCGACTTCGAGCAGCGCCGATTGCAGCGACAGGTCGCGATAAAGCGTCAGGCGCAGGGCGTGGTAATCGCCGACGATGCGCTGGAAATCGCCGCGGCGATGGCCGAGCGCCTGGAATGAGACGAGCTCCGAAAGCCCCTGGATAGTATCGGTGACATGCGCCGTCATGCGGCCGAGCCCTTCGCGCGCCGCCGCGCCGAGGCGGTCGATGCGCCGCCGCACGAACACCGGCGTCAGGCCGACATAGAGGAGGAAAGGCAGCAGCACGAGCGCGGTCGGCCACGCAAACCAGGCGAGGGTCAGGAGGATCGCGGCCGGGATCAGCACGGCGACGATCGAGGGCGTGATGGTATGCGCGAAGAAAGACTCGACCGTCTCGACATCCTGCGTCGCGAGGCTGACGAGGTCGCCCGAGCGGCGGCGCAGCAGGTAAGCCGGCGCCAGCGTGTCGAGCTTGTTGAAGAGGTTGATGCGCATCTCGGCGAGGAGGCGATAGGCCATGTCATGCGCCAGCCACGTCTCGCACCAGGCGAGCACGCCGGAGATCGGCGCGACAATCAGCAGCACCGAGAGCGGCGTCCAATAATCGCCGCCATGTTTCACTGCGGCGACGGCGAGCGAGGAGAACACGCCGACGCTGATGAAGGTGACGACACGGCCGATGCCGCAGGTCATCGTGACGCCGAGCCGGCGCCACCAGGGCGCGATGATCGCGAAAAGCCAGCCGATTGTCTTCGCCCAGGGCAGCTTGTCGACGCGCAGAATCGAATCCGCTTCCTCGCCGTCATCCTCGATCTCGGCAAGCTCTTCCGTGGCGAGCTCGTCCTCCGCGGAATGCTCGGCGAGCACGCCGGTATAACCTTCGCGCTCTTCGGCCTGCGCACCCATCAAGCGGCGATAGGCGCCGTCGCGGCGGATCAGCACGTCGTGGCTGCCGCTTTCGACGATCTTGCCCTGCTCGACGACGAGGATGCGGTCGGTGCCGATGACGCTGGAAAGGCGATGCGCCAGGATCAGCACGGTGCGGCCGGTCATCAGCCGGTCGAGCGCTTTCTGGATCGTCGCCTCGGTCTCGGCATCGACCGAGGACATGGCCTCGTCGAGGATCAGGATCGGCGCGTCGCGCAGCAGCGCCCGCGCGATGGCGATGCGCTGGCGCTGACCGCCGGAGAGCCGCGCGCCGCGCTCGCCGATGATCGTTCGATAGCCTTGCGGCAGGCTCAAGATGAAATCATGCGCGTCGGCGGCGCGCGCCGCTTCCTCGAGCTCGACTTGGGTCGCGTTCTCTTTCCCGAGGCGGAGATTGTCCTCGATCGTGCCGTGGAAGAGATAGGTGTCCTGCTGGACGACGGCGATCTGCGCGCGGGCGCGATCGGGATCGAGCGCGCGGATATCGATGCCGCCGATCTTCACCGCGCCTTCCTGCGCTTCATAGAGATGGAGCAGCAGCCGCGCGATGGTCGATTTGCCCGAGCCGCTCGGCCCGACGACGCCGACGCGCTCGCCGGCGGTGAGGCTGAACGATACGCCGTCGAGGGCGATGCCGCGTCCGCCCGGGTAGGAAAAGCGCACATTCTGGAAATCGATGGTCGGCGAAAGTTTTTCAGGCGCATCTGCCGTAGCACTGCGCTGTTCGACAGGCGTGCTCAGCAACTCGTTGATCGCGATGCCGGCGGCCTGGCCGATCTGGCCCTCATGCAGCACGCCGCGGAAATCGCGTAAGGGGCGGAAAATCTCGGTGCCGGCCATCAGCACGATCAGCAGCGCCTGCAGGCTCATTTCGCCGTGGGTGAGGCGATACGCGCCGAACGCCAGCGCGCCGGCGGCGCCGAAAGCGATGGCGACGTCGATCACGCCGCGCGTCATCAGCCCGGTGGTCGTGAGCCACATCGTCGTGTTCGAGAGCTTGCGCGCCTTGTCGGCGAGCTGGATGCCATAGGCGCGGCTTTGGCCGAAGGCTTTGAGCGTGCCGAGGCCCTGGATCGCATCGAGGAATTCGGCGCTGAAGGCGCGGAACGAGACGCTGCGGGCGCGGCTGGCGCCGGTATCGAGGGCGCGGAAGGCGACGGGGGCGACCAAGCCGAAGATTGCCGCGACCAGCAGCACCGCGGCGACCGGCACATCCCACCAGGCGATGATCGCGAAGATCAGGATCGGCGTCAGCGCCGCGACCGTCATCTGCGGCACGTAGCGGCCGAAGAAGATCTGCAATTGCTCGACCCCGTCGACGACCGATTGCACATGGCCGCCGGTGCGCTCATTCGCGAACCATGACGGGCCCAGCGCCGCGATCTTGTCGTAGAGCCGGGCGCGCAGCGCCTGCTGCACCTCGGCCGCGGTGCGGTTCGCGACCATGGTGCGCGCATGCTCCAGCGCGCCGCGCAGGATGACGGCGAGCGCAACCGCGAGGGCGAGCGGCACGATCGATGCGAGCGGTGCGCCTTGAAAGACGCTCGCAATCAGCAGGCCGAGCAGCACGAAGCGCGAGATGCCGATCAGCGAGGCGATGAGGCCGATGATGACTGTTGCAACGATGCGGCCACGCAGGCCACGGGTCAG
>DATNGE010000136.1:0-5671 GCA_035606035.1 Allostellaceae bacterium
AGCAGCTCGCCTGGATCAAGGTCGCGGCCTCGCATCATGCGCAGCACAATCCGCATGCGATGCTGCGCGATGTCGTCACTGTCTCTGACGTCGTCAATTCGCCGCTGATCGCCGACCCGCTGCATCGCCTCGATTGCTGCGTCATCAGCGACGGCGGCGGCGCGCTCATCGTCACGGGACCGGAGATCGCGAAAAGCTTGAAGCACCCGCCGGTCAAGGTGATCGGCGCCGGCTACGCGCCGAAGCACCAGATGGGCGGCCGGATCGATCTGACCTATTCGGGCGCGCGCTGGTCGGGACCTCAGGCCTTCGGCGAGGCCGGCGTCACGCCTGCCGACATCCAATACGCCTCGATCTATGACAGCTTCACGATCACGGTGCTGATCACGCTCGAGGATCTCGGCTTTTGCGAAAAGGGGAAAGGCGGCGCTTTCGTCGCCGATGGCAATCTCATCGCGGGCGTCGGCAAGCTTCCGTTCAACACCGATGGCGGCGGGCTCTGCAACAATCACCCCTCGAACCGCGGCGGCATGACCAAGGTCATCGAATCGGTGCGGCAGCTCCGCGGCATCGCGCATCCGAAGGTCCAGGTGCCGGGTTGCGGATTGGCGCTCGTCCATGGCACCGGTGGCGCGCTCGGCACCCGGCACGGCAGCGCCACCCTCATTCTCGAGCGGGAGTAAAGCGATGGCGAGAGAACGCGCGATCACGTCGCCCGTGCCCTTCCCCGAGACCGAGCCCTATTGGGCAGCAGCGAAGCAAGGCAAATTGCTCCTAAAGCGCTGCGCCGCCTGCGGCGCCTATCATTTCTATCCGCGTAAGCTTTGTCCCTTCTGCTTCTGCGCGGATACCGAATGGCGCGAGGCAACCGGCGAAGGTACGATCTATTCCTTCAGCGTCATGCGCCGTGCCGACATCCCCTACGCCATCGCTTATGTCACGCTCGCCGAAGGGCCGACGATGATGACCAATATCGTCGATGGCGATCTCGATCGTATTCGCATTGGGCAGCGCGTGCGCCTCGTCTTCAAGCCGGCCGAGAACGGCCAGCCCGTGCCGATGTTCACGCCCGTTTAAAAGGCGCTCTCAGGAGGATCGGTCGCATGGAAGCATCCGTTCCGCAGAATGACGAGAAGAGCTTGCCGCTGCGCCCGGTGCGCCTCGGCTCGCTCGATGTTGCGATCGAGCGGCGCGGCGACGGCACTGTCTATATCCAGAACAAGGATCCGCTCCGCGCATACGCGATCAGGATGACGGATCGGCTGGTCCATTGGGCGACGGTCGCGCCCGCGCACACCTTCCTTGCCGAGCGCGGCAGCGATGATGCTTGGCGCAAGCTCAGCTATGGCGAAACGCTGGACTACGTTCGCATTCTCGCGACGTCGTTGCTCGCGCGCGGACTGTCGGCCGAGCGGCCGCTCGTCATCCTCTCGGGCAACGATCTCGATCATGCGCTTCTCGGGCTTGCGGCGCTCTACGCGGGCATTCCCTACGCGCCGCTCTCGCCGGCCTATTCGCTAGTCTCGAGCGATTTCGGCAAGCTTCGGCATATCGTCGCGCTGACAACACCGGGGCTCGTTTTCGCGACCGATGGCGCGCTCTACGGACGCGCGATCGCGGCGGCGATACCGGAAGAGGTCGAGATCGTGGTGCAGCGGAACGCGGTCCCGGGGCGAGGCACGACGCTGCTGTCGTCGCTCATGACGGCCGCGGCCGATCCCGCTATCGAGGCCGCCCATGCGGCGATCGGTCCCGACACGATCGCAAAAATCCTCTTCACCTCCGGCTCGACCGGCCTGCCCAAAGGCGTCATCAACACCCAGCGCATGCTCTGCGCCAATCAGGAGCAGATACGCACGCATTTCGCCTATTTCCGCGACGGGCCGCCGATCCTCCTCGATTGGTCGCCGTGGAATCACACGGCGGGCGGCAATCACAATTTCAACATGGCGCTCTATAACGGCGGCACCTTCTATATCGATGACGGCCGGCCGCTGCCGGGTGCGATCGAGGCGACGGTGCGCAATCTGCGCGAGGTCTCGCCGACCTGGTACTTCAACGTGCCGCGCGGCTATGACGCGCTCATTCCCTATCTGCGCCAAGACGAGGTCCTGCGGCGCAGCTTCTTTCGCGACGTGCGCGTGCTCTACTACGCAGCCGCCAGCATGGCGCAGCATATCTGGGACGCGCTCGACGAGATCGCGAGCGCGACCTATGGCGAGCGCATTCTGATGCTGACCGGGCTCGGCTCGACCGAAACCGCGCCTTTTGCTCTCTCAGCGGGACACGGCATGAGCGGCGCGGGCGTCGTTGGCCTGCCCGCCGCGGGCGTCGAGCTGAAGCTCGTGCCGCGCGAGGGAAAGCTCGACGCGCGCATCCGTGGACCAAATGTCACGCCTGGCTACTGGCGTCAGCCCGAGCTCACCGCCGCGGCCTTCGACGAGGAGGGCTATTACCGATTCGGCGATGCGCTGCGTTTCCTCGATCCCGAGGAGCCACGCAAAGGCCTGATCTTCGATGGCCGGATCGCCGAGGATTTCAAGCTGGCGAGCGGCACCTGGGTCAATGTCGGGCCGCTGCGCGCCGCTTTCATCGATCATTTCGCGCCGCTGATTCAGGACGTCGTCATCGCCGGGCTGGGGCGCAACGAGATCGGCGCGCTCGTCTTTCCCGATGCGGCAGCGTGCCGTCAGCTCTGTCCCGATCGCGCCCCTGACGCGACGCGCGCGGCGCTCTTCGCGCATCCGGCACTGCGCGCGGCCTTCGCCGCGCGGCTGCGCAGCCTCGCCGCGCAGAGCACCGGCAGCTCGAACCGCATTACGCGACTTCTGCTGCTCGAGGAGCCGCCATCGCTCGATCGCGGCGAGATGACGGATAAGGGCTCGATCAATCAGCGCGCCGTGCTCGACAACCGCGCCTCCCTGGTGGAAGAACTCTATGCGGAGCCGCGGCCGCCGCGCGTCATCGCGGAATAGAACGCGCGCCCGGTGCCGCGCGGGCGATCAGCGCCGGAGTGGACAAGCTGCTCACGCCGAAGACAACGCCACGCATCGCGACCCTGACACGGCGCGGTCCCTGAAATCCACGCGACAACACATGCGGCGCGGTCATGCGCCAGGTGAATTCATCTCCGAGAAAGGATGTCTCGGAGGAACCCGCGCCGTGTCACCGCGTTCCCGCTGCCGGCTCGCGTTACAAAGCCGCAAGCTCGCCACAATCGCGGAACTAAGCCGGTTTTTCGGGGGTTTATTCGTCAGCGCGGGTAGCGAGGCGCATGGCTGCGGTTTTCGGAACAAGAGCGAATTTCTACACGCGCATCGTGCTGATCACGGCAGGCGGTATCGTTGTCATCCTGATCGCGGCAATCTGGATCATCCCCAATACCGGCTACGCCACCGATATCGGCTTCACACCGCCACAACCGGTTCCCTTCAGCCATCAGCATCACGTCAGCGGTCTCGGCCTCGATTGCCGCTACTGCCACACCGCGGTCGAGCAATCGTCCAATGCCGGCATGCCGGCGACTCAGATATGCATGACGTGTCATTCGCAGATCTGGACCAACGCCGCGATCCTCGCGCCCGTGCGGCAAAGCGCCGCGAACGCGCAAGCGCTGCATTGGAACCGCGTCTACACCCTCCCCGATTACGTCTATTTTGATCACAGCATCCACGTCGCCAAAGGCGTCGGCTGCACCGAGTGCCATGGTCCGATCGGCGATATGCCGCTCACCTATAAGGCGACAAGCCTTTACATGGGCTGGTGCCTCGATTGCCATCGCGATCCCGCGCCGCATCTGCGGCCGCCGGAAGCGGTGTTCGATCCGCATTGGCAGCGCACGGCCAGCACGCCGAGCCCCGCGCATCTCATGGCGCAGTACCATATACACGTCTCGACGCTCACCGATTGCTCGGTCTGCCACCGATGACCGAGCGCGGATCACCTTCGCTCGATCTCGCGATGCTGCGCGCGCAGCTCGCGCAACAGAAGGGTCCGCGCTACTGGCGCAGCCTCGACGAGCTGGCGCAAACGCCGTCCTTCCTCGCCTTGCTCCATCAAGAGTTTCCGACGTTCGCACGCATTGCCGAGACGGCGGTGGACCGCCGGCGCGTGCTGCAGCTCATGGCGGCATCGCTGGCGCTTGGCGGGCTGACCGGCTGCCAGAAGGAAGTCGACCAGCGCGAGCTCGCGCCCTATGTCGAGCAGCCGGCCGGCATCGTGCCCGGGCGTGCACGCTATTACGCGACCGCGACGAGCCTCGACGGTTTCGGCTATGGCGTGATGCTGCGGCACGAGATGGGGCGACCGCTCAAGGTCGAAGGCAATCCCGACCACCCGGCGAGCCGCGGCAGCACCAGCGCGATCGGGCAAGCTTCGATCCTCGGTCTTTACGATCCGCATCGCGCGCAATCGATCACCGCGCAGGGCCAGCTGGCGAGCGCCAAGACTTTGGCCACCATGCTGAATGAGCGCCGCGAAGCCCTGCTCGCGAAGCGCGGCGCGGGCTTGCGGCTCCTGACCGGCGCGGTCACCTCGCCCACCCTCGCCGAGCAGATCGCAGCACTGCAAAAATCTTTCCCCGCGATGGTCTGGCACCGCTGGGAGCCGCTCCATCGCGACGCCGCGCAGGTGGGCGCCGAGCTCGCTTTCGGCCGCGCCGTCGATATGGTCTACGACTTCGCGCGCGCCGATGTGATCCTTGGCATCGAGAGCGACGCGCTCAACGCCGCGCCCGGCCATTTGCGCTATGCGCGCGATTTCGCCTCGCGCCGCCGCGCCGATCAGGCGAAGTCGCGCATGAGCCGGGTCTATGCGCTCGAAAGCACGCCGACGCTGCTTGGCGCCAAGGCTGACCATCGCCTGGTAATGGGCCCGCAAGAGATCGCCGCCGCGCTTCGCTTCATCGCCGCCTCGGTGCAGGCAGGGCCGGCACCGTGGAAAAGCGCACAGGCGCCGCAGGCGCAGGCGCTTGCGGCGTTGATCGGCGACCTGCAGGCGCATCGCGGGTCGGCACTGCTTCATCCCGGCCGCGAGCAGCCGGCCGAAATCCACGCGCTCTGTCACGCGATCAATCATGCGCTCGGCGGGCCGACCGTTCGCGCGATCGAGCCGGTCGAAGCGATGCCGACAAGCCACGCATCATCGCTCGCGTCGCTGATTGCCGACATGCAAGCCGGCCAGGTGGATACGCTGCTGATCCTCGGCGTCAACGCCGCCTATACCGCGCCGGCGGATCTCGACTTTGCCGGCGCGCTGAAGAATGTGCCGCACGCGATCTATCTCGGTCTCTACGACGATGAGACCGCGGCGCTGTGCCAGTGGCATGTGCCCGCGGCGCATGAATACGAAAGCTGGAGCGATGTCCGCGCTTATGACGGCACGGTGACGATCCAGCAGCCGCAGGTGAAGCCGCTTTACGGCGGCCGTTCGGCGCATGAAATCCTGGCGATGCTGCTCGGCACGCCGCAGCCCAACGATTACGCGCTGCTGCGCGCGCACTGGCAAAAGGCTGCCGGCACCGCCAATTTCGAGGCGTTCTGGATAAACGCGCTTCGTGCCGGCGTGGTGCCGAACAGCACCGCGCCGGCCGCGCAGATCGCGCCCCGACCCGATTACGCGACCCGCCTGCCGCAGAATGCGGCCTCCTCAGAGCCCTCCTTGAAGCTGCTTT
>DATNGE010000137.1:0-20769 GCA_035606035.1 Allostellaceae bacterium
AAGACCTTCACGATGAATTTCGGGCCGCAGCATCCGGCGGCTCATGGCGTGCTGCGCCTCGTCCTCGAGATGGACGGCGAAGTGGTGGAGCGCGCCGATCCGCATATCGGGCTGCTGCATCGCGGCACCGAAAAGCTGATCGAGTACAAGACCTTCCTTCAGGCTGTGCCGTATTTCGATCGGCTCGATTACGTCTCGCCGATGTGCCAAGAGCACGCCTACGCGCTCGCGGTCGAGAAGCTCATGGGCATCGAGCCGCCGCCGCGGGCGAAGATGATCAGGGTGCTCTTTGCCGAGATCACGCGCATCCTCAATCATCTGCTCAACCTCACGACTTTCGCGCTCGATGTCGGGGCGATCACGCCGTTGCTCTGGGGTTTCGAGGAGCGCGAGAAGCTGATGGAGTTCTACGAGCGCGTCTCGGGCGCGCGGCTCCATGCCGCCTATTTCCGTCCCGGCGGCGTGCAGCAGGATATGCCCGCGGGCCTGACCGACGACATCTACGGCTTCATCGAGCAGTTCGGCGCGCGTATCGACGATCTCGAGGAATTGCTGACCGAGAACCGCATATTCAAGCAGCGCACCGTCGATATCGGCAAGGTGACGGCGGCGCAGGCGCTCGATTGGGGTTTCAGCGGCCCGATGCTGCGCGGTTCCGGAGTGCCGTGGGATCTGCGCAAGGCGCAGCCCTATGACGGCTACGAGGAAATGGATTTCGACATCCCGATCGGCAAGAACGGCGATTGCTGGGACCGCTATCTCGTGCGCATGGAAGAGATGCGCCAGTCGCTGAAGATCATCAAGCAGGCGCTCGATCGGATGCCTTCGGGTCCGGTGCGCGTCAACGACCGCAAGGTCATGCCGCCGCCGCGCGAGGAGATGAAATCCTCGATGGAAGCGCTGATCCATCATTTCAAGCTCTACACCGAGGGCTATCACGTGCCGCCGGGCGAGACCTACACGGCGGTCGAAGCGCCCAAAGGCGAGTTCGCCGTCTATCTCGTCACCGATGGCGGCAATCGCCCCTATCGCTGCAAGATCCGCGCGCCCGGCTTCGCTTTCCTGCAGGGGCTCGAATTCATGGGCCGTGGCCACATGCTCGCCGATATCGTCGCGATCATCGGGTCGATGGATATCGTCTTCGGCGAGGTCGATCGATGAGCGGCCACGATAGCGGCGTGCCGTTCGAGCAGCCCGCGAGCTTCGCCTTCAGGCCAGAGAACATGGCGAAGGCGAAAGCCGCTATCGCCAAATATCCGCCCGGCCGGCAGGCGAGCGCGGTGCTCGCGCTGCTCTATCTCGCGCAGGAGCAGCACGAAAATTGGGTGCCGCGCGCGGCGATGGATCATATCGCCGAAATTCTCGAAATGCCGCCGATCAAGGTCTACGAAGTCGCGAGCTTCTATACGATGTTCAATCTGCGGCCGGTCGGACGCTATTTCCTGCAGGTCTGCACGACGACGCCGTGCTGGCTCAGGGGCTCGGACGAGGTCGTGGCGGCTTGCAAGAAAAAGCTCGGCATCGGCATCGGCGAGACCACGGCCGACAAGAAATTCACGCTGTTCGAGGTCGAATGTCTCGGCGCCTGCGTTAACGCGCCGATCATCCAGATCAACAACGGCGATTTCTACGAGGACCTCGACGGGCCGGCGACCGAGAAGCTGATCGATGCGTTGGCGCGCGGCGAGAAGCCGACGGAGGGCTCGGTCAAAGGCCGCCAGGGCTCGGCACCCGAAGGCGGGCCGACGACGCTCACGGAGCAAGCGAATGCTCGCCGATAAGGATCGCATCTTCACCAATCTCTACGGCACGGGCGATTGGCGCCTCGCTGGCGCCCGCGCACGCGGCGATTGGGACGGCACCAAGGATCTGATCCTCAAAGGCCGCGATTGGATCGTCAACGAGGTGAAGGCTTCGGGTCTGCGCGGCCGCGGCGGCGCCGGCTTTCCGACCGGCCTGAAATGGTCCTTCATGCCGAAGACCAGCGATCGGCCGCGCTATCTCGTCGTCAATGCCGATGAGAGCGAGCCGGGTACGTGCAAGGATCGCGACATCATTCGCAACGATCCGCACAAGCTGCTCGAGGGTTGCCTGCTCGCCGGCGTCGGCATGGGCGCGACCGCTTGCTACATCTACATCCGCGGCGAGTTCGCGAACGAAGCGATCAACCTCCAGGCGGCGATCGACGAAGCATACGAAGCCGGCCTCATCGGCAAGAATGCCTGCGGCTCGGGCTATGATTACGAGATTTATCTCCATCGCGGCGCCGGTGCCTATATCTGCGGCGAGGAGATGGCACTGCTCGAATCATTAGAGGGGCGCAAGGGCCAGCCGCGGCTGAAGCCGCCTTTCCCCGCCGGCGTCGGCCTTTATGGCTGCCCGACGACGGTGAACAATGTCGAGAGCATCGCCGTCGCGCCGACCATCCTACGCCGTGGCGCGTCGTGGTTCGCCGCCATCGGCCGGCCGAAGAACGAAGGCACCAAGGTCTTCTGCATCTCCGGCCATGTGACGAAGCCGTGCAATGTCGAAGAGGCGATGGGCATTCCGCTGAAAGAGCTCATCGAGACGCATGCCGGCGGCGTGCGCGGCGGCTGGGACAATCTCCTCGCGGTCATTCCGGGCGGCGCGTCGGTGCCGGTCATCCCGAAAGAGATCTGCGACACCGTGCTGATGGATTTCGATGCGCTGCGCGACGTGAAGAGCGGCCTCGGCACCGCCGCGGTGATCGTCATGGACAAATCCACCGACATCGTCAAAGCGATCGCGCGGCTGTCGCAATTCTACAAGCACGAGAGCTGCGGCCAATGCACGCCGTGCCGCGAAGGCACCGGCTGGCTGTGGCGCGTCATGGAGCGCTTGGTCAAAGGCAACGCGACCGTCGCCGAAATCGATATGCTCTTGGAAGTCACCTACGAGATCGAAGGCCACACCATTTGCGCACTCGGTGACGCGGCGGCATGGCCGGTGCAAGGCCTCATCCGCCATTTCCGGCCCGAGCTCGAGCGGCGTATCGCGCAATATCGCGCGGCGGCATCCCAGGCGGCGGAGTAGGGGCGTGCCGAAGCTCAAGATCAACGGCGTCGAGGTTGAGGTTCCTGCCAATACGACGGTGCTGCAGGCGTGCCAGCAGGCTGGCTTCGAGGTGCCGCATTTCTGCTATCACGAGCGGCTCGCGATCGCCGGCAACTGCCGGATGTGCCTCGTCGAGCAGGAGAAGGCGCCGAAGCCGATCGCGTCCTGCGCCATGCCGGTCGCTGAGAACATGGTGATCCTGACCGACAGCGAGAAGGCGCGGAAGGCCCGCAAGGGCGTCATGGAATTCTTGCTGATCAATCATCCGCTCGATTGTCCGATCTGCGATCAGGGCGGCGAATGCGATCTGCAGGACCAGGCGATGGCCTATGGCTTCGACCGCGGCCGCTATGAGGAAAACAAGCGCGCGGTGAAGGACAAGGATTTCGGGCCGCTTGTCGAGACCTCGATGAACCGGTGCATCCATTGCACGCGCTGCATCCGCTTCCTCGCGGACGTTGCGGGCGTCGCCGATCTCGGCGGCATCGGCCGCGGCGAGAACATGGAGATCGATACTTTCGTCGGCAAATCGCTCGAATCCGAGCTCTCGGCAAATATCATCGACCTCTGCCCGGTGGGGGCCCTGACCTCGAAGCCCTATGCCTTCGCGGCCCGGCCCTGGGAGCTGCGCAAAACCGAATCTGTCGACGTCCTCGACGCGGTCGGTTCGAATACCCGCGTCGATACGCGTGGCTCGGCGGTGCTCCGCATCCTGCCGCGCCTCAATGAAGAGGTGAACGAGGAGTGGATCTCCGACAAGACGCGCTTCGCCGTCGATGGGCTCGTCAAGCGCCGTCTCGACCGGCCCTACCTGCGTCGCGCCGGCAGGCTCGTCGAAGCGACCTGGCATGAGGCTTTCGCGCTGATCGGCTCGCGCCTCAAAGGCGTGGCCGGCAATCGGATCGCCGCCATCGCCGGCGATCTCGCCGATACCGAGGCGATGTTCGCGCTGAAAGAGCTGATGACCGCGCTCGGCTCGACCAATATCGATTGCCGCCAGGACGGCGCCGCGCTCGATCCCGCGAACCGTGCCGGCTATCTCTTCAACACGACGATCGCCGGTATCGACAAGGCCGATGCCTGCGTGCTGATCGGCACCAATCCGCGCTACGAGGCGGCGATCATCAATGCGCGGCTACGCAAGCGCTGGATGCAAGGCAGCTTCCGCGTCGGCGCCTTCGGCCCGGCCCTCGATCTGACGTTCCCTGTGACGACGCTCGGCACCGGCCCGCGCGGATTTGCCGATCGTGCGCGCGAATTTTGGCAAGACGCGAAACAGCCGATGCTGATCCTCGGCATGGGCGCGCTGCGCCGCAGGGATGGCGCCGCGATCCTCGCCGAGGCGCGTGCGCTCGCCGACAGCGCCGGTATGGTGCGCGACGGCTGGAACGGTTTCAACGTGCTGCATCTCGCCGCGTCGCGCGTTGGCGGGCTCGATCTCGGCTTCGTGCCGGGGCAGGGGCAGGGTGGTCGCGACGTTGCCGGCATCCTCGCCGGCGCGGAGAAGGGCGAGATCGAGATCGTCTACCTGCTCGGCGCCGATGAGATCGATACCGCGCGGCTCGGCTCGGCTTTCGTGATTTATCAGGGCCACCACGGCGATCGCGGCGCAGCGCGCGCCGATGTCGTGCTGCCCGGGGCCGCCTATACCGAGAAGGACGCCTGCTACGTCAACACCGAAGGCCGCGTCCAGCTCGCGCGCCGCGCGGTGTTCCCGCCTGGCGAGGCGCGCGAGGATTGGGCGATCCTGCGCGCGCTGTCGGCGACGCTCGGCACGCCGCTGCCCTATGATTCGCTCGCCGGGCTGCGCCGCCGTCTGGTGCAGGCCTATCCGAGCTTCGCCGAAGTAGACGAAACGCCCGCAGCCGCCTGGGGCGGCTTCGGCAAGGCGGGCGCGATCGACGACGTGCCCTTCGCCTATCCGATCCGCGATTTCTATCGCACCGATATGATCAGCCGCGCCTCGCCGACCATGGCCGCATGCGCTGCCGCGCGCGCGGAGACCGACGCGCGCAAGACAGGCACCCATGGGTAGTTTCGTCGCCACCTACGGCGTTCCGGCGGCGGTGTTGGTCGGCGAGATACTGGCGATCATCGTGCCGCTGCTGCTCGCGGTCGCCTATCTCACCTATGCGGAGCGCAAGGTGCTGGCGGCAGCGCAGTTGCGCCGGGGTCCCAACGTCGTCGGGCCCTTCGGGCTGTTCCAGCCGCTCGCCGACGGGCTGAAGCTCCTGATGAAAGAGACGGTGATCCCGACCGGCGCCAATCGCGGCGTCTTCCTCGCGGCGCCGATCGTTACATTCAGCCTGGCGATCGTCGCGTGGGCGGTGATCCCCTTCGACCAGGGCATGGTGATCGCCAACATCAATGTCGGCATCCTCTATCTCTTCGCGATTAGCTCCCTCGGCGTTTACGGCATCATCATGGCCGGCTGGTCGTCGAATTCGAAGTACGCCTTCCTCGGCGCGCTGCGCTCGGCGGCGCAGATGGTGTCCTACGAGGTCTCGATCGGCTTCGTGATGGTGAGCGTGCTGCTCTGCGTCGGCTCGCTGAACCTCTCGACGATCGTCGAGGCGCAGAAGACCATCTGGTTCTGCATTCCGCTCTTGCCGATGTTCATCGTCTTCTTCATCTCGGGCCTCGCCGAGACCAACCGCTCGCCTTTCGATCTGCCGGAGGGCGAATCGGAGCTGGTCGCCGGCTTCTTCGTCGAATATTCGGCCATGGCTTTCGCGCTCTTCTATCTCGGCGAATACGCCAACATGATCCTGATGAGCGCGATGACCACGATCCTCTTCCTCGGCGGCTGGCTGGCGCCGTTCAACTGGCAGCCTTTCACCGGACCGCTGGCGCATCTGTGGTCGATCTGCTGGTTCTTCGGCAAGATCGCTTTCGTGCTCTTCTGCTTCCTTTGGGTGCGCGCGACCTTGCCGCGCTTCCGTTACGACCAGCTCATGCGGCTGGGCTGGAAAGTGTTCCTACCGCTGTCGCTGCTGTGGCTCGTGATCACGGCCGGCGCGCTGGTGACGATGGGCTGGCTGCCCGTCGGAGGAGGTTGATCATGGCGATCATGGATCGCGGCGGCCTGCGCGGCCTGCTCCTCATGGAGATCGCCGCCGGCCTGTGGCTGACCCTCAAATACATGTTCAAGAAGCCGGTGACGGTGAACTATCCCTTCGAGAAGGGGCCGATCAGCCCGCGTTTTCGCGGTGAGCATGCGTTGCGCCGCTATCCCAATGGCGAAGAGCGCTGCATCGCCTGCAAGCTGTGCGAGGCGATCTGTCCCGCGCTTGCCATCACCATCGAGGCGGAGCCGCGCGATGACGGCAGCCGCCGCACCACGCGCTACGACATCGACATGACGAAATGCATCTATTGCGGCCTGTGCCAAGAGGCCTGCCCGGTCGATGCCATCGTCGAGGGCCCGAATTTCGAATTCGCCGCCGAGACCCGCGAAGAGCTTTTCTATAACAAGGAAAAGCTGCTCGCGAACGGCGATCGCTGGGAAGCGGAGATCGCGAAGAACATCACGCTCGACGCCCCCTACCGGTAGTGCCGCGATGGATTTTGGCGCGATCCTCCAGGCGATCTGCTTCTACGCTTTCGGCGGCGTGGCTGTCGCCTCGGGCGTGATGGTGATCTCGGCCCGCAACCCGGTCCATTCGGTGCTGTTCCTCATCCTCGCCTTCTTCAACGCGGCGGGGCTGTTCGTGCTGTTGGGCGCCGAGTTTCTGGCGATGATCCTCGTCATCGTCTATGTCGGCGCGGTTGCGGTGCTGTTCCTCTTCGTCGTGATGATGCTCGACATCAATTTCGTCGAGCTGCGTCACGGTTTCATGCAATACCTGCCAATCGGCGCTCTGATCGGGCTGGTGCTGCTTGTCGAGCTGGTGCTGGTCTTCGGCGCCTGGAGTCTTTCGCCCGATATCGGCAGCGCCGCGGCAGCACCGACGCCGGCGCCGGGCCAGCTCACCAACACCGCCGCGCTCGGCTCCCTCCTCTATACGCATTACATCTACGCCTTCCAGGCTGCAGGCTTGATCCTGCTGGTCGCGATGATCGGCGCGATCGTCCTGACGCTGCGGTCGCGTGAAGGCGTCCGGCGCCAGAAGATCGCGCAGCAGGTGACGCGTCGCCGCGCCGCTTCGGTCGAGATTGTCAAGGTCCGGCCGCGGCAGGGAGTGTGATTTAATGCTACAAATCGGCTTGGCCCATTACCTGACCGTCGCCGCGATCCTCTTCACGCTCGGTATCTTCGGCATCTTCCTCAACCGTCGGAATGTCATCATCATCCTGATGTCGATCGAGCTCATCCTGCTCGCGGTCAATATCAACTTCGTCGCCTTCTCGTCCTTCCTCGGCGATCTTGTCGGCCAGGTCTTCGCGATGTTCGTGCTGACCGTCGCCGCGGCCGAGGCGGCGATCGGCCTTGCCATCCTCGTCGTCTATTTCCGCAACCGCGGCACCATCGCGGTCGAAGACATCAACCTGATGAAGGGCTGATCCGTGACCGTCGCCGCCATCTTCCTGCCGCTGATCGCGGCGATCATCGCCGGCTTCTTCGGCCGCTGGATCGGTGACCGCGGTGCACAGCTCGTTACCTGCGCGGCGGTGCTGATATCGGCAGTGCTGGCGATCGTCATCTACTTCCAAGTTGCGATCGGCGGCCAAGCCGTGACCGTCGACCTCTTCAACTGGATGGATACGGGCGATCTCCAGGTCGAATGGGCGCTTCGCCTCGATACGTTGTCAGCCGTCATGATCGCGGTCGTCACGATCGTTTCGTCGATGGTCCATGTCTATTCGATCGGCTACATGGCGCATGATCATTCGATCCCGCGCTTCATGGCGTATCTCAGCATCTTCACCTTCTTCATGCTGATGCTGGTAACGGCCGACAATTTCGTGCAGCTGTTCTTCGGCTGGGAGGGTGTCGGCCTCGCGTCTTACCTGCTGATCGGTTTCTGGTACGACCGCCCTACCGCCAACGCCGCCGCGATCAAGGCCTTCGTCGTCAACCGGGTCGGCGATTTCGGCTTTGCGCTCGGCATCTTCGCCGTCTATCTGCTGTTCGGCTCGCTGCAATTCGATACGGTGTTCGGCGCGGCGGCAGAAGTCGCGAAGACCAATATCAACTTCCTCGGCCATGTCTGGCCGGCGCTGACCGTCACCTGCATCCTGCTGTTTATCGGCGCGATGGGTAAATCGGCCCAGCTTGGTCTCCACACCTGGCTGCCGGACGCGATGGAGGGCCCGACCCCGGTCTCGGCCTTGATCCATGCCGCGACCATGGTGACTGCCGGCGTTTTCATGCTGGCGCGTCTCTCGCCGCTTTTCGAATATTCACCGACCGCGCTCGCGGTCGTTGTCGTGATCGGCGGCACCACGGCGATGTTCGCCGCAACCATCGGCATGGCGCAGAACGACATCAAGCGCGTCATCGCCTATTCGACCTGCAGCCAGCTCGGCTACATGTTCTTCGCCGCCGGCGTTTCGGCCTATGGCGCGGCGATGTTCCATCTGATGACGCACGCCTTCTTCAAGGCGCTGCTCTTCCTGTGTGCCGGATCGGTCATCCATGCGATGTCGGGCGAGCAGGACATGCGCAAGATGGGCGGGCTCGCGAATATCATTCCCTACACGTACATCCTGATGTGGATCGGCAGCCTCGCCTTGGCCGGCATCTGGCCATTTGCCGGCTATTATTCGAAGGACACGATCCTCGAAGCCTCTTACGCCGCCGGCACCGGCGTCGGTCTCTATGCCTATTGGCTCGGTGTCTTCGCCGCGTTCATCACGGCCTTCTATTCCTGGCGGCTCCTGTTCATGACCTTCCACGGCAAGAGCCGCGCCGATCACGAGGTCCTCCATCACGCGCATGAATCGCCGCCGGTGATGCTCTGGCCGCTGGTCGTCTTGGCGATCGGCGCCGTCGTCGCCGGCTTCCTCGGCTTCAACTATTTCGTCGGCGAGGGCAGGGCGGAGTTCTGGCGCGAGGCGATCTTGGTGCTGCCCGGCCACGATACGCTGGGCGGCGCGGAGAGCGTGCCGTTCTGGGTCGGTAAGCTGCCGCTCGCGATGGGCCTCCTCGGCATCGGCGTCGCCTGGATCGCTTATATCTGGCGACCAGACCTGCCCGCCGCGACAGCGCGCAGCTTGCGTCCGATCTACCTCCTGTTCCTCAACAAATGGTATTTCGACGAGATTTACGACTTCCTCTTCGTGCGCGGCGCCATGTGGCTTGGCGCCGGGCTTTGGAAGAAGGGCGATGGCGCTGTGATCGACGGGCTCGGGCCTGACGGGCTCGCGACGACGACGCGGCGGCTCTCGGTCGGCGCCAGCCGGCTGCAGACCGGCTATCTCTATCACTACGCCTTCGCGATGCTGATTGGTGTGGTGGTACTGGTCTCCTGGTATCTCCTGTCCACGATCGGATGAGCGGGGAAACCATGGACAATTGGCCGCTGCTCAGCCTCGTCACGTTCCTGCCGATCGCCGGCGTTTTCGCGATCATGATCCTGCGCGGCGCGGCGGAGTATGTCGCTCGCAATGCGCGTTGGATCGCGCTCTGGACTTCGCTGATCGATCTCGCCCTCTCGCTCATTATTTGGGTGCGCTTCGATCCGACGACATCGGATTTCCAATTTGTCGAGCAGGCCGAGTGGCTGCCGCAATTCCACATCGCCTATCAGATGGGGATCGACGGCATCTCGCTGTTCTTCGTCGTGCTCTCGGCGTTCCTGACGCCGATCTGCGTCGTCGCGAGCTGGACCTCGGTCAAGGTCCGGGTGAAGGAATATATGATCGCCTTCCTCGTGCTCGAGACGCTGATGATCGGCATGTTCTGCGCGCTCGATTTCTTCGTTTTCTACATGTTCTTCGAAGGCGTGCTGATCCCGATGTTCCTGATCATCGGTGTCTGGGGCGGGCCACGCCGGGTCTATGCCGCGTTCAAATTCTTCCTCTATACGCTGCTCGGCTCGGTGCTGATGCTCTTGGCGATCATCGCCGTCTATTCCCAGGTCGGCTCGACCGATATCGTCGAGGCGCTGAATTTCAGCTTCGACCCAGGTCTGCAGAAGTGGCTGTGGCTCGCCTTCTTCGCGTCCTTCGCGGTGAAGGTGCCGATGTGGCCGGTCCATACTTGGCTGCCCGACGCGCATGTCGAGGCGCCGACCGCGGGCTCGGTCATCCTTGCCGGCGTGCTCTTGAAGATGGGCGGCTACGGCTTCATCCGCTTCTCGTTGCCGATGTTTCCGGATGCTTCGGCCTTCTTCACGCCGCTCGTTTATACACTCAGCGTCGTCGCGGTGATCTACACCTCGCTGGTCGCCTTGGCGCAAGACGACATGAAGAAGCTCATCGCCTATTCATCGGTCGCCCATATGGGCATCGTGACGATGGGCATCTTCACGGTCACTTCCGAAGGCCTGCAAGGCGCGATGATCCAGATGCTGAGCCACGGCGTTGTGTCGGCCGCGCTCTTCCTCTGCGTCGGCGTCGTCTATGACCGGCTGCACACCCGCGAGATCGCGCGTTATGGCGGCGTCGTCAACAACATGCCGAAATACGCCTTCTGCTTCATGGTGTTCATGCTCGCCTCGGTCGGACTGCCGGGCACCAGCGGCTTCGTCGGCGAGTTCCTCGCGCTCGTGGGGGCATTCCGCGTCAACACCTGGGTCGCGTTCTTCGCCACCACCGGCATGATCCTCGGTGCGGCCTACATGCTCTACCTTTATCGCCGCGTCGTCTTCGGCGTGATCACCAAGGACGACGTCAAAGCAATGCTCGACCTCAATTGGCGCGAGATCGTCGTCTTCGTGCCGATGATCGCCGTCGTGCTGTGGATGGGGATCTACCCCGACGCCTTCCTGCGGCCGCTGCAGCCGACGATCGGCAATCTGATCGAGAGCGTGCAGGCGGCGCGCGATACCGGCCATCGTTTCGCGGCGCGATAGAGGCGGAATTCATGCATCTCGCGCTTCCCGATTTCATGGCTGCGCTCCCTGAGATTTTCCTCGCGGCGGCGTCGCTCGCGCTTCTCGTCCTCGGCGCCTTTCAGGGCGATAAGGCGGCGCGCGAGATCGCCTGGCTCGCGGTCGCGGCCCTGGTCGTCGCCTTCGCGCTCGTCGCCTCGCCGCTCTATACCCATGGGTCGGCGCGCCAAGTCGCGCTCTACGGGCTCTTCGTGGTCGACGGCTTCGGCGCCTTCTCCAAGATGCTGGTGCTGATCGGCTCGGCGCTGACCCTCGTCATGGCGATGCGCTTCAACGAGCGCGAAGGCATCGCCCGACCGGAATACGCCGTGCTCGTGCTGCTCTCGACCACCGGCATGATGATGATGATCGCGGCGAACGATCTCATCTCGCTCTACGTCTCGCTCGAATTGCAGAGCCTCGCGCTCTATGTCGTCGCCGCTTTCCACCGCGACGATGTCCGCTCGACCGAAGCCGGGCTCAAATATTTCGTCCTGGGCGCGCTCGCCTCGGGCATGCTGCTCTACGGCGCGTCGATGGTTTACGGCTTCGCCGGCACGACAAGCTTCGACACGCTGGCGCACAATTTCGCGGATGGCGGCACGGTCTCGATCGGCCTCATCATCGGCATCGTGCTGATCGCGGTCGGTCTCGCCTTCAAGGTCTCGGCGGTGCCGTTCCATATGTGGACGCCGGATGTCTATGAGGGCGCGCCGACGCCGGTCACCGCCTTCTTCTCGGTCGCCCCCAAGATTGCGGCACTCGCGCTCTTCATCCGCGTGATGATCGGGCCGTTCGGCGGGCTTGTCGCTGAATGGCGTCAGGTGATCTGGTTCATCTCCGTCGCCTCGATGCTCCTCGGCGCATTCGCTGCGATCAACCAGAGCAACATCAAGCGGCTGATGGCCTATAGCTCGATCGCCAATGTTGGCTATGCGCTGATCGGCCTCGCCGCGGGCAGCGCGGTGGGGGTGCGCGGCGTCCTCGTCTATCTCGCGATCTACGTGTTCATGAATGTCGGCGCCTTCGCCGTGATCCTCTGCATGCGCCGCGACGGCAAGCAGGTCGAAGGCATCAGCGATCTCGCCGGGCTGTCGCGCACCCATCCGGCGCTCGCCTTGGCGCTCGGCATCTTCATGTTTTCGCTCGCCGGGATTCCGCCGATGGCCGGTTTCTTCGCCAAGCTTTATGTGTTTCTCGCAGCCATCGATGCGCATCTCTACGTGCTCGCCGTGATTGCCGTGCTCAGCAGCGTGGTTGGTGCCTATTACTATCTGCGCATCGTCAAGCTGATGTATTTCGACGAGCCGGCCGCTCCCTTCGACCGGCCGATCGGCCGCGAAATCCAAGCGGTGCTGGTGATTTCGGCGCTGGTGATCTTCTTCTTCTTCGCCTGGCCGGGCCTCCTGGTCGATGGCGCCGACGCGGTCGCGGCTGCGCTCTTCACCGGATGACCCTGCAGACCTCCCTGCCGTCGTTCTATTGCCTCGTTGCCCACGAGCGCATTGCCAGTACTAGCGACGAAGCTAAGCGGCTCGCGGCGGAGCGCGCGCCGGCGGGCACGCTGGTCTGGGCGCGGGTGCAGACCGCGGGCCGCGGCCGCCAGGGCAGAGGCTGGGTCTCGCCGGCCGGCAATTTCTACGCCTCGCTGATCCTGCGACCTGAGGTGCCGGTCGCAACCGCGGCGCAGCTCGGCTTCGTCGCGGCGCTCGCCATCGCCGATGCTTGTCTCGCCTTCGCGCCGGACGCCGCCATTAGCCTCAAATGGCCGAATGATGTGTTGCTCGCCGAGCGCAAGCTCGCGGGGCTGCTGCTCGAATCGCAAAGCCGCGGCGACGGCAAGCTTGATTGGCTGGTGCTCGGCATCGGCGTCAACCTCGCGACCTATCCGGTCGAGGTCGAATATCCGGCCACGGCGCTCGCCGCCACCGGCGCCGACCTGGATGCCGAGGCGATGCTCGGCGCGCTCGCGCCGTCTTTGCTCGCCTGGTATGAGCGCTGGCGTGAGGGCGCTGGCTTTGCCACCATCCGCGCGGAATGGCTAGCGCGGGCGCAGGGGCTAAACCGGCCGATTCGCGTGCGTCTACCCGGCGAGACGCGCGAGGGCGTGTTCGCCGGGCTCGATACCGACGGCGCGCTGCTGCTCGATACCGGGACCGGCCGCCAGCGCATCGCCGCGGGCGAGGTCTTTCCCGCGATCGCCGCTTGAGGAACGACCATGCTGCTTGCGATCAACGCCAACAACACCAACACCGTGTTCGCTCTCTGGGAGGGCGAACAACTGCACGGCGCGTGGCGCATCGCGACCGAGGCGAAGCGCACCGCCGACGAATATGTCGTGTGGCTCGATCACCTCTTGGGCCTCAGCGGCCTCACACGCGGCCGCATCGACGGCACGATCATCGCCAGCGTCGTGCCGGATGCGAATTTCAACCTCGTCAAATTCTGTACCGATTACTGCGCCTCGACGCCGCTGATGGTGGGCGAGGGTGGCCTCGATCTCGGCATGAAGGCGCTGGTTGACCGACCCGCGGAAGTCGGCGCCGATCGCCTCATCAACGCCATCGCCGCGCACGACCGCTATCCCGGCGCGGCGATCGTCCTCGATTTCGGTACGGCGACGACGTTCGATGTCGTCGATGATGCCGGTAATTACCGCGGCGGTGTCATCGCGCCGGGCATCAACCTCTCGCTGCAGGCGCTGGAGCAAGCCGCCGCCAAGCTGCCGAGCGTCGCCATCCGCGCCACCGCCAAGGTCATCGGCACCAATACCGTCGCCTGTATGCAATCGGGGATCTATTGGGGCTATGTCGGCCTGATCGAAGGCATCGTCACGCGCATCACCAAGGAATACGGCGCGTCGATGCAGGTGATCGCGACCGGCGGCCTCGCGCCGGTCTTCGAGCATGCCAGTCCGGTGATCGAGCGTATCGATGGCACGCTGAACCTTTGGGGCCTGCGTCTCGTTTACGAGCGTAACCGGCCGAAGACGATTGCCGTTTGAGCATGAGCGACGCCGACACGATCAATCGCGACACCATCAATCGCCCCGACGAGCTGGTTTTCCTGGCGCTTGGCGGCGTCGGCGAGATCGGCATGAATATGAGCCTCTACGGCTATGGCGACCGCTGGCTGATGATCGATTGCGGCATCAGCTTCGCCGACGACACCGTGCCCGGCATCGACGTCATCATGGCCGATCCGCAATTCATCGCCGACCGCGCCGACCAGCTCGACGGGCTGGTTTGCACCCATGCGCATGAAGACCATATCGGCGCCGTTGCTTATCTGTGGAAACGTCTACGTTGTCCCGTCTATGCGACGCCTTTCACCGCCGCCGTGCTGCGCGCCAAGCTCATGGAAGCGGGGCTCGAGCATGAGGTGCCGCTGCACGAAGTGCCGATGTCCGGCCGCTTCTCGGTCGGCCAGTTCGAGCTCGAGCTGATCACGCTGACGCATTCGATTCCCGAGCCCAACGCGGTTGTGCTCCGCACGCCCTTCGGCACCGTGCTCCACACCGGCGATTGGAAATTCGACGCCGATCCGCTGGTTGGCCCGACGGCGGACGAAGCGGCGCTGCGCCGGTTAGGCGGGGAAGGCGTGCTGGCGATGGTCTGCGATTCGACTAACGCGCTGCGGCCCGGTGAGGCGGGCTCCGAGGCCGATGTGCGAAAAGCGCTGATCGAGCTCGTGGGTCAGCAGAAAGAACGCGTCGCTATCGCCTGCTTTGCCTCGAATGTCGCGCGGCTCGCCTCGATCGCGGCGGCGGCGGCAGCGAACGATCGCCATGCCGCGCTGGTTGGGCGCTCGCTCTGGCGCATGGATCATGCGGCGCGCGAGACTGGCTATCTCGAGAACGTCGTGCCGTTCCTCACCGACGAGGAAGCGGCCTACCTGCCGCGCGACAAGGTGGTGCTGATTTGCACCGGCAGCCAGGGCGAGCCGCGTGCCGCGCTCTGGCGCATCGCCGAGGACGAGCATCCCGAGATCGTTCTCGAGCCGGGCGACACGGTGATCTTTTCCTCGCGGGTCATTCCCGGCAATGAGCGCGCGATCGGCCGGCTGCAGAACAAGCTCGCGCATATGGGTGTCGAGATCATTTCCGAGCACGATCATTTTGTCCATGTCTCGGGTCACCCCGCGCAGGACGAGCTTGCGCGCATGTATGCCCTGGTCAAGCCGACGATCGCGCTCCCCGTCCATGGCGAGGCGCGCCACTTGATGGCGCATGCCAAGCTCGCCGAGGAGCAGGGCGCCAAACACGCGCTTGTCACGCATAACGGCCAGGTCGTGAAGCTCGCGCCCGGCGAGCCGGGCGTGATCGGAGACGTGCCGACCGGCCGGCTCGTGGTCGACGGCAAGTCGCTGCTCCCCTTGCGCGGCGAGGCGCTCAAGAGCCGGCAACGCATGGTGTGGAACGGCACCGCCGTGGCGACTGTCGTCGTCGACCGCAACGGCAATCTCAAGGCGCCGCCCAAAGTGACGGTGCAGGGGCTTGCGGAAGACGCAAGCGCCGCCGCCGAAGATTTGCGCGAATGCGTCGAGGAAGCGCTCGAGGAATTGCCGCTCGCCGACCGCCGCGATGATGAGGCGCTCGGCGAAGCGGTGCGCGTAGCGATCCGGCGCGCGCTCAAGGCCTGGCACGGCAAGCGCCCGGTCACCGATGTGCATGTTGTGAGAATCTAGGGAATTCGGCCAGGATCCTGCGACGCTCGGCCATGCGCGCGGTGCACTGGTCGGGGTAGGGCACGCTCGCTAGGGTTTCGCGGTGGCCGGGGAAATAAAGGTATCAGGCGATCGGGAGCAGGGCGCCGCGCCGAAAGGGCGCGGCTATATCCTGACCGCCTGCATGTTCGCCCAATTCATGGCGGCGGTGGAAGCGACCATCGTTGGCACAGCGATGCCGACCATTGTCGCCGATCTCGGCGGCTTCCATCTCTTCTCCTGGGTCTTCGCGTCTTATCTCCTGGCGCAAGCGGCCTCGACGCCGATCTATGGCCGGCTCGCCGATGTCTACGGGCGCAAGCGCGTCTTCATTTTCGGCGCGTCGCTGTTCCTCGTTGCCTCGACCGCGTGCGGCTTCGCCTGGGGCATGGTGCCGTTGATCGCCTTGCGCACCATCCAGGGCTTTGGCTCGGGCGCGATCCAGCCGATCGCCTGGACGATCCTCGGCGACCTCTATCCGCCGAAAGAGCGCGCGATGGTGCAAGGCTATCTCTCCGCCGTCTTCGGCACTTCGGCGATCGCCGGGCCGCTGCTCGGCGGCTTCATCGTCGAGCAGCTCTCCTGGCCGCTGGTGTTCTGGATCAACATCCCGGTCAGCATCGCGACCATGGTCATGCTCGCGCTGTTTTTGAAAGAGCGCATCGCGCCGCAGCGGCACGAAATGGATTATCTCGGCGCGGTGCTGCTGATGATTGGCATCGGTGCGCTGATGGTGGTGCTGGTGCAGGCGCGCAGCCTTGATAGCACGATCCTGATCGGCCTCTCGACCATCGCCATTCTCGCGCTGGGCGGGCTCGTCTGGCAGGAGGCGCGCATTCGCGAGCCGATCGTGCCGTATCGGCTTTGGCGCCTGCCGATCATCGTCATCGGCAATATCGGCTCATTTGCCATCGGCGCGCTGATGATGTCGAACGGCGCCTTCTTGCCGACCTATGTGCAAGGCGCGATGGGCGCGAGCCCGGCGGTCGCTGGTCTCGCGCTTGGCGCTTCGTCGATCTTCTGGACGTTCGGCACTTTCGGTGCTGGCCGCATAATGGTGCGGCTGTCCTATCGCGCGGCGGCGATCTGGGGCGGCGTGATCATGATTATCGGCGCGGCGCTGCTGTTAACGGCGAGCCCGGCATATGGAGCCCTTTGGGTCGGCTTTGCCGCGGCGGTGCTCGGCCTCGGCATGGGGTTCAGCAACACCACGTTCGTCATCGCCACGCAGACCAGCGTCGGCTGGAGCGAGCGCGGCGCCGCGACCTCGTCGAATATGTTCCTGCGCACCGTCGGCCAATCGGTCGGCACGGCGCTCTTCGGGGCGATGTTCAATCTCGGCGTCGGGAGCCGCATCGCCGGCGCGGACGAGGAGATCAATCGTCTTCTGGAGCCGGCGACGCGGGCGAGCGTCGACGCGGCCGAGGTGCTGCGTCTCTCGGATGCGATTGCGGCCGCGATCCACAATGTCTATCTCGTCGGCGGCGTCCTCGCGCTCGGGCTTTTTGCGCTGGCGTTCCGCATCCCGGCCGGGCTGAGCCCGGTGCGCCAGCCCCTGCCGCAGGAAGCGAGCCGGCCCGCGGCAAGCGACTGAATGCCGCTTCTAGGCGCCCCGGCGCCGCGCTAAAACTTGGCGCATGATCGGACGCCTCAACCATGTCGCGATCGTCGTGCCGGATCTGGCCCGGGCGGCGGCGCTCTATCGCGACGTGCTCGGCGCCGAAGTATCGGCGCCCGTCGATCTGCCGGCGCATGGCGTCACGACCGTTTTCGTCACGCTTGCCAACAGCAAAATCGAGTTGCTCGCGCCGCTGGGCGAGAATTCGCCGATTGCTTCCTTCCTCGAGCGCCATCCCGATGGCGGCATGCATCATCTCTGCTACGAGGTGGACGACATTATCGCCGCGCGCGAGAAGCTGCGGCAGGACGGCGCGCGAATCCTCGGCAATGGCGAGCCGGCGATCGGCGCGCATGGCAAGCCCGTGCTCTTCCTCCACCCCAAGGATTTCGCCGGCACGCTCATCGAGCTCGAGCAGGTCTAATCATGAGCTGGTTCGTCGCCGTCGCGATGTATATCGTGATCTGGTGGATCGCGATCTTCGCGGTGCTGCCTTTGGGGGTGAAACCGGCGGAGAAGGGCGATCTCGGCGCGCGCGCCGGGGCGCCGGCCAATCCGCGGCTCTGGTTCAAGGTCGGCCTGACCAGTATTGTCGCGGCCGTCCTCTGGCTGATCATGTTCGCGTTCATCCATTTCGGCCTGATCGATCTGCGGGGGGTGGGGCAATGAGCGCCGCCTATTGTCGGCTTGCGCCCGGCCATCCGTTCCATGGGAGCTATCACGCGAGCGAATACGGCTTCCCGTCGCGCGACGACGCCGTGCTGTTCGAGCGGCTGGTGCTCGAGATCAACCAGGCCGGCCTCTCCTGGCTGACGGTCCTCAAGAAACGCGACGCCTTCCATGCGGCCTTTGCGGGCTATGACATCGACAAGGTCGCGGCTTTCACCGGGCGCGACGTGAAACGGCTGATGAATGACGAAGGCATCATCCGCAATCGCCTGAAGATCGAGGCGGCCATCGAGAACGCCAAGCGGTTGGAGGCCATTCGCGGGAGCCACGGTTCTTTCGCCGCCTGGCTCGATGCGCATCATCCGCTGAGCAAAGAGAAATGGGTGAAGCTGTTCAAAGAGACCTTCCGCTTCACCGGCGGCGAGATCGTCGGCGAGTTTTTGATGAGCCTTGGCTATCTCAAAGGGGCGCATGTGCCGAGCTGCCCGGTGCATGCCGAGGTCGCACGGCTGAATCCGCCTTGGGCAGAGAGCAAGATTAGGGTGACCGCCTGAAGAACAGCGCTGAGTATTAGCTGGTTTCCAAAGTAATCGAGCTAGTCGGAGCTTTTACCGAGAATATTCGTGCAAAAAAATAAGGCAAGATCCTGAGATCTTGCCCCACCGTTTGTCTTTTCGACTAAGCGGCTTCTTCAGAAGGGTTGAACCCCAAGCCGTCTGTTAGCGGCTTTTCCTCCCTAAACTTGGACCGGTCGTTTTCTTGCGCAAGAATCGCCAGAACCGAAACGAGTGTATGAAAATCGCTGGCTTAGGTCACGTAAATTCTCACGGAAACGTCAAGTCGACCCGAGGACCGCAAATCTCACGAGAAAGAGCAGCGCGAGAATCGCCAAAGCAGGGCTGACTTGCGCCCATCTGCCGGCCATCAGCTTCACGGCGGCGTAAGCGATGAAGCCGAACGCGATGCCGGTGGCGATCGAGTAGGTCAGCGGCATGGCAATCGCCGTAATGACCGCTGGGGCATATTCGGTCGGGTCCTCCCAATCGATCTCGGCGAGGCCGCGTGTCATCAGGCAAGCGACGTAGAGAAGGGCGGGGGCGGTGGCATAGGAAGCGACCGAGCCGGCCAGCGGCGAGAAGAACAGGCTCAAGAGGAAGAGGATTGCGACAACCACCCCGACAAGCCCAGTCCGGCCGCCGGCGCGAACGCCGGCGGCGCTCTCGATGTAGCTGGTGACGGTCGTGGTGCCGAGCAGCGAGCCGCAGATGGTCGCGGTTGAATCGGCGATGAAAACGCGGCTGAGACGCGGGATCTTGCCGTCCTTCGTGATCAGCCCGGCGCGATGGGCGACGCCGACCAGGGTCCCGGTATTGTCGAAGAGATCGACAAAGAAAAACGCAAAGATGATGGCGATGAGCCCGGCATCGAGCGCGCCTTTGAGGTCGAGCTGCAGGAAGGTCGGCGCGAGGCTCGGCGGCGCCGAAGCGATGCCGCCGAACGGCGAGAGACCGATGGCGATGCCGATCGCAGTGACCGCGAGCACCGAAATGATGATCGCGCCGGGAATGCGCTTGGCGTCGAGCGCGACAATGGCGAGGAAACCGCAGACGGCAAGGATCACCGACGGCGCTTTGACATCGCCCAAGGTGACGAGCGTGTCGGGCGAGCCCGTGACGATGCCGGCATTGCGCAAGGCGATAATGCCGAGGAAGAGACCGATGCCTGCCGAGATCGCCATCTTGAGCGATGACGGGATTGCATCGACGATCCATTCGCGCAGCTTGATCAGGCTGAGGATCAGAAAGAGCACGCCCGAGATCAGCACCGCGCCCAGCGCGACCTCCCAGGAGTAATGCATGCCCTTCACGACGCCGTAGGTGAAATAGGCGTTCAGCCCCATGCCAGGCGCGAGCGCGAGCGGGTAATTGGCGTAAAGCCCCATGATCAGCGTGCCGATCGCGGTGCCGATGCAGGTGGCGACAAAGACAGCGCCGCGATCCATCCCGGCATCGCTAAGGATCGCCGGATTGACGAACATGATGTAGGCCATGGTGAGAAAGGTGGTGAAGCCGGCGACGATCTCGGTCCGCACCGTCGTGCCATGGGCACGAAGCTGGAAATATTGCTCGAGCATGAGTCCCCCGGTTTTGAAGCGCGACCCCGCATCATCTTGGCCGAGCGCCGCGCATTAGGCTAGTCTTTCGCATGCGCGACTCGGCTCTTGCCATTCTAGGACTCGTGATTTTCGGCAATCCCGCTTTTGCCGCGAATACGCCGGTGCCGCCGCCAGGCGGAGTCGCGGCTGCACCCGATGGCGCGCTGGTGATGTCGTCGCAAATCTGCGCGAGCCTTCCCGCCGCGACACCGGGCGTGCCGAGCGCTGACTACCAGCCGGGTGTCGACGCCAACGGCAATGGCGTCGCGCCCGCGGATCTGCCCTCGACGCCATCGACCCCGAGCGTCGATAATTTCCCGATCGAGATCGATCAGCGTCTGGCTCATCGCTTGAACCTGCCGCCTGGCAGCAACGCCAAAGCGGTGCTCGGCTATGTCACCGTCCGCGGCAACCAGGCCTACTTCAATGGCCAGCCGCTCAACGCCGATCAGACAGCGGCGTTCGCCGAAGCGTGTCGTGCCGCCAAGCATTAAGCGGCTCGGTCATTAACGCGAATTCACGCCGCGTGTTGGACAGCAGCGGCGGCGTTGCCTACAGTCCGCGCCATCCCC
>DATNGE010000138.1:0-4857 GCA_035606035.1 Allostellaceae bacterium
TCGGCTGGTTTTTTCTACCGGTCGGCGTCTTCGTCGTCGCGGGCGTCTCGAATGCGGTCAATCTCACCGACGGTCTCGACGGGCTCGCGATCGTGCCGACGATGATCGCCGCCGGCTGCTTCATGCTGATCTCGTATCTGGTCGGCAACGTCGTCTTCTCGAATTACCTCCAGCTCCTCCATGTGCCCGGCACCGGCGAGCTCAGCGTGTTCTGCGGTGCGATGGTCGGCGCGGCGCTCGGCTTCCTCTGGTTCAACGCGCCCCCGGCAATGGTCTTCATGGGCGACACCGGCGCTCTCTCGATCGGCGCCGCGCTCGGCATCATCGCGGTCATCGATAAGCAGGAACTGGTGCTCGCGATCATCGGCGGCCTTTTCGTGCTCGAAACCGTGTCGGTGATCGTCCAGGTCGCGAGCTTCAAGATGACCGGCAGGCGCGTCTTCCGCATGGCGCCGCTGCATCATCATTTCGAAAAGAAGGGTTGGCAGGAGCCGACCATCGTCATCCGTTTTTGGATCATCGCCTCGATCCTCGCGATCGCGGGCCTTTCGACGTTGAAACTGAGGTAGGAGGGCGATGATCGACGTCACCTCTTTCCGTCAGCAACGTGTCGCCGTGATGGGGCTTGCGCGCTCGGGCCTGGGCGCAGCGGAAGCGCTGCGCCGCGGCGGCGCCGATGTGCTCGCCTGGGACGACAGCGCGGAGAAGCGCGCCGAAGCGAGCATGCGCGGCGTACCTGTCGTCGATCTCGCCAGCGCGGATTTGGCCAACGTCGCCGCGCTCGTCCTCTCACCCGGGATCCCCTCGACCTTCCCCAAGCCGCATCCGGTCGCGGCGCGCGCCCGCACCGCCGGCATCGAAATTATTTGCGATATCGAACTTCTCGCGCGCAGCCAGCGCGACGCACGCTTCGCCGGCATCACCGGGACCAACGGCAAATCGACCACCACTGCGCTCCTCGGCCACATCCTCGGCGAAGCCGGTATGAGGGTCGAAATCGGCGGCAATATCGGCCTGCCGGTGCTCTCGCTCGCGCCGCTCGGCCAGGACGGCATCTATGTGCTCGAGATGAGCTCCTATCAGCTCGAACTCACCAATAGCCTCGTCTTCGAAGTCGCGCTGCTGCTCAACATCACGCCCGACCACCTCGACCGTCATGGCGGGATGGACGGCTACATCGCGGCAAAGGAGCGCATCTTTGCCGGTCAGACCGCACGCCAGGCCGCGGTTATCGGCATCGACGATGATATCTGCAAGCGCATCGCCGATCGGCTCGCCACGCGCGGTCATCGCGTCGTGCCGATTTCGGCGGAGCACATCGCTTCCGGCGGCGTCTATGTCGCGGGCACGAATCTGATCGACGATATTGACCGGCAGCAAGCGGCAGTGCTCAATCTCGCCGGCCTCCCACACCTGCCCGGCCGACATAATTGGCAGAATGCCGCCGCAGCTTTTGCGGCCGCGCGCTGCCTCGGCGTTACCGCCCATGCCGCCGCGCGCGGCATCACGACTTTCCCCGGCCTCGCCCATCGCCAGGAGCTGATCGCCACTATCGAGGGCGTGCGCTATGTGAACGACAGCAAGGCGACGAACGCCGACGCGACCGAGAAGGCGCTCGTCTGCTACGAGGATATTTTGTGGATCGCCGGCGGCGTCGCCAAGGAAGGCGGCATCGCCAGCCTCGAGTCGTGCTTCCCGCGCCTCCGCCACGCTTTCCTAATCGGGGAGGCGGCTCCGGCTTTCGCCGAGACGCTGTCCGGCAAGGCGCCATTCACGCGCTCCGGCGATCTAGCGACCGCGGTGCGGCAAGCGCGCGCCATGGCCAAGCCCGGCAACACCGTGCTGCTGTCGCCGGCCTGCGCCTCGTTCGATCAATTCCGTGATTTCGAAGCGCGCGGCGATGCGTTCCGCCGTCTCGTCGAAGAGCTTCAGGACGAGGCACGCGCATGAGCACCTATGCCCGCAGCACTTTCGCGCGCACCGACCGCAGCATAATCGCGCAGTGGTGGTGGACGGTCGATCGCTGGACCATCGTCGCCGTGCTGGCGCTGATCGCCTTTGGCTCGCTGATGGTGATGGCGGCGAGTCCGGCGGTCGCGGTGCACATCGGCACCGATAGCCTCCACTTCATCAAGCGCTATTTCTTGGTCCTGCCGATGGCGGTGGCGCTGATGTTCACGGTCTCGCTGATGAGCCCGCGCGCGATCCGGTTGATCTCGATCGCCGGGTTGGCGATCGGCTTGGTGCTGCTCGCCTACACGCTGATGAACGGCATCGAGATCAAAGGGGCGCGCCGCTGGATCGATCTGCCGGGCGAATCGATCCAGCCGTCCGAATTCGTCAAGCCGTGCTTCGCTGTGGTCTCGGCCTGGCTCTTCGCGCAAGCCAAGCTGCGGCCCGGCTTCCCGGGCAATTCAATCGCGATCCTGCTCTACGCGGCGATCGTCGGCCTGCTGATCAAGCAGCCGGATCTCGGCATGACCGCGGTCGTCTCGGTGGTGTGGTTCACAGAGTTCTTCCTCGCTGGCCTGTCGCTCATCTGGGTCGTCGCGCTCGTGGGCGCCGGCGTTGCCGGCCTCGCCGGCGCGTATGCGCTGCTGCCGCATGTCGCGACGCGCATCAACGGCTTCCTCGATCCACAAGCCGGCGACAGCTACCAGGTCGACCGCTCACTCGACGCGTTCATGAATGGCGGGCTCTGGGGCCGCGGCCCGGGCGAAGGCACGGTGAAGCTGTCGCTGCCCGACGCGCATGCCGATTTCGTCTTTGCCGTAGCCGGCGAGGAACTCGGTCTTATCGTCTGCCTCATTATCGTCGCAATTTTCGCTTTCATCGTGCTGCGCGGCTTTTCACGCCTGTTGCAGGAGAACAATCTCTACATCGTCCTCGCCGCCACCGGCCTCCTCGTGCAGTTCGGGCTGCAGGCGATCATCAACATGGCATCGGCGCTGCATTTGATGCCGACGAAGGGCATGACCCTGCCCTTCATCTCTTACGGCGGCTCCTCGCTCCTCGCGCTCGGCCTCGGCATGGGCATGATCTTGGCGCTGACGCGACGGCGCTTCGGCGAGGGCGACGAATGACCGGACGCCTCGTCATCCTCGCCAGCGGCGGCACCGGCGGACACATGTTCCCGGCGGAAGCACTCGCCAGCGCCTTGCTGGCGCGTGGCCACCGCGTCGCACTGGTGACCGATCGCCGCGGCCAGGCATTTGCCGATCGTCTGCCCGAGGTCGCGCTGCATCGCATTCCCGCCGGCCGGCTTGACACGGGGCTCATCGGCAAGGCGATGGGCGTCGGCGAGATGATCCTCGGCACGCTCGCCGCCGGAAAGCTCTTGGGCCGCCTGCAGCCCGCGATCGCGGTCGGTTTCGGCGGCTATCCCTCCGTCCCGACGATGCTCGCCGCGGCGCGCCGCCGGGTCGCCACCGTACTGCATGAGCAGAACGCGCTGATGGGCCGCGCCAATCGCCTGCTCGCACCGCGCGTCACGCGCATCGCGACGTCGTTCCCGCAAGTGCAGGGGGTGAAGCAGGCCGATATCGCGCGTATTGCCTTCACCGGCAACCCCGTGCGGCCCGAGATCGTGAAGCTGCGCGACACGCTCTATCCCGCGCCGAGCGGCACAATCAACCTGCTCGTCACCGGTGGAAGCCAGGGCGCGCGGATCTTGAGTGCCGTCATCCCCGACGCGCTCGCTCAGCTCCCCGAGACGCTCAAATCGCGCATCGCGCTCATGCAGCAAGCGCGGCCCGAGGATTTGGAGCGCGTGCGCGAGACGCATCGCCGGAGCGGCATCAACGCCGAGGTCGCGCCTTTCTTCCACGATCTGCCGGCGCGGCTCGGTCGCGCGCATCTCGTCATCGCGCGCGCGGGCGCCTCGACCGTGTCCGAACTTTGCGTCGCCGGCCGGCCGGCGATTCTCGTGCCATTCGCGGCCGCTGCCGACGATCACCAGAGCTTCAACGCCCGCGCGCTCGGCGATGCCGGTGCAGCCTGGGTGATGCCGGAGCGGGATTTCACGCCGGCGGCGCTTGCGGCAAAGCTTGCCGCGCTGCTGGCCGCACCCGACGCGATGGTCGCTGCCGCCGCGGCTGCGCGAAAACTCGGCATGCCGGATGCCGCCGCGCGCCTCGCCGATCTCGTTCTTGCCTGCGCCAACGCCGATGCTCCCCGGGAGAATGCCGCATGAGGGCGCTTCCGATCGACATCGGTCCGCTGCATTTCGTCGGCATTGGCGGCATTGGCATGAGCGGCATAGCCGAGATCCTCCACAATCTCGGCTATGTCGTGCGCGGGAGCGACGCCGCCGATGGTGGCAATGTGCGCCGCCTCCAATCACTCGGCATTCAAGTCGCGATCGGCCATCGTCCCGAAAATCTCGGCGATGCCCGCGTCGTCGTGATCTCTTCGGCGGTGAAGCCCGACAATCCCGAGGTGAAAGCGGCGCGCGCGCGGCTGCTGCCGGTGGTGCGGCGCGCTGAAATGCTGGGCGAACTGATGCGTCTCAAATGGGCGATCGCGGTCGCCGGCACCCATGGCAAGACGACCACCACTTCGATGATCGGCGCGCTGCTCGAGACGGCCGGGCGCGATCCGACGATCATCAACGGCGGCATCATCAACGCGCACGGCACGAATGCGCATCTCGGCAGCGGCGATTGGATGGTCGTCGAGGCCGATGAGAGCGACGGCACTTTCGTGAAGCTGCCCTCGACGATCGCCGTCATCACCAATATCGATCCCGAGCATCTCGATTACTACGGCACGGTCGAGGCGCTACATCAGGGCTTCGAGAGCTTCGCCGGAAACGTGCCGTTCTATGGCCTCGACATTCTCTGCATCGATCATCCGGTG
>DATNGE010000139.1:0-3336 GCA_035606035.1 Allostellaceae bacterium
CCTTCATGAAGGATCATCGCGACGAGACCAATCAGGCGATCGCCAAATATACCGGCCTGCCGGCGCAGGTGGTCGGCACGCTGCCGCCGCCGATCATCAATGTCGATTTGACGCCGAAGCAGATCCAATTCTGGATCGACATCTCGAAAGAGCAGGAGCTGATCAAGGGCAATCCCAAGGCCGAGGATCTCTGGTTCCAGTAGGGACCCTCTCCCATCCGTCACCCCGCGAAAGCGGGGGTCCAGGGATACAACACGGTGCTTTCCTGGATTCCCGCTTTCGCAGGAATGACAGTGATGTGCGATTATCACTCGAATAGCTTCAAATCGATCGCATCGCCCATGTGGCGATAGCCGTTGTCGCTCGGATGGAGATGGTCGCCGCAATCGTAGTCGGCGCGCATCGAAGTCGGATGCGCCGGATCGCGCACCGCTTTGTCGAAATCGATGAGCGCATCGAAATAGTCGCCGCCCTGCACGCGCATCCATTCATTGATCGCTTGCCGCTTGGCCTCGCCTTGCGGCGTCCAGGCACCGGGATGATAGGTCTCGTTCTCGTAAGGGATGATCGTCGCGCCATAGACCGTAAGCCCGGCGGCTTTGGCGCGCAGCGCGATCTGCTTGAGCCCAGCGATCATCTGCTCGGCGGTCACGATCTCCGCGGGATTGCCGCGCTGATTCCTCAGGTCATTCGTGCCGATATAGACGATCGCATGTGTCGCGCCGGGCTGCGCCAGCACGTCGCGATCGAAACGCCGCAGCCCGCTGTCGCCGCGCAGATCGTGCAGGATGCGATTGCCGCCGATCCCTTGGTTCATGACGCCGAAAGCGCGGCCGCCGCGCTGAACGAGACGGCGCGCGAGCTGGTCGGGCCAGCGGCTGTTCGAATCGAGGCTCGAGAGATTGCCTTCGGTGAGCGAATCGCCAAAGCAGACAATGCCGCCCGTATTCGCCGGCGCCAGCATCTCGATGGCACTAAGAAAATACCAATTCTCGGTCTTCTCTTTGACCGGCAGCGAAGCGGCCATCGTGTGATCGCCCTCGACCGAGAGATAATTCGTCTGGTGGCAATTGCCGTGACCGGTAATCGGGAAGGCCTCCGGCACCTCGCCCGGGATATAGAGGCTGACCGCGAGATCGGTCAGCGCCTTGACCTCGAGCTCGACAGCGTCGCTGACGATGAGCGCGCCGGGCCCGATCACCGCGGCCGTCTCGCCGCCGAAACGGAACTTGCGATCGCTGCCGGCAACAATGCGCTCGCTCATGCCGTCGCGCAGCGCGATATGCGCGCCGCCGATCGTGAGCTTCTGATTGCCGTAAAGATTGGAGAGCCGGATGCGCAGCCGCTTGCCGCCGAGCGTCGAGCGGACGATCTGGCGCAGGGTCTGGTTCTTGAAGGCGCTCTTATCGACCGTGACAAGGCCGGTCGCCCAAGCCCCAATCCACTTCTCGCTCGGCATATCGCCCCCTTTCTTGCTTGGCGCGATCATTAGGCGCCGCGATCATGCTTGTCGAGGCGCGGGGCCCTGGCCTAACCTTCGCTCATGCGCACGCAAATCGGCATTATCGGCGCCGGTCCGGCCGGGCTGTTCCTCTCGCATTTTCTTCATCGCCTCGGCATCGAATCGGTGGTTCTCGAAAATCGGAGCCGCGACGATATCGAGCAGACGATCCGCGCCGGCGTGCTCGAGCAATGGCTCGTCGATCTGATGAACGGCATGGGCCTCGGCGAGCGCATGATGCGCGAAGGCGCCTTCGATACCGGCATCACGCTGCAATTTTCGGGGCGCCGCCATCACATCGATTTCGTCGAGCTGACGGGCGGCAAGAAAGTCACCGTCTACGGGCAGCATGAGGTGATCAAGGATCTTGTCGCGGCGCGGCTTGTGGATGGCGGCGACATCCGTTTCTCGGTCTCGGAAACGGCGTTGCACGATCTCGACACCGACAGGCCGCGCATCACCTTCCGCGACAGCAACGGCAAGGCGGATGAGCTGATCTGCGATTTCATCGCCGGCTGCGACGGCTTCCACGGCCCGAGCCGCAAGGCGATCCCGCACGGCATGATCGAGGAGCATGAGATCATCTACCCGTGGGGCTGGCTCGGCATCCTCGCCGAGGCACCACGCTCTTTCCACGAGCTCATCTATTCGCGTCACGAACGCGGCTTCGCGCTGCTCAGCACCCGCTCGCCGAGCGTGCAGCGCATCTATGTGCAATGCGATCCGCATGACGCGATCGAGGCCTGGCCCGATCACCGCATCTGGCAGGAGATGCAGGCCCGTTTCGCTTTCCCCGGCTGGACGCTCTCCGAAGGCCCGATCTTCCAGAAAGGCATCGTCGGGATGCGCTCTTATGTGTGCGACCCGATGCAATATGGGCGGCTCTTTATCGCCGGCGATGCCGCGCATATCGTGCCGCCGACCGGCGCCAAAGGCCTCAACCTCGCGGTCGCCGACGTGCTCGTGCTCTCGCGCGCCCTCGATTCCTGGTACAAGCAACGCGATCGCACCGGACTCGATTGCTACAGCGCCAATGTCCTGCCGCGGATTTGGAAATGCGAGCGCTTCTCCTGGTACATGACCACGATGCTCCACCAAAACCCCGCCGACAGCAGCTTCGAGCGGCACATGCGTCTCGCCGAGCTCGACACCGTCGTCGGCTCGCGCGCCGCCGCCACCGCCCTCGCCGAGATTTATGTCGGCCTGCCGATGGATTGAGCGCTCAGCCGCGCAGGTAATGCTGGATCGTCGCGCCGATGTGCTCTTCGAGCACGGCGCGCGACAGCTGCACGATCGGCGGCAGGTGGAGAATGTATCGCGTGAAGGCGAGGCCGAGCATTTGCGTGACGATAAGCGCGGCGCATTGCTCCTTATTCGCGACATTCGCGGCGCGCGCCACCATCGGCCGGATCTGCTGCGCGAAAATCTCCATCAGCCGCTGGCGCGCCGTGGCGTTCGTATGAGCGACGCCTAGTAGGGCGCGCAGCTCCTCGCCCGCCCCCTCGCCTTCCCAGCGATCGAGGAATACTCGGACCAAGGCGATGCCGAGCTCGGAGTCTTTGACCTCGGAAAAATCGGGCAGGCGCAGATCAAATTCCGCCGCGGCGGCGAACAGCCCTTCCTTGCTCTCGAAATAACGCATCACCATCGAGGGATGGATATCGGCGGCGGAGGCCACAGCACGGATCGTCGTACCGTGATAGCCATGTTTCGCGAACAGCGGGCGCGCCGCGGCGATGATGCGCGCCTGCGTCTCGGCCGAACGCGGAAACCGCTCGGCCCGGCTGTCGGGGGTCGGAAGCGGTCTTTTCGTCACGCCGCGCGATTGCTCAACT
>DATNGE010000140.1:0-27133 GCA_035606035.1 Allostellaceae bacterium
CGACGGTGCCTGAAAAGAAGAGCGGGGCGAAGGCGAAGATGGCTTGGTTGGGACGCCGCTTGAGAAGTTCGCTGCTGGTCGCGGCGATGCTATTTGCATTGCATGGTGGGCCGGCGCGCGCCGACGACCTGATCAAGATCGGCGTCGTCAAGAATTCGGTCTACGGGCCGTTTTTCATTGCCGAGACCCGTGGCTATTTCAAAGCCGAGAAGCTGGATGCGACGCTGGTCATGTTCGATGCGGCCTTGCTGATGAGCCCCGCCGTGGCATCGGGCGCGCTCGATTTCGCGGCCGGGAATGCCAGCGCCGCGGCCTACAATCTCGGCGGCCAAGGCGCGCTGCGGGTCATCGCGGGTTTCGCCGAAGACAGGCCGGGGTTTCAACTCTTTGCCTTCGTCGCCTCGAACCGCGCCTATGGAGGAGGCCTCAAAAGTCTCGCGGCGTTGCCAGGACATTCGGTGGCCGTGCAAGCCTTGGGCGCGGCGGCGGCTTACACACTCAGCCTTATCGAGACGAAATACCATCTCGATCCGGCGCGGATTCGCAAACTGCCGCTGCAATCCAACTCCAACATCATCTCAGCGGTGACGGGCGGAACCGCGGATGCCTCGATCGGTCCCGCCACGCAGATCATGCCCGTCGTCACGCGTGGCGAAGCCAAGCTCCTCGCCTTCACCGGCGACGAGGTGCAATGGCAGCTTGGGACGATCTACACCGCCAAGAAGACCGTGGATGAGCGTCACGACGTGGTCGAGCGTTTCCTTGCCGCCTATCGCAAGGGTGTCCACGATTATGACGACGCTTTCGTCGATTCCGCGGGCGAGCGGCGCGAGGGCGCCGATGCACCGGCGATCCTCGCCATCCTGGCCAAATATCTGGACCAGCCGCCCGATGCGCTGAAACCCGCGCTTGGCTACGTCAACGAAGGCGGACGCCTTGATCTGAAAGATATCCAGCGCCAAATCGCGTGGTATCGCAGCCAAGGCATGATCAAGCCCGAGGTCGACGCGGAAGCGACGATCGACAAGCGCTACGTGATCCCGCTGGAGAAATGATCGGATCCATCGAGCGGCGGAGAGGTCAATGGAAACGAGATCGAAGCGCAGCCACAGGAAGTCGCCGGGCCTCGCCGTCGCGGCCGCGATCGTACTCGCGGCCAGTTCTGCGCTGGCGGCCGATCCGGTCAAGGTGGGCGTCATCAAGAATGCGGTCTACGGTCCGCTCTTCATTGGCGAGGCGAAGGGCTATTTCGCCGCGGAGAATCTGGCGCCTGAGCTAATCTTCTTTGAGAGCGCACCGGCCATGGCTCCTGCCGTGGTCGCGGGCTCGATCGATTTCGCCGCCGCCAACGCCAGCGGCGCCACCTATAACCTCGCGGGACAAGGCGCGCTGAAGATCATCGCCGGCTTTGCCGAGGATGTGCCAGGTTTCCAGCTCTTTGCCGTGGTCGCCTCCAAGCGCGCTTACGACGGCGGGCTCACTTCCTATCAGGGTCTGCCCGGCCATACTGTCGGGATTACGGCGCTCGGCTCGGGCATCGCCTACACGCTCACCCTTATCGAGACGAAATATCATCTCGACCCGGCGAGCACCCGAATCGTTCCGCTGCAAAGCATCTCCAACATGGTCGCATCTGTCGTCGGCGGCACGATCGATTGTTATATAGGGCCGGTGACGCCGATTATGCCCGCGGTCACTCGCGGCGATGTGAAGCTCCTCGGCTACAGCGGCGAGGAAGCGCAATGGCAGCTCGGCACGATCTACACCGCGACCAAGACCGCCGATACGCGGCACGATTTTGTCGCGCGCTTCCTCGGCGCCTATCGCAAGGCCGTCGCCGATTACGACAACGCCTTCGTCGACGCGAGCGGCAAGCGCCGCAACGGGCCGAACGCGCCCGAAGATCTTGCGATCATGGCGAAGTATCTCGGTCAGACGCCGGAAGCGATCGAGCCGGCGCTCGGTTATGTCAATGCCGAGGGCAAGCTCGATGTCGCCGACATCCTGCGCCAAATCGCTTGGTACAAGAGCCAAGGCATGGTGAAGCCGGAGGTCGACGGTGCGAGCTTTATCGACAAGCGTTACGTCGTCCCGCTGGATAAGTGACCGGTTAAGCGGCCGATCGCCGCAGCAGCATGTAGCGCTGCGCAAAGAGCGGAAGAATAAGACGTGCGATCGGCCCAGCGCCGATTCCTTCGGCAACATGCCTCATCCGGGCAAACCCTCCGATATCCCTCATCACAAAATCGCGGCGCTCGAGAAATTCGATTTTGACATTGGCGTCGCGCGCGTAGCGGCGAAGCCGCCGTTTCGACGGATAAAACACTTCCGCCATCCATGTCTTGCAATGTCCCATCGTCTCGCGTGCCGACCAGCCCTTGCCATGAAGCGGCCGGAACCCGAGTTGCGCGCAAAGCGCGATCCACGGCGTCCAATGACACAGGCCGGCGAGCGGAAACATGATGTGTCCCTCGACAAGGCTGTTGGGCCCGGGGAACCGGTGGAGCGATAGGGCGCCCGGTTTCAGAACGCGCGCGATCTCGGCAAAGCATGTCGCCGGGTTCGCGACGTGCTCGAACACTTCATCGCTAAAGCAGAAATCGAAGGTCGCATCCGCGAAGGGCAGCCGATAGGGATCGGTGCCGACGCAGAAGAGCCGCTTTCGTATCTCCGGTGGGGGCGGATCTTGTTTAAGCCACCAGCGCCCGATATCGCGCCCCCAGAATTCCGTCACATCGATGCCATAAGCGTCGTAGCCAAGATGCAGCAGCACCGCGACGGTATCGCCGATCCCACAACCGAAATCGAGGACCTTTGCGCCGCCGGGGACCGGCGAGCCGAACTGCCGCAAGAATTCGAAATGCAACTCGACCGTCCGGTAACGGAATCGATCGAGACTGCCAAAATCGTGCGGCATGTCGGCCTGCTCCCTTGATCGCGCAGCGCCCGATGCCCACATCGCCAGATCAGACGCTCATCGCGTTTTGATGCGGGGGCGGCATGGCGAAGAATCTGAATTTTACCGAACAAAGCCAATTTCCGCAGGCGAATCAACGACCCGTCCGATTGGTTTCGCGCTCAGCGCTTGAGGAAGGTCTCGATCGTGGCGACCGCGCCGCCCTCTTTGCGGTCGGGGAAGTCGCCCGCGATCTGCTCGTAAAGCCGCGCCGCTCCGGCGAGCATCTGGCTGGCGCCCGGATCGGCGGCGAGGAATTTCGAGATCTCCTCCATTTCCGCGACCCAGCGATAGGCCTTGGGGAACATGCGCGGCATCTGCTTCGACACATAGCCGAAGACATCGGGCAGGCTGTCGGCGAGCGCCTCGCGTACCGTCGGCGCGACATTGTTGCGCATCGCGCCGAGCATCATCGAGGCGCCGATCGCCTGCGTGCCCTTGGTGAGGCAGGCATAACCCATCTTCACCCCGGAAGCTTCGCCGATGCCGCCTTCAACGACGCGAATATCGAGACCATAGTCGCGCAGCGCCAGCGACGCGCGCGCACCCGGACCCGAGGCATAGAGACGCGGACCGCCGGCGCCGGAAGGCGAGGGCGGCGCGCCGAGGATGCCCATATCGGCGAAAGCACAACCGGTGGGCGCGATCGCTTCCGCGACCTCGCGCACCGTCGCGGGGGCGAGCGCGTTGCAATCGGCGAAGATCGGCTTGCGGTCGAGCTGCGCCAGCGCCGGCGCCATACGCTCGGCGAAGCCTTTGGCATCGCCAGGCGGCACGATCGAGAGCACGAAATCGGCACCCGTCACAAGCGCGATATCGTCATCAACCGCGACCATGCCGGCCTCGCGCGCGCGAATGCGGCTCGCTTCGCCGCGGCCTTTAAGCGACGTGCGCACTGCCGCACCGCGCGAATACAGCCTTTGCCCCACGGCCGCACCCATCTCGCCCTGTGCCACCACCACGATCGTCAATGCCATTGTTTGCCCCGTTCGCAATCCATGCAGCCCGCTCGCTGGTCTAACCCAAGCCCCGGCGCTAAGCTGCGTCAAGCCTCGATGCGAGAGGAGATTCCGCCATGTGGACGCTGATGTCGCGCAAGAAGCTCGAAATGCCGAGCCGCGAGGATGCATTGCCCGGACGACAGGCGAAGATGCCGGTCGCGAAGGCACATTTCGTCAACGGTCATCCGCTCGAGCCGCCCTTTACGAGCGGTCTCGAAACCGTCGTCGTGGCGATGGGCTGTTTCTGGGGCGCCGAGCGCGCTTTCTGGCAAGTGCCGGGCGTCTACACTACAGCAGTCGGCTATGCCGGCGGTTACACGCCGAACCCGACCTATGAAGAAGTCTGCTCGGGCCGCACCGGCCATACCGAGGTCGTGCTGGTGGTCTTCGACCCCAAGAAGGTGAGCTTCGATTCGCTTCTCAAGGTTTTCTGGGAAAGCCACGATCCGACGCAAGGCATGCGTCAGGGCAACGATGTCGGCACGCAATACCGCTCGGCGATCTATGTGACGACGCCGGAACAGAAGGCCGCGGCGCTCGCCTCGCGCGACGCCTACGCAAAAGAGCTCGGCAAAGCGGGCCATGCGGCGATCACAACCGAAATCAAGGATGCGCAGCCCTTCTACTACGCCGAGGACTATCATCAGCAATATCTCGCTAAGAATCCCGGCGGCTATTGCGGCCTCGGCGGCACCGGCGTGAGCTGCCCGATCGGCGTCGGTGTGAGCGCGCCGTCCGCACATTGAGAGGGCGATGAATCGCATCGCGCGGCGGGGCGCGGCGCTCGTCGTCCTTCTCCTCGGGCTCGACTGTGCATCGAGCGCAGCGGCGGACCCGCTCAAAATCCGGATCGGCATGCAAACGCCGCCGGACAAGTTTCTGACGATGCTCGCGCATCGCAAGGACATCGTGCCGCATGTCGATACCTCTTATACGCTCGAGCCGGTGCGCTTCGCCGCCTCCTCCGAGGAGGTGACGGCGCTCGCGAGCGGCGATCTCGATATCGGCAATCTCGCTTATTCTTCGCTCGCCATCGCCATCGAGAATGCCAAGCTCGACGATATCCGAATGATCGCCGAAAGCCTGCGCGACGGGGTGCCGGGCTATTTCAGCTTCGAATTCCAGGTCAAGAATGACAGCGGCATCAAGAGCCTCGCGGATTTGAAGGGCAAGATCGTCGGCAGCAACGGCATCGGCTCGGCAACCGATATGGGCGCGCGCCTGATCCTGCGCCGGCGCGGGCTCGAGGACCGGCGGGATTATTCCGTGATCGCGGCGCCGCTGCCCAATCTTTTGCCGATGCTGATGTCGGGCAAGGTCGATGTGAGCTCCATCGGGCCTGCCGATGCCGTCAAGCCGCAGGTTCAAGCCGAGACGCACACGCTCTTCACGCAAGCCGACGCGTTCGGCATTACGCAACTATCGCTATACGCCGCGCGGACGCCGTGGCTAGCGAAGAATCGAGCGGCGGTCGATGATTTCTTCGAGGATTTGGTGCGCGCGACGCGCTGGTCGATCGATCCCGACCATCGCGCGGAGCTGGCCGCGCTTTTTGCCGCCAATACCAAACAGCCGATCGACAGCCTCGGTTACTTCATGACCAAGAACGACTTCTACCGTGATCCCGATGCCCGGCCCGACATCGCTGCGACGCAAAAGAACATCGATGCGATGCTCGACTTGGGGTTCATCAAGAAGAGCATCGATATCGCCAAATACACCGACATGTCGTTCATCGAACGGGCGGAGCAGCGCATCGACGGCAAAAGCCGATGAGCCGCGTCGCCTCGAAGAACACGGCGCTCGACAAATTCTGCCGCTCGCTTCCGGCCGTGACGATGTCGGTGCAATGGGGCGACCATCGCCTCTACAAGGTCGGCGGCAAGATGTTCGCCGTGCTCAGCGACCGCGGCACCGTCTCGTTCAAGGCGAATGACGTCGCCTGCGAGATGCTGGTCGAAATGGGGCAGGCGCGCCCGTCGCCCTATCGGACGCAATGGCTTCACGTCGACGACATTAAGCAATTTCCGCCGGCGGAGTTGCGCCAATACATCGCGGCGTCGCATGCGCTCGTCGCCAAGAAACTTACCAAGAAGGCGCAGCGCGACCTCGGATTAGCAGGATAACGGCTGCTTCCGGCTTGCGCGTTTCTCCGCTTCGGTCGCGCAGTCTTGGGCGTCAGGCGACGATTTTCTCCGCCCTGAGCCGGCCGATCGTATCGGCGTCATAGCCGAGGCCGCGCAAGATTGCATCGGTATGCTCGCCGCGCTCCGGCGTTGCCGTCCTGAGCGACGACGGGGTGCGCGACAGGAACATCGGCTGGGCGACGAGCTCGATAGGGCCGAGCACCGGATGATCGACAGCTTGCGCCATCTTCAGATGCTTCACCTGCGGATCGGCGAAGACCTCGTTCATCTTGTAGATCGGGCCGCAAGGCACGCCAGCCTCGTTCAAGCCTTCGACCCATTCGGCCGAAGTTTTCTTCAGGGTATGCTCCTCGATCAACGCGTTGAGCGCGTCGCGATTCTGGCGGCGCACCTTGAAATTGTTGAACTTCGGATCTGTCGCCATCTCCGGCGCGCCGAGCGCCTGGCAGAGTTTCGTATAAATCCGGCCGCTCGAGGCGGCGATGTTGATATGACCGTCCTTGGTGCGAAAGACTCCGGCGGGGATGTTGGTCGGGTGGTTGTTGCCTTCCTGACCCGGCACCTCATGCGACATCGTCCAGCGCGAACCCTGAAAATCGAGCATCGCGATCATCGCTGTCAGCAGCGAGGACTGCACCCATTGGCCCTGGCCCGATTCCTCGCGCTCCAAGAGCGCGATGAAGATGCCTTGTGCGGCGAAGATGCCGGCGCAGAGATCGGCGACGGCAATGCCGGCGCGCATTGGCCCTTGCCCCGGCTGCCCAGTAATCGCCATCAGCCCGCCCATGCCCTGCGCGATCGGGTCGAAGCCCGGCCGGTCGCGATAAGGCCCGTCCTGGCCGAAGCCCGAGATGCTGGCATAAACGAGCCGCTCGTTGACCGCCTTCAACGATTCGTAATCGATGCCGAGTCGGAACTTCACGTCGGGCCGGTAATTCTCTACCAGCACGTCGGCGTCCTTCACCAGCGCTTTGAGGATCGCCACGCCTTCCGGTTTCTTCAGATCGATGGCGATGCTGCGTTTATTGCGGTGCAGATTCTGGAAGTCAGAACCGTGACGGTCGCCGGCGAAGCCGTCGTCTTCGGGATTCTCGACTTTGATGCAATCGGCGCCCCAATCGGCAAGCTGCCGCACGCAGGTTGGCCCGGCGCGCACGCGCGTCAGATCGATGACCTTGAAACGGGAGAGGGGAAGCTTGCTCATGCGCCACGCCCGATTTTGCTTCGTGAGCTGGGAGCAACCTAGCAGGGAAGGCAAGGGCGGGCGAGCGGCGGCGCGACGGCTCGTGCGCACCGACTGAGCCGATATTGCAGCGCACAGTTACCCGATCGCTTTGTCGGCTGGTTCGCTTGACCCCGGAGCGACGCACCGCCAATTTACTCGCTTAGACCCCCGATTCCGAATAGGATCGCGGCCGGGAGAAAGCGCGTAGATGGATGTCCATCGTTTCATCGTTGAACACGGGACGCTGTCTTATCTGATCGCGTTCGCCTGGACGTTCTTCGAGGGCGAAACCTTCGTCCTGTTCGCGGGCTTCGCCGCCTCTCAGGGCTTGCTGGCTTGGCCGCTGCTGCTGATCGCCGCGTGGCTCGGCAGCTTTTCCGGCGACCAGACTTATTTCTGGATCGGGCGCCATTTCGGCGTCGGTCTCTTGGCGCGCCAGCCGACCTGGCAGGAGCGCGTCGACAAGGCGCTCGTCTGGGTCCGGCGTTTCGATGTCTGGTTCATTCTGAGCTTTCGCTTTATTTACGGCATCCGCAATTTTTCGTCCTTCGCTATCGGGATCAGCCGCGTCAATTGGAAGCGGTTCATGATCTTCAACTTCATCGCGGCCGGAATCTGGGCCGCAATTTTCGTCGGTGTCGGCTATCTCTGCGGCCACGCTTTCGGACGTCTCCTCGGCGAGATCGCCGAGCGCTTCAGCGAGGCGATGCTGATCCTCTTCGCGCTCTTGCTGATTGTCGGGCATTTCGCGCACCGTTTGCATCGGCGCCGCCGCCGCAAAATGGCGACGGCTGCATTACCCCCAGGTTGAGGAACATGCATTTGATGAAGGCCGGCGTTATCGCCGTGGTTTTTGCCGGTACTGTTTCCGTCGCTCAAGCCGCAACTTGCTATCGCGCCGACGAGGTCGAAGCCGATCAAGCGGTGCGCTTCCAAACCCAGCTGATGGTCGTGAGCGATTCCTGCGGCAGTCAATCTTACACCGAATTCACCCATCGCAACGCCAGTACGTTGCGCGCCTATCAAGAGAAGATGATCGGCTATTTCCGGCGGGTCGGCGGGCGCAGCCCGGACAGCGCGTTCGACAAATTCATCACCTCCCTCGCCAATCAGATGGCGCTCAGCGCCGGCAGGGAAACGGTCGGGGCACTCTGCACGCGCTCGGCCGATCTGCTCAAGAAAGGGCAGACTTTCGGCAAGGACGATTTCGTGCATTACGTCGCGCAGCAAGCGGCAGCGGCGCGCGGCACCTATCCCGTCTGCAAGAACTAGGAGCTGGGCTTAGAGCGGCGCGACGCGCCAGCGCTCGGGATGGCCGGCCGACATTAGCCGGCGCGCGAGGTTTTCCGGCGTGAAAGCGCGCAAACCGAAACCGAAATGCGGTGTGATGCTGGCGCTGACCAGCGCCAGTTTCGTCGCTTCTGCCGCGCTCAACGCTGCGCCGAGATAGCGCGCGACGTCGAGCCGGGTGACGATCACCCGCGCGATGCCGACGGCGCCAGCCGCTTCGGCGGCGCTCATCGCCTCGGCGAGGCTCGCTTCGGCAGACATGGCGAGGATTCCGGCGGCGCCGGTCGTCGCGATGAATTCCTTGATCTGCCGGCGATCAAGCGTTGCGCGGCCGGCGACATCGATGATGACTTTCCGGCCCGCTGCCTTGGCGACGGCTCGGCCGAGCGCCTCGGCGTCGACCGCTTGGGTCAGCGGCAGATCGAGGGCTTCGAGATTCTCGCTGAGCCACGCGTTTTTTTCCGCCGCATGCGCGCCCGCGCTGATCACCAGCACTTCGCTGTCGTCGAAGCGCGCCGCGAGCTTTGCGACAAGGGTGCTCGCGCCGGCGCCCGGCAGGCCGCACAGCAGGAGCGGCCGCTGCCATGCTTCTTCGAGTGGGAAGAAATTGAATTGCGCGCCGAGCGCGATCGCCAGCCGATCGACCGACCGTGTGACGTGCGTCGGCGCACTCGCCAGCTCGACCATCCTGGCGGCCAGCTTGCCGGCAAAGCCGTGGCTGTCGAGCAGCTCGGCCAGCGAGGAATCATCATCGCCGGCCCATTCGATCGCGGGGACCGGCGAGGAGGCGACCGCCGCCTCGGCGTTTTCGATGCTTTCGCTGCCGATGTCTTCGGCAGGCTGCGCTGAATTGCGAGGGTGCGCCATCCCTTCCCCCTTTTTTGCGGTCGCCAAGTGTCGCCCGGAACTGGTTAACAATTCATGGTCGAGCCCAGGCCAGCCAAAGGCGCCCCCTGCCGCCCAGCGGACTCTTGCTCTAAGAAGCGAAGCTGCGGGAGGCGATCGAGTGACAGCACACTCCGGTAGGCGATGCCTGCCATTCTGAGCCCGGGCGGCGAGCTGGGGGCGCTCGGTGCGTTCCTCTCGGTCGTCATCATCGACATCGTCCTAGCCGGCGACAATGCGGTGGTCGTCGGCATGGCGGCGGCGCATCTCCCGAAGCGCCAGCGCCGACGCGCGATCTTCTGGGGCGTCGTGGTCGCGACGGTACTGCGGATCGTCCTCGCCCTAATCGCCGTCGATCTCCTCGCCATCGTCGGCCTGACCCTGGCCGGCGGATTCTTACTGCTCTGGGTGGCGTGGAAGCTCTATCGCGACCTCGCCGGCAAATCCGATAAGCCTGCACGTGGCGAGAAGCCCGCGCCGGACAGCTTTCGTCAGGCGCTGCTGCGCATCGTCCTCGCCGATGTCTCGATGTCGCTCGACAACGTGCTGGCGGTCGCCGGCACCGCGCGCAATCACGTCTGGGTGCTGGCGGCTGGTCTCACCCTCTCGGTCGCGTTGATGGGCGTCGCCTCGGAGATCACCGGCCGGCTGATCGCGCGCTATCGCTGGATCGCGTGGATCGGCCTTGCGATCGTCACTTTCGTCGCGCTCAAGATGATCTATGAGGGCTCGACCGAGGTCGCGACCCGGCTCTCCGGCCCAGGGCTTTCGGGATGGGGACTGTCGACGAACTGGGTGTTGTAGAGCGTCGAGAAGACGCCGCCGCGCCGCATCAGCTCGTCGAAGCTGCCGCTTTCGACGATTCTGCCGTCGCGCAGCACGAGGATCATGTCGGCGCTGCGCACCGTCGAGAGGCGATGCGCGATGATGAAGGTCGTGCGGCCTTGCGTCAGGCGGTTGATGCCCTCCATCACCATTGCCTCGGTCTCGACATCGAGCGCCGAGGTCGGCTCGTCGAGCACGAGGATTGGCGCATTGCGCAGGATGGCGCGGGCGATGGTAAGGCGCTGCTTCTCGCCTTCCGAGAGCGTCGCGTTGTCGCCGAGGATCGTATCGTAGCGCTGCGGCAGATTCTCAATGAGCCCGTCAATACGCGCGAGCCGCGCCGCGCTCTCGATCTCCGCATCGCTGGCGTCAGGCCGCCCATAGGCGATGTTGTCGCGCACCGACATCGGGAAGACGAGCGGCGGCTGCAGCACCATGGCGATCTGCTGGCGCAGCGAATTGAGCTTGTAGTCGCGCAGATCGACGCCGTCGATCAGCACCGCACCGCCGCTCGGATCGAAGAAGCGCGGCAGCAGCCCCATCAGGGTCGATTTTCCGGCGCCGGTCGGGCCGACGAGGGCGACCTTCATGCCGGGCTTCGCCTTGACGCTGATGCCATCGAGCACCGGCATCTCTTCGCGATAGCGGAAGCGCACCTCGCGCCATTCGACATCGCCGCGCGCGCCGCCGCTCGGGAAGTTGCGGTTGCCGTCCTTGAGATCGGGCTCGGTGTCGAGCACCTCGAAAGAGCGCCGGGCGCCGACGCGGGCTCCGGCGATGAGCCCCCAGCTCTGCGTAATCTGGTTCACCGGGTTGTAGAGCTGTGCGAGATAGGAGACGAAGACGACGAGCTGCCCGATGGTGAGGGTATGCCCCATCACCGAGCGCGCCCCGACATAGATGACGAAGGCGGTGCCGGCGGCGGTGAGCGAGTTCACCATCCCCGAATAGAGCGTCTGCCAGCTATAAAGGCGCAGCGTCGCGTTGAGGCTGTCGCGGCTCGCGCTCATGAAGCGGCGATATTCTTCCTCTTCTTTCGTGAAGGCCTGCACCACCTTGATCGAGCTCATCGCCCAATGGACGAGGGTGTAGACATGGCTGTCGCGATCGCGCACCTCGGTGGCGATAGCGACGATCTTGCGGTTGAAGATCGCGATCAGCACGAAGAGCGCGGGCACAACGGTCAGCGACACCAGCGTCAGGATCGGATCGAGCGGGATCATTACGAACAGCATCCCGCCCAAGAGGACGACGGCAGAGATGATCGGCAGCAGGCCGTTCATCATCACCGTCTGCACCGCGAAACTGTCGGCGGTGATGCGGTACATCAGATCGCCGACCTTCTGACGGCTGTGAAACGCGAGCGACAAGCGCTGCAGATGCGCATAGAGCGCGCCGCGCAGATCGTTGACCATGCCCTGGCCGACGGCGATGGTCGTCACGTTGTGCAGCCAGGTAAGGCCCGCGCTGCCGAGATTGATGATGATGAGGCCGATCGCGGCCGCCAGCAGCAGATCGAGAGGCCCGAGCTGCGAGAGGAGGGGAATGCTGGTCTGCTTGCCGCCGAGCACGTCGTCGATGACGAGCTGCAGCGGCCAGGGCTTCAGCAGCTCGAAACCGGCAACGAGGAAAATCTGAATGAACGCCCAGAGGACGCGCCATTTATACGGACGGAGATAAGGCAGCAGCTTCCAGAGGAGGCTGTTCATATCAATCCGATTTCACCGGCGTCAGATGTTGGCGCTGCGCGACGGTATCGATGATCCGATGCATGAGGCGGCCGAACTCGATCGTGCGATAGGCGATGAGGGCGCCGTTGGCGATGCCGACGATGCCGATGATCGAGGCCCAGACCGGAGCATTGAGGATCAGCGCCGCCGCTGTCAGCACCGCATAGGCGCGCAGCACGAAGGCCGAGAAACGCGAGACGCGCATCCCGCAGCGCACCCGCAGCAGCCGCTTCTCGCCGCCGTGATTTTCGGTGCAGACGAGGACATAAGCACGGCTCCAGAGGCCGCGCGCGATCTTCAGATCCCAATTGTCCCAGCCCTGATCGGTCTGGATGAAGTATTTCTGCGGGGTCAGGAAGCGCATGATGTCGCCGATAAGGCTTTCCTTCTCGTCGCTCTTCTCACTCCAATAAGAGAGATAGAAGGTTCGGTCGCGCCAGGAGACGCGGGGCGCTTCACTCGGCGGGGCCAACGTGGTGGGGCTCGCTTCCGGCTCTTTCATCTCCTTGAAGCGCCATTTGAGGCGCTCCCAGCCTCTGAGGATCGGGCCGAGATAGATCAGCAGCGCGACGAGCGCGCGTGCCTTGCTGCCGCGGAAGCGTTTGTCGATCGGCGCGCGCAAGGCGCCGTTGATGCACATCACCCAGGTGACGACCAGCGGCACCAGGAAGAGCAGGCCCCAGCCGCCGACGATCAGCCCAGCGAGCGCCAGGATGATCGCGATCACGTTCCATTCGAAAGTCAGCGGAAGGAACTGCGCCAACGAGGAGGGCGGCTCGTAGAGAGTCTGGAAAAGCCCGCGGCCGAAGACGCCGGAATAGATCACCGGCTGGCGTGACAGCAGCAGCGCGGCGGAGAGGTCGCCGTAGATGCGGCCAAGCCATTTCGCTTGGCCGAAGAGGTTGAAGCGGATCGGATGCTTCGAATAGACCAGCGCCTCGGCTTTGCCGTAGCCGCGCTGCTGGCCGATATAAGCCTTCACCGTGTTGCGGCGGAAATGCCAGACCACGGCCGCCGGGCTGAAGCCGATCGTGTAGCCGGCATCCTGGAAGCGCCAGCAGATATCGACGTCATCGCCGGCGGCGCGATAGACCGGATCGAAGCCGCCGAGCTGCAACAGCACGTCGCGGCGGAAGGCCATGTTGCAGCCGGCGATATGCTCGGCCGTGTCATCCGAGAGCAGCACATGCGTCGGGCCGCCGGGTGAGACTGCGACGGCCGACGGGATGAGGCTGTCCTCGGGCGGGGGGAAATTGGGGCCGCCGCAAGCGACGAGATCCGCCGCTTCCATCTTGGCGACGAGGTAATTGAGCCAGTCGGGGTCGGCGACGCAGTCGCTATCTGTATAGGCGACGATCTCGCCGGTCGCGGCCTCGGCGCCGACGTTGCGCGCGACGCTGAGGCCCTTATTGGGCTGCGAGATGATCTTGCAGTAGCCGAAGCGCTCGGCGATGGCGAGGCTGCCATCGGTCGAGCCGTCATTGACGACGATCACCTCGTAATCGGGATAATTGAGCTTCGCGAGCGATTCGAGGCACGCCGCCATTGTCCGCTCGGCGTTATAGGTGCAGACCACGACCGAGACGCGCGGCGTGCGCGGCAACGACGGCGGGATCGGCCCCTGATAGCGCGCGCGCACCGCAGCAAGCGCCGGTTTCGGGTTGCGGTTGCGGTCGACCAGGCCGAAAGCCCAATCCTCGATGAGATGGCCGCCGGTGAACCATTCATCGGTCCAGGCGAAGACACAGGCGCCGGCGACGCCCATCTCGAAAGCCGCGCCGAGCTGCCAGGAGAGAATGCGCACCTGTTCGTCGTCGCCTTCGCGCATCGAATCGATGCCGAATTCCGTCAGCACCAGCGGCCGGTCGACGGCGAGGTTGTGCAGCCGCGACACGTATTTGCGGAAGGCATGCTCGTGATGGAGATAGACGTTGAAGCAGAGGAAGTCGGTGAAATCGATGGTGAGATATTCGGTCGACGGGAAATTCGCGTAGGAGACGAGCCGATCGGGATCGATATCCTTGATCAGGCCGACGAGCTTCTTGAGAAAGGCGCGGACCTTGTTCGGCCCGTGCCAGCGCACCATGTCGGGGGGAATCTCGTTGCCGACAAGGAAAGCGAGGATCGCGGGGTGCCGATTCATCGAGCGCACGGTCTCGAGCACGGTCCGCTCGATGTCGCGTTCGATCTCGACGCTGTCGAGGAAAGTGACGTGCTGCGACCACGGCACGCCCACCAGCATCTTGAGGCCGTGATCATCGGCGAGATCCAAGAGCCAGATCGGTGGCGGCGTGAAGACGCGGATCGTGTTGATGCCGGTCTCCGCCATCAAGCGGAAGTCGCGCTCTGCAATGTCGCGCTCGGGAAACTGGCTGCCATGCGAGCCCACGGCAAAGGGACCGTAGGTCACACCTTTGACGAAGAATTTCTCATCGCCGACGAAGAAGAATTTGCCTTGGACGCGGACCGGCTGACGGCTGGTCGCAGCACGTGTGCCGCCCTGCGACGCAATGGTCGAATCAGGCGCCATCAGGGAGCGGCTCCCTTTACCTGTTCATTGGGTTGCGCAGGGACGAAGTGCTTTTGATGCCACGCCCAGGCCGTGCCGATGATCTGCTCGAGCGCGCCGAGCGCCGGCATCCAGCCAAGTTTCTCCTTCGCGAGAGCGGCATCAGCGACCAGCACGGGCGGATCGCCGGCGCGCCTTGGGCTGTCCTTGCTCGGGATCGGCCGGCTGGTGACGCGGCGCGCAGCCTCGATCGTCGCGCGCACCGAATGGCCATGGCCGGTGCCGAGATTGAACGCGCGGGTCGCGCCGCCGTCGTCGAGATAGCGCAACGCGCGCACATGCGCGTCGGCGAGATCCTGCACATGGATGTAGTCGCGGATCGCGGTGCCATCCGGCGTCGGATAATCGGTGCCGAAGACGCCGATATGCGGGCGGCGGCCCGTCGCGGCATCGAGGATCAGCGGAATCAGATGGGTCTCGGGGTTGTGGTCCTCGCCGATCTCGCCATCGGGATCGGCGCCCGCTGCGTTGAAGTAGCGCAGTGCCACGGAGCGCAACCCATGCGCGACGCCGTACCAATGCAGCGCGCGCTCGATCATGAGCTTGGTCTCGCCATAGGGATTGACCGGGCGTTGCGGCGTGTGTTCGCGGATCGGCATCTGCTCGGGCAGCCCGTAGGTGGCGCAGGTCGAGGAGAAGACGATCTGCTTGACGCCGGTCGCGCGCATTGCCTCGAGCATCGCCAGCGTGTTGACCACGTTGTTCTGAAAATACTTCTCCGGCTGCTCGACCGACTCGCCGACATAGGCGAAAGCCGCGAAATGCATCACCGCGCCGATCCCGTGGCGGCGAATCGTCTCGGCGAGTTTGGCGCGATCGCCGATATCGCCCTCGACGAAGGGGCCCCAGCGCACCGCCTCTTTGTGACCGTAAACCAGATTGTCGTAGGCAACCGGTTCATACCCCGCTTTGGCCAAGGCCTTGCAGGCGTGGGCGCCGATATAGCCGGCCCCGCCGGTGACCAGAATTCCCTTACCCATAGTGTCCCTAAACGCAGAAATCCCGTTCGAGCCATAACGGGCTGTGGGCGCGATTGCTTCCCGCCGAGTCCTCTTAAAGCCGCGTCCTTCCTTGGGCAAGGGGCGCGGCGTTCAGCCCCGTTTGCGGCGCGATTTCGCGGGTTTGGCCTGGGGCACGCCAGCCGCCAGGAGGGCCTTCTTCTGGCGCGTCTCCAGCTCGTCGGGATCGAAATCCTCGATCAGCTCATGGAAGAGGCGATGCCAGTTGATCTCGGCCTTGAGGTGGGTGAAGACCGAACCGAGGCCGAGCGCCGCGCGATCCATGAAGACGAACTCGCGCGGCGGCTTCACCCCGCCCAATCGCCGGAGCTCGCGATGCACGTCCTCGGCGAGATCGCGGCCGTAGACGCCTTCCTCTTCCTCCTCCTGGATGCGGCGCATCCGGTCTTCGAGCAGCGGCGCGTAGATGAAGCGCGCCCAGCGGTTGAGGACGTCGATGATCTCGTTGGTCAGATGGCCGAAGCCCCAGCTGCGATAGGCGGCGACCGCGAGATCGCGGTCGCCATTATCGAGCGCGCGATAAAGATCGATCACGCCTTTGACGAATTTCCCCTGGAAGATGCGGATGCAGCCGAAATCGAGGAGATTGATCCCGTCGTCCTTCCGCACGGTGTAGTTGCCCAGATGCGGATCGCCATGGATAACGCCGTAGTAATAGAAGGGCACATACCAGGCGCGGAACATGTTGCGTGCGATCTCGTTGCGCTCGGCGGTCGGCCGCTTCGCCGCCTCAAGCATCGGCGTGCCTTCGATCCAGGTCATGGTCAGCAGCCGCGCGGTCGAGAGCGCCGGCACCGGCTCGGGAATGGTCACGCCTTTCTCGTCGGCAAGCATCAGGCGATAGAGCTGCATATGCGCGGCTTCGCGCTCGTAATCCAGCTCCTCGCGCAGCCGCTCGCCGATCTCGGCATGAATCTCGTCGGTGGTGACCGCGCGGTCGTAGCGCTCATAGAGCGAGAGAAAAAACTTGAGCTGCTGCAGATCGGCTTCGACCGCCGAGCCCATATCGGGGTATTGCAGTTTGCAGGCGAGCTGGGTGCCGTCCTTGGCGATGGCGCGGTGCACCTGGCCGAGCGAGGCCGCGCGCGCCGCTTCATGCTCAAAGCTCTTGAAGCGCTGCTCCCAATTCTCGCCGAGTTCGCTCGCCATGCGGCGCTTGACGAAAGGCCAGCCCATCGCCGGCGCATTCGATTGCAGCGAAGCGAGCTCGCGCGCGTATTCCTGGGGCAAGGCATTGGGAATCGTGGCGAGAAGCTGCGCCACCTTCATCAGCGGACCTTTGATACCGCCGAGTGCGCGCGTTAGCTCCGCCGCGTGTTTCGGACGATCGATCTCGATGCCGAGATAGCGCTCGCCGGCGAGCCGCGCGGCGAGTCCGCCCATCGTGGTCGAGACCCGCGCGTAGCGCCGCACGCGGCCCGGGAGGCTGTCGTCGTCTTCGGCCATGGCTCCTTTTTAGCTCAGCGCCTCAAGTTGGTCGATGAAGCCGGCGATCATCGCGAGGCCCTTGTTCCAGAAAGCCGGGTCGGAGGCATCGAGCCCGAAAGGCGCGAGCAGTTCCTTGTGGCGCTTGGTGCCGCCGGCACGCAGCATGTCGAGATACTTCGCGGCGAATCCGGCCTGCGCGCCTTGATAGACGGCATAGAGAGAGTTCACCAGGCAATCGCCGAAAGCATAGGCATAGACATAGAACGGCGTGTGGATGAAATGCGGGATGTAGGTCCAGTACCAGCGATACTCTTCCTCGAAGCGGATAGCGGGGCCGAGACTCTCGCCCTGCACCGACATCCAAAGCTCGCTGATGCGCTCGGCGGTGATCTCGCCTTGGCGCCGTTCATCATGCAGCCGCCGCTCGAACTCGACGAAGGCGATCTGGCGCACGACGGTGTTGAGCATGTCCTCGACCTTGGCCGCGAGCATCGCCTTGCGGCGCTTCGGATCAGTCTCGGCTTTCAGCATCGCCTGGAACGTCAGCATCTCGCCGAACACCGAAGCGGTTTCGGCCAGCGTCAGGGGCGTGTCCGACATCAGCGCGCCTTGCGGCCCGGCAAGTACCTGATGCACGCCATGCCCCAACTCATGCGCGAGGGTCATGATATCGCGCGGCTTGCCGAGGTAATTGAGCAGTAGATAAGGATGGACGCTGGGCACTGTCGGATGCGCGAAGGCGCCCGGCGCCTTGCTCGCTTTGACCGGCGCGTCGATCCAGCGATTGTCGAAAAAGCGCTTACCCACCGCCGCCATATCGGGCGAGAAGGCGGCGTAGGCCTTGAGCACCGTGTCCTGTGCCTCGGGCCAGGTGAAGCTGCGCTCGCTTTCGTCAGGCAGCGGCGCGTTGCGGTCCCAATAGGGCAGAGCGTCGACGCCGAACCATTTCGCTTTCAGCTTGTAATAGCGATGGGAGAGGTTCGGATAGGATGCGCGCACCGCCGCGATGAGCGCGTCGACAACCTCGTCCTCAACATAATTGCCGAGATTGCGCGACGAGATCGGACGCTTGAAACCGCGCCAGCGGTCCTCGATCTCCTTGTCCTTGGCGAGGGTGTTGGTGACGAGCGCGAAGGTCCGTGCGTTCTCGCCGAACACCTTGCCCAGGGATTTCGCCGCCTCTGCGCGCACTGTCGGGTCGGGCTCTGAGAGAAGATGCAGCGCCTCGGCGTTGCTCAATTCCTTGCCGCCGATCGGGAAGCGCAGCTCGGCGATGGTCTCGTCAAAGAGCCGCGTCCAGGCCGCGCGTCCGGCGACCGATTTCTCGTGCAGCAGCTTCTCGATCTCGTCGCTGAGCTGATACGGTCGAAAGGCGCGCGTGTCACGCAGCCAGGGCTCGTAGTGCGCGAGCGCCGGCGTTTTCAGCTTCTTCTCGAGATCGGCTTCCTCGATGCGGTTCAATTCGAGGGTGAAGAACAGCAGTTCGGTCGAGATCGAATTGACCTTCTCTTGCATGTTCTGGAAGAATCGGCCGGTCTCGGCGTCCGTCATCGCGGTGCAATAATCGAGGTAGGCGTAGCTCATGATCCGGCCGAGCGTTTCTTGCAGTTCCTCGTAGCTGCGAATTGCGCCGGCGAGATCAGTGCCCGACAGCGAGGCGAGCTTGCCCTCGTAGCGGCTGCGAAATTGCTTGGCGCCGCTGTCGCTATCGGCGAGCGCGGCTTTCAGCTCGGGGCTGTCGCGGCCAGGGTAGAGATCGCTCAAATCCCATTGCGGCAGGGGTCCGAGTTCTGCCGCATTCGCGCTCGCGCTCATCCGCGTTGCCCTCTTCTCTTCCTAATCTCCAGCATATAGACCTCCGCTAAATTGACGCCAAGAGCATCGGCCTGTATTCGGCCGTAACCTCAAGGAGAGCGAACGCGTGGCCGACGGAAACGTCACCGAGAGACGCTGGCCCAATCTCGCCGCCATGTTCTTCGATCAGGCGCGGCGCTATGGCGACAAACCCTTCCTCTGGGCGAAGCGCGACGGCACCTATCGGCCGATCAGCTGGCGCGACACCGCGGCGCAGGTCGAGGGCCTGGCGCGCGGCTTGCGCGCGCTCGGCCTCAATCGCGGCGACCGGGTCGCGCTGGTTTCGGAAAATCGTCCGGAATGGATGATCGCCGATCTTGCGATCATCAGCGCCGGCGGCATCACCGTGCCCGCCTACACGACCCATCAGGTCGAGGATCATCGTTATCTTCTCGCCAACAGCGGCGCACGAATGGCCATTGTCTCGACGGCGGCGCTGGGCCAGCGGGTCATTCGTGCCGCAGATCAGGTCGACAGTGTCGAGCATATCCTGATGATCGAGCCGTCGACCGAGGGCCAAGCTTCGAGCACGGACGTGCTGCGGCTCGAGGAGGTGGTTGCGCGCGGCCGTGAGACGGACGGCAATGTTGCCGACTGGATCGCGGAAACCGGGCCGAACGATCTTGCTTGCCTTATCTACACTTCAGGAACAGGCGGCTTGCCCAAGGGCGTGATGACCAGCCACGCCAACATCCTCGCCAATTGCCACGGCGCTTTCTATCTGCTCGAGCTGCTCGGGCTCGAGGACGAGGTCTTTCTCAATTTCCTGCCGCTCTCGCACGCTTACGAGCACACCGCGGGAATGATGTTCCCGATCTATATCGGCGCTTCGATCTATTTCGCCGAAGGGGCCGAGACGCTGGCGGCGAACATGATCGAGGCGAAGCCGACGATCATGACCGCGGTGCCGCGGCTCTATGAGACCATGCATCAGCGTCTGGTGCGCATGATCGATCGCGACGGCGGCTGGAAGGCGAAGCTGTTCTATCGCGCGGTCGCGCTCGGCGAAAAACGGCTCGGCGATCCGCGGAGCCTGACCCTCGGTGAACGCTTGGCCGATCGCGCGCTCGACAAGCTGGTGCGCGACAAGATGCGCGCGCGGTTCGGTGGGCGCTTGAAGGCAATGGTCTCGGGGGGCGCGCCGCTCAATCCCAAGATCGGCTCGTTCTTCGTCGCGCTCGGGCTCCGGCTGCTGCAGGGCTATGGCCAGACCGAGGCGTCGCCGGTGATCAGCGCCAACCGCCCCGACAAGATCAAGGTCAACACCGTTGGTCCGCCGCTCGACGGAGTCGAGGTGAAGATCGCCGAAGACGGCGAGATTCTGGTGCGCGGCCCGGTGGTGATGAAAGGCTATTGGCGCGAGCCCGAAGCCACCGCCAAGGCGCTTGCCGATGGCTGGCTCCATACCGGCGATGTCGGCGAGATCGATCGCGACGGTTACATTCTCATCACCGACCGCAAAAAGGACTTCATCAAGAATTCCGGCGGCGACATGATCGCGCCGGCGCGCATCGAAGGCGCGCTGACGCTCGAGCCGCAGATCGCCCAGGCAATGGTCTATGGCGATCGCCGTCCTTATCTCGTCGCGGTGATCGTGCCGGCGCAGGACGTGCTCGATCGCGCGAAGGGCGACGAAGCCGCAGTGCAGAAAACGATCGCTACGGTGGTCGCGCGGGTCAATCACGGCCTCGCCAATATAGAGCGGGTGCGCCGTTTCGTTATCGCACGCGAGCCCTTTACAACGGGCAACGGCCAGATGACGCCGACGCTGAAAATCCGCCGGCACGAGATCCGCGCGGCGTACGGCGCGGCGCTCGAAGCGCTGTATGAGAAAGCCAACTAGGATTGGGGGAGTCGCGCTTCCGTAAATCGGCGGTGGAGGGAAATCAGCCTTTCGCGGCGATATCGGTCGCGACGTGGGTGTCCCGCAAGATGCTGGTGCTCAATTGCCGCGCCAGGCAATCGTAGCTGGCATCGGTCATGTGGAGATGATCGGCGGCGACCATCGCGGACATCTTCATGTTGCGGTGCTCGGTCCAGTCGCGCATCAGCGCAAAGCGCCGGAACAGGGCGACGCCGGTCGATTTTGCCGTCGCCCACAAGGCATGCTCCATCGCGCGATAACGTGGATGGGTCAGCACCGCCGGCGCGTATTGCAGGTCCATCAGGATGACGTCGGCGCCGGTTTGCTGGAGTTGCGTGATGCCGGCGCGCACGCTGGCCATCACCTCTTCCGGCTCGGCATCGTGCAGCAGGTCATTGGTGCCGACTTGCCAAATGACGAGGTCGGGCTTGTCACCGATCACCTCGCTAGCGATGCGCAGCATCGTCTCGCCGATTACTTCGCCGCCGACGCCCCGATTGATTACGCGGATCTCGGCATTCGGATAGCGCGCGCGGAGCAGAGTCGCGAGGCGGCTGGGATAGGAATATTCGGGCTTGCTCGCGCCCGTGCCGTAGGTTGACGAGGAGCCGAGCGCGACGATCGTGAGGGTTTTGCCAGCGGCGAGGCGCAGCGCCGTATGCGGCAACGGGTCGGCGAGCGAGGTGACCGTGAGCGGCGCGGCGCAGAGGTCGCGTCCCGCGTTGGCGCGCGGCGCGGCGGGCGCGAGGAAAACCGTGGCGATGGCCGCGATCCCGAGCAGCGATAAAGCGGCTGCTGCGCCGCGGCGCGGGCGTCGGCCAACGAAAGCGGATTGCAGCGAAGTCATGTCAACGTGCGGCGTAGTCGACCGCGTCCGCCAGCCTTTCTCCTAAGCACGCATAGAACTCCCTCGCCAGCGGTAGTCTTCTGTCTCTCGGTACGTTGATGAAGTCGAACTCGCCGGCGTCGATCCAATACTTCATCAACTCAAAGCGCTTGAACATGTAAACGTTCTGCTGGTCCGCCGTCTGATGGAGGGCGTCCAGGTACGGTTCGAAATTTATAACCGAAACCGTGCTCGGGTTGTATTGCATATCGACCAGCATGGGCTCGGCGCCGTGGCTCCGAATGTCACTGAGTCCGCCCGTCACGGCCTCCGCCATCGCGTCGACATCCTGGCCACGGACGGCATCGATCGTGCCCGTCTCCCAGATTACTAGATTGGGCTGGGCAGGATACACGTCTTTAGGGAAACGCATCGCCATCTGCTCGGTCGACTGCCCGGGGATGCCCTTATTGATCACTGTGATGTCTTCGCCCGGATGGTGCTGACGCAGCGCCGCTTCGAGGAAAAAGGGATAGGAGCTGTCGGCCGACGTGCCCGCGGTCGAAGCGCCGCCGATCACAACGATCACCAGCGGCTGCTGTTTCCGCAGTTGCTCGGCGACCTTGGGCAATTGGGGATCATCGCGGAGGAGTTCGGCGGGCGCGGCGCATTTGCTCTTGTTTGGCGGCGGGGGCTGCTCATCGGCGCGTCCCGGGTAGGGTGCAAAGGAGATGCTCAACAATCCGACCAAGAGGACGAAAAGGCGCATCGGGATCACTCCGAAGGTATCGACGGGACGGAAGCTGAGGCGGGCCGCGGTGAGCGGCGGGACGCCGTTTTGAACCAGTTGAGCAGCAGCGCGACCGCGATCATCACGCCGATGCCGATGAGATTGACGCCGATCTGCATCAGGACGCCGCCCGAGAACTCGGCGAGCAGGAAATGCCCGAGCACCGAAAGAAGGATGCCGAGGCAAAAGATGTAGAGCGACTGCTGGCCGCAGATGATCACCGGACGCGCCCAGCGATGCTGCAGGAACCGGCTCTCCGGCCGGACGACATGCATTGTCGCGATCGCGAGAATGAGAAAGCCGATCAGCCGTAACGGCGCCAGGTTCGTTTTGTCGAGCGAATAGCTCCAGAGCTGCTTGGCAAAGAGCGGCGGAAACGGATCCCAGATCCAATGCAGCGTCCAGCTGAAATTGATAATCGCGATCGCCGCGGCGAGCACGATCGCGGCTTGGCCGATCCAAGGAGCGCTCGGGAATGGCCATTTGCCCGTCACGCGCGCATAGCCCGCCGCCGCGCCGGTGACGAAGAGGAATTGCCAGGCGAGCGGGTTGAAAAACCAGACCTCATGCGAGGGCCGCGTGTGGAATGCCCAGCCCTGGCGCAGCGTCAGCACGTAGACGCCGAGAGAGATCAGCAGCGGCAACATGCGCTGGCGGGACATCAGGATCAGCACGAGGGGAAAGGTCGCGAGCAGAACGATGTAAAGGGGCAGTATGTCCAGATACATCGGCTGAAAGGAGAGCATCAGCGCGCGAATGATCGCGAGGTGCGGCTCCTGCAGAAAGTCCGCGACGCCCATTTCTTCGGTGTAAATCGGGTTCTGCACCACCAGAATCGCGTAGCTGACTTCGGCGGTGAAGATGACGAAGAGGAAGATATGCGCGACATAGAGCTGCCAGACCCGGCGATAGATCTGCGCTGTCGCAAAGAGCGGCCCATTGACCGCGAGCGAGCGGCCGTAAACAAGCGCCGCGGTATAGCCAGAGATGAAGATGAACACCTCGGCGGCGTCGTTGAACGCGACCGAGCGCAAGGTGAAATAGGCGAGCGCGTTCTCGGGGATGTGGTCGATGAAAATGAAGAAAAGCGACAGGCCGCGAAAAAAATCGAGCCGCAGATCGCGCGTCGGTTTCGGCGCCGCCTCGGCCATCGCTGTCAGCGCGCGACGCGGATGAGGAGCTTGCCGCGATTGGCGCCGCTCAAGAGACCGATGAAAGCGCGGGACGTGGCCTCAATGCCGTCGACGATGTCTTCGCGATATTTGATCTTGCCGCTCGTCAGCCACTCGCTCATTTGGGTGCGGAACTCGCCCCAGCGCGCGCGGTGATCGCTGACGAGGAAGCCGTGGATCAGCGCGCGCTTGACCAGGAGCTGGCGATTCCAGCGTGGGCCATTATCGGGCTGCCCGAGACGGTCATAGGCGGAGATCGCGCCGCAAATGATGGTGCGCGCGTTGAGCGCGAGATTCATCATCACCGCGTCGTGCAACACGCCCCCGACATTGTCGAAGAAGACGTCGACGCCGTTCGGCGCGTGCTGCGCCAGCTCCGCAGAGAGCGCTGCCGCATCTTTGTTCTTGTAATTGATGCCAATGTCGAAGCCGAGCTCGCGCGTGACATAATGGATTTTGTCATCGGTGCCGGCAGTCGCGATCACCTTGCAGCATTTGAGCTTCGCGATCTGTCCCGCGACCTGGCCAACCGCGCCCGAAGCGGCGGAGACCAACACCATCTCGCCGGATTTCGGCTTGCCGATCGTATCGAGCGCGAAATAGGCCGTGGCGCCGGGCATGCCGAGCACCCCGAGAAGATAGGAGAGCGGCAGGCCGCCGAGCTTGGCGCGATCGATCTTCTCGCAGGCTTTGGCGGGCAGGACGGCATGGCTTTGCCAGCCGGCATAGGCGAGAACGATATCGCCCGGCTCAAAGCCCGGCGCGCGCGACGCGATTACCTCCGCGACGACCTCGCCGGCCATCACGGCGCCGATTTCAACCGGCGGCGCGTAGGAGCGCGCCGCGCTCATCCTGCCTCGCATATAGGGATCGAGCGAGAGGAACAGCGTCCGCAGCACCAACTGGCCCTCGGTCGGCTCCCGCACCGGCACGGTCTCGAATCTGAAATCGGTTTCGCGTACGGCGCGGCCTTCAGGCCGCTCGGCGAGGAGAAAACGGTGGTTCGTCGGATCGGGCATCATCGGCGTCCCGCTTCAGGAACTCGATGATAGCAGAGCTTGGCGCTCAGATCGCGTCGAGCTGGTATTCGATATCGTTCGAGATATTCCAGAGATAACCGATATCGGCCGTGCCGACGAGGGCGTAGGCGTGGCCGTGGTGGCGCCAGTACAGCATGTTGAGATCGCCGCGCCGGTCGAAGGTCGGGGCGACGTCAGGCTGGCTGGTCGCGCCGATCACGACCGTCAGCGGGCCGAGCTTTTTGTTGTCGGTCGTGTAAAAGAGCTGGGTCGCCGGCTGGCCGCCGACCACGAGATAGCGTGCGCCCTGGAAGTCGAGTCCCCACGGTTTCAGATTGGGCAGCTTGAAATCCGAGGGCAGCTTCTGCACCACCTTGCGGTTCGGATCGTTCGGATCGGGCGGCACGTCGACCAGCGCCTGATCTTTGCCGCCGGCGCTGATCAGCATTTTGTGATAGCCGGCGATGCTGTCGAGCCAATTGGCCGCGTTGGCACTGGCGACAGCGGCTGCGCGCGTGCCCTCGTCGTAGCCGGTCGTCGCGAAATAACCAACGCCACCGCCTATCAGCAGACCGGCGACGCCCGCCGCCATGGCGAAGCGCGCCCACGGACGCTGCATCAGCGGACGCGGCGCATGCCCTTTCTGCGCAGTCTTGAAATCGACGATCTCAGCGCTCGCCTCGGACGTGCCTCGCGCTGCGGCCAGCAGCCGTTCCGGAACGGGCTCATGGAGAGCAGGCTCGAACGCCGCGCGCAGCGCCTCGGCGCTTGCCGCCAGCGCAGCAACATAATCGCGCAGCTCGGCATCGGCTTCGAGCCACGATTCGACCTCGCTGCGAGCGTTGGCATCGAGCTCGCCATCAAGAAAGGCAATCAGGGTCTCGTCACTCGGCTTCTGCATCGTTCCTACTCCTTCGCGTGCGGACCCCGAGCTCAAGCTTCGATTCCTCGAGCTTGGCCTGGAGCGCCACCCGCGCCCGCGCCAACCGGCTCATAATCGTGCCGACCGGTACATCGGCGACTTCCGCCGCCTGCTTGTAACTCATGCCATCCACCGTCACGAGCAACAGCGCCATGCGTTGCTCGGCAGGAATCTGTGCCAGCGCGGCACGCACTTCCTGCAGTGCTAGACGGGCTTCCACGCGCCGGCCGGGCTCATCGCTGCCGACATGCAAAGCCTCATCCTCCACGACCTCCTTCCGAGTGTTCCGCGATCGCATTTGATCGATCCAAATCGTCTGCGCGATCCGGAACATCCAGCTATCGAACCGTGTCCCCTCCTGAAATTGATGCGCCCGGGTTAGCGCCCGTTCGCATGCCGCCTGAACAAGATCGTCGGCTTCGGCAGCGGAGCCGGTCAGACCGCGGGCAAAGCGCCGAAGACGCGGCAGAACGGCAATAAGCTGGTCGCTAATCGACGCGCTCATTATGCCGTCCCGGGGCGGAACGGAGGCCTTGCGGGCCCGACAATGGGAGAACGGGGGGTGATCAGATTTATTCCCTGTTAGATTTCATACATTTGCGTTAGCTGGGCCGGGTACGCCGCGCGTCGCCAGAAGAGCAGTAGTACCAGGTACTTAGCCGGTAACCCCAAGAAGCCCTGAAACATTACAACATCATCGCTGAGGCCAATGCCACGGCACCAGCAGACCGCGTTAACGATAATAACACCTAAATTCCGCAGGTCGAAGGTCGCGCTGAATCTTGGCGCTGTCAGCCCGCGCGCTTTCCGGTTCCGCAATCTCTGTCTGCGCAGCTGCGATCCGCGATGATGGTGGCGTTCGACGCGACGACCCTCTGGCGCTTTGGATCTTTGCTTGTCGCTGAATCTCATCGAGGCACCATCTCTCGGCAACTGCGAGCCGGTCGATTCAGGTGTACACGCAAAAGCGGCATTCACGCTTCACAAACTCTCAGCGGCGGGGCATTGTCTCGGCGTTCTCGCCCGAGGGGATTTTCCACGACATGCGTATTGCAGTTCCGAAAGAGCGCCGCCCGCAAGAGCGCCGGGTGGCGGCGTCACCCGATACCGCCAAGCGGCTGGTCGGTATGGGGCATGAGGTGGTGGTCGAAGCTGGCGCCGGCATCGGCGCAGCCTTTCCCGACACAGCATACAGCGCGGTCGGTGCCACTATCGCCGGCAGCCAGGCCGAAGCGCTCGGCTCCGCCGACATCGTTTTGAAAGTGCAGCGGCCGGAGCCGCAGGAAGTCAGCTCGATGCGGCGAGGCGCCGTGCTCGTCGGGATGCTGTCGCCGCTGCAATATCCTGATGACGTGAAAGCCTACGCGTCGGCCGGGCTCACTGCCTTCGCGATGGAACTGGTGCCGCGCATCACGCGTGCGCAGGCGATGGACGTGCTGTCCTCGCAGGCCGCCGTCGCCGGCTACAAGGCAGTGCTGATCGCGGCCGAGGTCGCTCCGAAGTTCTTTCCGATGCTGACGACCGCGGCCGGCACGATCCGGCCGTCGAAGGTGCTGATTGTCGGCGCCGGCGTCGCGGGCCTGCAGGCGATCGCGACCGCGCGGCGCCTCG
>DATNGE010000141.1:0-2351 GCA_035606035.1 Allostellaceae bacterium
CGACCAAGGCTGACATCCCAGGTCGCGTCGCGCAGCGTCAGCGCCGTTCCCTCTATGGCAGCGATCACCTGGCCCGAAAACGGCACATCCAGCGCCGCGAGACCCGCGAGGGATGGCGCGGCCGCGGCCCAAAGCGCGGGCCGGATCTCGGCGAAATCGAGGCGCACGACCAGACTGTCATCGGCAACCGTGTAGATGTAATTACCGCTAAAGCGCGCGCTGCCGGCGGTGATGGAAAACACGCCCGCGGTTGAATCACTGGCACGGGCAAGCGAGAGATCGACATTCTCGGCCCGCCACGTGACACCGAGATAGCGATCGTCGACAACAAGGCTCGCTTGCTGGACCGAGACTCGGCGGAGATCGCCGAGCGTGCCGCCGCCGCTCGGCGGCTTGACGAGATCCCTCACGAATTTCGCGCCCCAATCTTCGGCCGCCGGCGCATCAAGCTCGCCGACACCGAGATGGAAGCTCCCGTCGGCCTCGCGAACGAGCTGCAATTGCGGCTTCGTCACAGCGATACTCGTTGGCGCGATCACGCCGCGCAGCGCGGCGCGCAACGTGAACTCGAGATTGAGCTCGTCAAAGGTCAGCGTCGCGCCGCTTTCCGGCCGGCTCAAATGCACGCCGCGGGCGAGCACGCCGATACGGCCATCATTGTTGAGACTGACGAGCGCGTGGTCCACGCTCGCGGTGATCCCATTGTCGCGCGACAGCGCCGCCGCGATCAGCGGCGCCACCGGATCGAGCGCGACCGGCCCTTGCCACAGCAGCCAAACGCCAAAACCGGCGATCACGGCAATGCCGGCGACCAGCCCGGCCAGGACGCGGATCAGAATGCGAAAGCACCGACGCATGTCAGGGAACGACGTGCATCAGCTTGAGCGCAAGCCGGGCGGTTTCCCCAACGCAGCGAAATGCTCTAAGTCTTCTTCCGCGCCGCTATGATAGCCGTTTGATGCCGGTACCATTCTCTTCCCTCTCTGTCTTCGTCACGCTGCCGCCGCCGGCCGATGAATCAGCCGCGGCGGTCGGCCTCGCACGCTGGCGCGAGGCCGCGCATGACGCGACCCATCCGACCTGCGCCGAAGCGATGCGCACGCTCGCCGAAGACAAGGCGGGCACAAGGCTGCTTTCATCGGTTTTCGGCAACAGCCCCTATCTCACCCAGATCTGTCTCAAAGAGCCGGATTTCGTGATACGGCTCGCGCAACAGGGGGTGGACGCTACTTTCGCCGAGATTCGAGGTGGGCTCAATCACGAAGTAGCGAGCTTACCCTCGCGTGCCGCCGTGATGGCGACGCTGCGCGTGGCCAAACGCCGGGCCGCGCTCACCATCGCCCTCGCCGATCTCGCCGGCCGATGGGAGTTGGGGCGGATCACGGGCGCCCTCAGCGAATTCGCCGAATGCGCGCTCGACATCGTCGTGCGCCATTTATTGATGAGCGCTGCGGTGAGCGGCGAGATCGCGTCCGACGCCGTCGAGCAAAGCGGGCTGATCGTCCTCGGCATGGGAAAGCTCGGCGCGTACGAGCTCAACTATTCGAGCGATATCGATCTCATCGTGTTGTTCGACGGCGAGCGCACCGCCTATCGCGGCACGCGCGGCGTGCAGGCTTTCTTCACCCAGATCGCGCAAGAGCTGGTGCGGATGATGGCGGAGCGCACGGCGGACGGTTATGTATTTCGCACCGATCTCCGGCTGCGTCCCGATCCCGGCTCGACCCCGCCCGCGGTCGCTACGCGCGCGGCCCTCACCTATTACGAAAGTGCGGGCCAGAATTGGGAGCGCGCCGCCTTTATCAAGGCGCGCCCGGTTGCCGGCGATCGCGACGCGTCCCGCGGTTTTCTCGAGGAGCTACGGCCCTTCCTCTGGCGCAAGAATCTCGATTTCGCCGCGATCGAGGACATCCATTCGATCAAGCGCCAGATCAACGCTCACCGCGGCGGCGGGCGCATCGCCGTCGCCGGCCACGACATCAAGCTCGGCCGCGGCGGTATTCGCGAGATCGAATTCTTCGCGCAAACGCAGCAGCTCATTTGGGGCGGACGCAAGCCGGAGTTGCGTGGTGCCGGTACGATCGAGGCGCTCAATGCGCTCGCGACCGCCGGCCTCATTGCCGAGGACGCGCGCGACGCATTGACCGTCGCCTATGAGTTCCTGCGCAAGCTCGAGCATCGCTTGCAGATGATCGACGATGCGCAGACGCACAGCATCCCGCAAGATCCGCCCACCCTGCGCCGTGTCGCGACCCTGATGGGCTTTGCCGACGCCGCGCGGTTCGCCGAAGCGCTGACCGCACAGCTCAGTGCCGTCGAGACGATCTATGCGCGCCTTTTCGAAGAGGCGC
>DATNGE010000142.1:0-3195 GCA_035606035.1 Allostellaceae bacterium
GCGCCTATGCCGATGTGCTGGTAGTCTACGCCAAGACCGAGGCGAAAGCCGGCGCGCGCGGCATTAGCGCCTTCCTCATCGAGAAGGACATGAAAGGCTTCGCGCCGGCGCAAAAGCTCGACAAGCTCGGCATGCGCGGCTCGCCGACCTCGGAGCTGGTTTTCACCGATTGCGAAGTGCCGGCGGAAAACCTGCTTGGGCCGCTAAATAGTGGCGTGAAAGTGCTGATGAGCGGCCTCGATTACGAGCGCGCCGTGCTCTCGGCCGGGCCGATCGGCATCATGCAATCCTGCCTCGATCTGGTGATCCCCTACATTCACGAGCGCAAGCAATTCGGCCAGGCGATCGGCGAATTTCAGCTCATGCAGGGCAAGATCGCTGATATGTACACGACGCTGGGCGCGTGCCGCGCTTATATCTATGCCGTGGCGCGCGCCTGCGATCGCGGCGCGGTGACGCGGCGCGACGCCGCCGGCGCGATCCTCTACGCGGCGGAAAGCGCGACGCAGATGGCGCTGCAGGCGATCCAGGCGCTCGGCGGCACCGGCTATGTCAACGAATCCCCGGCGGGACGGCTGCTGCGCGATGCCAAGCTCTATGAGATCGGCGCCGGCACCTCGGAAATCCGGCGCATGCTGATCGGCCGCGAGCTGTTCGAAGAAACCAAATGATCGGCACGGCGCTCAAGACGAACATTGACCGCAACGGGGAAAGCTTTCGCGCGAATGCCACAGCGATGCGCGGCTTGGTCGACGATCTCAATGCGACGCTGGCCGCCATTGCGCAAGGCGGCGGCAAAGCGGCGCGCCAGCGCCACACCGCGCGCGGCAAGCTCTTGGTGCGCGGCCGTATCCAGGCACTCATCGATCCTGGCGCGCCTTTCCTCGAACTCTCGGCCTTGGCCGCGCACGGCATGTATGGCGAGGAGGTGCCGGCGGGCGGCATCGTCACCGGCATTGCGCCGATCATGGGCCGCGAATGCGTCATCGTCGCCAACGACGCGACGGTGAAAGGGGGCACCTATTATCCGATCACGGTGAAGAAGCATCTGCGCGCGCAGGAGATCGCTCGGCAAAACCATCTGCCCTGTCTCTATCTCGTCGATTCCGGCGGCGCGCATCTGCCGAGCCAAGACGAAGTCTTTCCCGATCGCGAGCATTTCGGCCGCATCTTCTACAACCAGGCCAATCTCTCGGCGGCCGGCATTCCGCAGATCGCGGCGGTGATGGGCTCTTGCACCGCCGGCGGCGCCTATGTGCCGGCGATGGCGGATGAGAGTATCATCGTGCAAGGCGAGGGCACGATCTTTTTGGGCGGCCCGCCGCTGGTGAAAGCCGCGACTGGCGAGGTGGTGAGCGCCGAAGAGCTCGGCGGCGCCGAACTCCATGCGCGTATCTCGGGCGTCGTCGATCACCTCGCGCGCAATGACGGCGAGGCGCTCGGCATCGCGCGGCGCATCATCGGCAATCTCAACCGCGTCAAGCGGCCAAACCTCGACATCGCCGAGCCGCAAGCGCCGCTCTACGACGCGCAAGACCTCTACGGAATCGTGCCGAGCGATACGCGCAAGAGCTACGATGTCCGCGAGGTGATCGCGCGGCTGGTGGATGGCAGCGTGCTCGACGAATTCAAGCCACTTTACGGCGCGACCTTGGTCTGCGGCTTCGCGCGGCTCTGGGGCTATCCGATCGGCATCGTCGCGAATAACGGCGTGCTGTTCTCGGAAAGCGCGCTCAAAGGCGCACATTTCGTCGAGCTCTGCGCCCAGCGCGGCATCCCGCTGGTCTTCCTGCAGAACATCACCGGCTTCATGGTTGGCCGAAAATACGAGAGCGGTGGCATCGCCAAGGACGGCGCCAAGATGGTCACCGCTGTCGCCTGTGCCGCCGTGCCGAAATTCACCATGATCATCGGCGGCAGCTTTGGCGCCGGCAATTACGCGATGGCCGGCCGCGCCTATGAGCCGCGCTTTCTCTTCACCTGGCCGAATGCGCGCATCTCCGTGATGGGCGGCGAGCAGGCCGCCAATGTGCTGGCGACGGTGCGGCGCGATGGTATCGAAGCGCGCGGCGCCCAATGGAGCGACGTCGAGGAAGAAGCGTTCAAAGCGCCGATCCGCGCACAATACGAGACGCAAGGCCATCCCTATTACGCGAGCGCGCGGCTCTGGGATGACGGCATTATCGATCCCGCCGATACGCGCCGCGTGTTGGCGCTCGCCATCTCGGCCAGCCTCAACGCGCCGATCGAGAAAACCACATTCGGCGTGTTCCGGATGTGACGAGGTTGTTCGAGAAAATCCTCATCGCCAATCGCGGCGAGATCGCCTGCCGCGTGATGCGCACGGCCAAGCGCCTCGGCATCCGCACCGTCGCGGTCTATTCCGAAGCCGACGCAGGCGCGCTGCATGTCGCGACAGCCGACGAAGCGATTCTGATCGGGCCGCCACCGGCGCGCGACAGTTATCTCGATATCGCGCGGATCATCGATGCGGCGAAGCGCAGCGGCGCGGAAGCGATTCATTCCGGCTACGGCTTTCTGTCCGAAAACGCGGAGTTCGCCGCCGCTTGCGAAGCGGCGGGCATCGTCTTTATCGGCCCGCCCGCCGCCGCGATCCGCACCATGGGCTCCAAAGCCGAAGCGAAGGCGCTGATGGCAAAGGCCGGCGTGCCGCTGGTCCCGGGCTATCACGGCGAAGAGCAGAGCGATGCACGGCTGACGCAGGAAGCGAGCGCTATCGGCTATCCGGTGCTGATCAAAGCCTCGGCCGGCGGTGGCGGCAAGGGCATGCGGATCGTCGAGGAAGAGCGCGGCTTGGCCGAGGCTTTGGCGGGCGCGCGGCGCGAGGCGAAAGCGTCTTTCGGCAATGACCGTCTGCTGATCGAGAAATATCTGATCGATCCCCGGCACATCGAGATGCAGGTTTTCGCCGACAGCCACGGCAATGTCGTGCATCTCTTCGAGCGCGATTGCTCGATCCAGCGCCGGCATCAGAAGCTGATCGAGGAAGCGCCCGCACCCGGCCTTAGCGACGCAGAGCGCGCCGAGCTGGCGAAAGCGGCGGTGGCGGCGGCGCGTGCCGTCGCTTATCGCGGCGCCGGCACGATCGAGTTCGTTGCGGCCGAAGGCAAATTCTACTTCATCGAGATGAACACGCGGCTCCAGGTCGAGCACGTTGTGACCGAGATGATCACC
>DATNGE010000143.1:0-5174 GCA_035606035.1 Allostellaceae bacterium
TCGTGATTTATCTCGCCGTCGTCGCGCTGTTGCTCTGGCGTCCGCAGGGCGTTTTCGCGCGGGCCTCGGCATGACCACGCCCGCCGATCAACAGGTGGCCGATCGACAGGTGATCGAGACGACACGCGCCGGATTCTCCCGGCACGTTTTCTCCTGGCTCGACCTGCTGCCATTCGTTTTCGCCGCGCTCGTCTATTTCTTCCTCGGCCGCTATCTCGCGCTCGGCACGCAGGTGATGATCCAGATCGCCTTCGCGCTCTCACTCGATCTCGCGCTCGGCTATGGCGGAATCGATTCGCTCGGCCACGTCGCCTTCTTCGGCATGGGCGCCTACGCCGCCGGGCTCTTCGCCCTCTACGTGTCGAGCGAGCCGATCTCCGGCTTGGCGGCGGCGGCGGTGCTCGGCGCGATCACCGGCCTCATCACCGGGCCGCTCGTCTTGCGCACCCGCGGCCTCACTCTGGTGATGCTGACCTTGGCCGTGGCGACCATGCTGCAGGAGCTGGCGAATGCCAGCGCGATGAAGCCGATCACCGGCGGCGCGGACGGGCTCTTCGGCTTCAAAATCGCGCCGGTCTTCGGCGTCTTCTCCTTCGATCTGCGCGGCCATACCGGTTATTGGTATGCGCTCGGCGTCGTGGCCTTCGTGTTTTTCACCTGCAAGGCGGTGGTCAATTCACCGTTCGGCCTGGCGATCCGCGGCATCCGCGAGAATCCGGTGCGTATGCGGATGCTCGGCGTCAACGTCACGGCGCGGCTCGTTACGCTCTATTGCATCTCGGGCGCGCTTGCGGGGATCGCCGGCGGCCTCTCGGCACAAGTGACCAAGCTCGTCGGGCTCGACAGCCTCGGCTTCCTGCTCTCAGGCAACGCGCTGGTGATGTTGATCCTTGGCGGCACCGGCAATCTCTACGGCGCGATCATCGGTGCGATAATCTTTGTCGTGCTGTCGGATCGTGCCGCCGCGATCGATCCGTTCAATTGGCTCTTCGCCATTGGCGCGGTGCTGGTGCTCGCCGTGCGGTTTGCGCCGCAAGGCGTGGTCGGGCTGATCGAGCAGGCGTGGCGCCGCCAGCGGATGCGGCGGGCGCGATGAGCGAGGCCCCGGCGCTCGCCATCGAAAACGTCTCCAAGAATTTCGGGGGCTTGCGCGTTGCACGCGATGTCTCGCTGAACCTGCCGGTCGGCGCGCGCCACGCGCTGATCGGGCCGAACGGCGCCGGCAAGACGACGCTCGTCCACATGGTCAGCGGCCTGCTGCCCCCCTCGGCCGGCACGCTCCGGCTTGGCGGCGTCGATATCACCCATATGGCGGCGGAGCGCCGCGTTGGCCTCGGCCTCGCACGCACCTTTCAGATCAGTTCGCTCTTTCCGCATCTCACCGTTGCCGAGAACATTGGGCTCGCTTTCGAGGCAAAGCACGGGCTCGACCGGCGTATCTGGGGCAACACCGCCAAACATGCCGAAATCGTCGACGGCGCGGCGGCGCTGCTGCAAAAGCTCGGTCTGCTCGAGCTCGCGGCGCGGCGCATCGTCGATTTGCCGTACGGCCAGCGCCGCCTGGTGGAGATCGCGCTGGTGCTGGCGCTTGAGCCCAAGACCTTGCTGCTTGACGAGCCTGCGGCGGGCCTCGCGGCAGCCGAGCGGGGCGCGCTGCTCGATTTGCTGCTGCGCATGCCGGAAGGGCTCAGCATCCTCGTCATCGAGCACGATATGAGCCTCGTTTTCCGCCTCGCGCAGCGCATCACCGTGCTGGTCGAAGGCGCGATCCTCATCGAAGGCACGGTCGGCGAGATCCGCGCCGATCCGCGCGTGCGCGACATCTATCTGGGCAGCCGGCATCATGGCTGACCTGCTCGCTCTCGATAATGTGACCGCGGGTTATCGCGACACGGTCGTGCTCGAGAACGTCTCGGCCGCGATCGGGGCGGAGGAAAGCTGGGCGGTGCTCGGCCGCAACGGCGTGGGCAAGACGACCCTGCTGATGACCGTGATGGGCCTGACATCGCTCCGCGGCGGCAGCATCAAGCTCGCGGGCGAGGAGATCACCGGCCTCACCACGCATCGTCGGGCGCGGGCCGGCATCGGCTACGTGCCGCAGGAGCGCGAAATTTTCCCTTCCCTCACGGTCGACGAGAATTTGCGCGTTGCGACGACGCCGGGCGAGTGGGATCGCGAGCGCGCCTATGATCTCTTCCCGCGTCTCGCCGAGCGCAAGCGCAATTACGGCAACCAGCTCTCCGGCGGCGAGCAGCAGATGCTCGCGGTCGCGCGCGCCCTGGTCAGCAATCCGAAAGTGCTGTTGCTCGACGAGCCTTTCGAAGGGCTGGCGCCGGTGATCATCGATACGCTCGCCGGAGCGCTGATGCGATTGAAGCGCGAAAGCCATATCGCCACCGTGCTGGTCGAGCAGCAGGTCGATGTCACGCTGGAGTTGACCGAGCGTGCGCTCGTTCTCGACAAGGGCCAGATCGTCTGGAGCGGGACCAGCGCCGATCTCGCCGGGGACCGCGAGCGCCTTGCCTCGTTGGTCGGGCTGCAGGAGGCCGCAGCGAGCCGCTAATTCAGGGGCGAGCCGTCCGGCCGGACTGTTCGGTTGAGCCCCGAGAGCGCGTCCGACAGCGCGTGATCGTCGTCCATCTTGAGGCCCATCGCCTCCTCATAGGCGCGCTTCACGGCCTGGGGCTGGCCTTGCTGGAAGACGAAGCGCGTCGGCGACACGTTGTCGAAGACGCTGGCGCTCATCAGCTGCTCGCGGGTGAAGCCCTCGACGAATTGCTTCTTGCCGACAATCGGCAGCGGCACGTCCGTGTTGATCTTGGCGTCGCGGATGATGGCCTTCGGATCGCCGCCCTTGGCGACCGTTTCCATATCCTCAAAGAAGCGGTTGCGGATCATGACCACGCCGCGGTCGCTGCGCGCGAGATGCTCTTGCGTGCGATCGGCGATCGCGCCCTGGCCGACCCAGGCGGCGAAATCCTGATTCATCACGCCGCCGGTCAGCCAGTCGCCTTTCGTATCGGTCACGGGCCCGTACCAATGGGGAATCGAGTTCTGCACGTAAGGCTCGCGATCCTTCGGCACGCGGTTATAGAACCAGCCGACCGAGAGGGTGGTCTCGTCATCGACCGGGACGCGCCATTCGAAATGGCCGCCGGTGAAGAGGCAATTCGGCCAGAGGCAGACGCGGCCGACCGACCACAGCGGGTTGTTTTCGTCGGTGTCCTCGCGGATGCGGCGATAGACGAAGCCGTATTCGAATTCGTCGAAGCCGACCTTCAGATGCTTAGCGCCATAAGGGCCGCGCTTGCCCTTGAGCCGCGTCGACCAATTGGCATGCGTCCACTCGAAATGCACCGGATCGATCGAGTTCTCCTGGCACTGGAACCAGTTGCAAGGAATGGTCGAGAACACGATCTGGACGAACCCGTTCTTCCAATTGAACGGCTCCCAATCCGGCACCAGCGGCACCGGCTGCGGTCCCATATAGGCCCACAGCAGCCCGGCCTTGGCCTCCACCGGATAGGCTTTGATCGGGGTCTTTTCCTTGTAAGTCGATTTCGGGTCGACCGTGTCATCGAAAGGCTGCTCGATGCATTTGCCGGTCTCGTCGAAGAGCCAGCCATGATAGTGGCAGCGCAGCCCGCAATCCTCGGGATAGGCGAAGGACATGTCGGCGCGCCGATGCGGACAATGGCGATCAACGAGCCCATAGCGGCCGCCGAGATCCTTGTAGAGCACGAGATTTTCGCCGAGCAGGCGCACGCGCTTGGTCGGCTTCTCTTCGAGCTCGCCGACCGCGGCGATCGGGTACCAATAGCGGCGCAACAGATCGCCCATCGGCGTTCCGGCGGTCGTCTCGGTCAGGATCTTGTTGTTCTCGGCGGTGAGCATCGATCGTCCTCTTCCACGTCTTCGGCGCTGCCCCGGCGCCAGCCATGCCCCAGTCTAGCATCTGCGGCCGCGAAAAAAATGCCGCCCCATCCAGCGCGGCGGATGTGCGTTTGCGCAGGATATCGCGGTTAAGGTTCGCACAAACAAGCGCGACGCAATCGCGCATCAGCCGCCAATCGGCACGTCAGGGTGAGTGATCTCTCGTCCCGGCGCTGCGCGCGCACAGCACGATCCTTGTAGGCGAAGATTGGTGCAAGGCAACAATTAGGTGCGCGACGCTTGCGCATGGCGCCTCGATGGTTAAGATGAAGCCACAACGATTAAACCGAAGCTCGCTGCGTTTCAAAAAGACGCGACTAGGGGGACGGGATGAAGACAATCGCCACGGCGTTGTTGGTGGGGGCTTTATCGTTGCCGAATTTCGCTGCCGCCGATCAGGCGCGGCACGCAAAGCACGCAAAGAATGTCCAACTCTCTCGCCCCGTCGCTTCCGTCGAGACCAAGCGTCCGGAAGAAGGGCAGGTCTCGCATGGTAACGCCTCGGTTTACGCGCGGCGCTTCGTCGGCCGGCGCACCGCGAATGGCGAGCGGCTCGATATGGAGCATATGACCGCCGCCAGCCTCAAACTGCCGCTTGGCACCGTGGTAACTGTTACCAATCGCCGTAACGGCCGCCAAGCTACGGTGCGGGTCAACGATCGCGGCCCCTATGCGAAACGCTTTGTGATCGATCTCTCGCCGGCTGCCGCCAAAGCGCTCGGCTTGGGCCGCAAGGGTTCCGCACCCGTCGTCATCAAGATCGCCTCCGTCGCCCATCCTTCGTGAACATCCTGTTGACGCCGGCCAGTATCGGGCCGGTCGAGATTAAAAACCGCATCGTCATGCCGCCGATGACGACGCGGCTTGCTGACGATGAAGGTTTCGTCACCGGCGAAAGCATCGCCTACTACATGGCCCGGGTGCGCGGCGGCACCGGTCTTATCACGGTCGAAATGGCATCGCCCGAGCGCGCCGGCCGGCATCGTCGGCGCGAGCTCGGCATCTATGACGATCGCTTCCTGCCCGGGCTACAGAAGCTCGTTGCCGCGATCCACGCCGGCGGCGCCAAGGCCTCGATCCAGCTCGGCCATGGCGGCGGCCATACGCGCCGCGATATCTGCGGCGAGACGCCGGTCGCGCCGTCGGCGATCCCGCATCCGGTGTTCGAGACGACGTTCGAGACGATCATCCCCCAAGCAATGTCGAAGCCGCGGATCGATGAATGCGTCGCTGCTTTCGCC
>DATNGE010000144.1:0-14096 GCA_035606035.1 Allostellaceae bacterium
GCCTTCGGGTCGAGCTTGTTCGCACGCACGAGCTCGCGGACGGTCGTGCCTGAGCGGGCCGCGATCCCCGACAGCGTGTCGCCCGGCTGCACGCGGTACGTCGGCCGGGTGCCGCAGGCGGCGTGCGCGTCCCGCAGGAGGACGAGCGCGGCGAGACACGCCGCGAGCGCCAGCAGCGCCCTGGCCCCGCGCATGCGTGAACTCGCGCGCTACTCCGCCGCCCAGCGCGGCGCCGCGTTGGCGTGGATCCGCATCTGCTCTTCGTAGGCTTCGCGGAACGGCTTGCCGGTCGGCGCGATGAAATTGCCGGCGCGGTGGCCGCGATAGACACCAGGATCGTCGACGCCCGGCAGCTTCATGGCTTTATCCGCCGCCAAGCCCTCGACCATCGCCAGGAGCTTGCGCCGCGCCTTGACGATCATCGCATCGCTCGGCACGAGATGCTCGCGCGTGCGGTCGCTCAAGATGCCGAGCATGCCGCCGACCGCCGTGTCCTGCACGTTGAGGCCGGTGATGCCGCTAAAGATGCCGCCGTGGCGCTGCGCTTCGCGATCGATGAGCCAATCGTTGCCCGCATCGTTGACGAGGCGCCAGCGGCCGAACCAATCGGTGGTGTTCGGCTTGTACTCGTTCTTCGCATTCGGCATGAAGCCGAGGCCGGGGATCGACTGGCCATTCTTCATGCGCGCGCGCTGCTTTTGCTGCGCGGTGCGCTGGATCGTGTAGACCATGGTGTGGGTATCGTCCATCGGGACATAACCCTTGATCATGATCTGATCCTCGAGCATCGCCGCCGGCGGGATGACCCAGCACGGCACGACGAGCTGTGCCAAGCGCCAATGCGTGTTGACGTTGGTCTCGTCGGCCGGGCGATAGGCGCCATACATCAGCCCGAGCGGCGTCTCTTCGATATGGAATTGCGGCGTGCGGTCCGAGCAGAGGTAATGCATCGTGTCGCCGGGCACGAGATCCTCGGGATTGACGCCGCCCAAATGCAGGAAGCCGAAATGCGAGGTGTCGATGTCGTTCTCGAGCCCCTGCAGCCAGTTATATTCCTGCTGGATGCACTGGACGTTGATCTCCTCGGCTTTGAGATCGTTGAGCTCGTAATCGGGGAAAGGCGGCGGCACTTGGCGCTCGCCCATATAGATCCAGACGACGCCGTAGCGTTCTTGCGCCTTATAGGCCTTCACCTTGACGCGGTGCTTTGAATCCTGATGCGGCGGCACGTTCGGCATGTCGAGGCAATTGCCTTCGACGTCGAACTTCCAGCCGTGGTAGATGCAGCGGATGCCGTCTTTCTCGTTGCGCCCGAAGAAGAGCGAGGCGCAGCGATGGGCGCAGCGGTGATCCATGACGCCCAAGCGCCCGGATGAATCACGGAACGCGATCAGCGGCTCGCCCAAGATCATGATGCGCACGGGATCGCCATCGGCTTTGAGCTCGTCGCTCTTGCAGATCGGGTGCCAATATTGGCGCATGACATCGCCCATCGGCGTGCCCGGCCCGACCCGTGTGAGGATCTCGTTCTCGCGCGCGGTGGTCATGCCACCCTCCCATCCGAATGCCCGAATGCGAATGGGATTATAGCGCCGCAAGGGCGATGGTGACAAAGGCGTCTCTCGTCCTACCCGTCATTGCGAGCGCAGCGAAGCGATCCAGGGCAGCAACGGGGTGTTTCCCCGGATTGCTTCGTCGCGCTTTCGCGCTCCTCGCAATGACGGGGAGAATCAAACCGGCAAATGCCGCTGCAAGAAATCCAGCACCAGATGCGCGATCTCGGCGCTGCCGCTGCCGAAATGAGCGCTGCCCTCGATGATATGCAGCTCGGCATTCTTGCCCGCTGCCGTCGCGAGCGCCTCGCTCTCCTGATACGGCACGACGCGGTCGCCGCGCGGATGGACGAGCAGCAGCGGCCGTGGCGCGATCTTTGCCACGACGCGCTCGGGGCATGAGTGGAGCATGCTCTCGGCCGTTGCGGCCGTGAAGTCCATGATCGCGCCCTGCGGCAGCCCGGCGCGATCGCTTTCGGGGATGTAGACGATCTCGAACCGGTTCAGCGTCGTGTTGGCGCGTTTCGCATCATCAAGCCGCTTGAGGAACGCGCGCCACGCGGCGTCGTCCTTATATTGCGCGCGGTAGCGGCGCTCGCCATTGCCGACCGAGCCGTTCGCGATACAGAGCTTCACCCGCGCATCGCGCGCCGTGACCTCGATCGCGACCGAGCCGCCGAGGCTGGCGCCGATGACGCCGATGCGCGCGGCATCGACACTCGGCTGAGTTTGCAAAAAATCGATCGCGTGGCGCAGATCGGCGATCTCCTCATCGACAATGACATCGCCGCGCTTGCCTTCGCTCTGGCCGCAGCCGCGGAAGTCGAAACGCAGCACGGCGTAGCCGGCCTGCTCCAGCGCCTTTGCCAGCTCCGGATGCCCCGCGCCGCGGCACGAGCCGCCGAAGCCGTGACAGAGCACGAGACTGGGCCGCTTGCCCGCGCCTTCCGGCCGATGCAGAAAGCCTTTGAGCGCGAGCCCGTCCGAGGTGAAGCCGATCGCTTGTTCCATGCGCGCGAGTATAGCGGCGCAAGGCGTTGCAATAGCAACCTGCGTCCTTCGACTACGTTTCGCTCCGCTCAGGATGAGGATAAATTTTTGAAGGCATCTTCCATTGGAAGATATCGTGAATAATTTCCCTCATCCTGAGCGGAGCCGACACGGAGTGGCGGCGCAGTCGAAGGACGTACGGCTATCGCCTGATTCCCCGGCCCTTGGGCAGGCGGTAGCCGATGGCGAGGCTCGCGACTGCGAGCGCGACGAGGATCACGAACACGATATGCAGCGCGTGGCTGAATTCCTGCATCAGCGGCGCGAGCGTCTCGGCCGGCAGGCTCGCGCGCTGCTCCGGCGTCAGGATGCGCGCGAGCAAATCGCCCTCGCCCTGGAGATAGCGCGACAGGCCGAGATTGAGAATGCCACCGAAGGCCGCCGCGCCGATCGCCTGGCCGAAGATGCGCGAGAAAATGAAGGCGCCGGTCGCGATGCCGCGCGTGCTCCAGCCGCTCTCGGCCTGGATCGCGACCATATAGGTATTGTTGCTGAAGCCGAGGCCGAGCCCGATCATGAACCCGCTCGCGATCACCCAGCCCGGCCCGCTGGTCGCGCCAAGGACCGTCATCATTACCGTGCCGATGATAAAGAAGACGCCGCCGATGCTCGCGGTCACGCGATAGGAGGAGCGCAGGCTGATCTGCCCCGCCGCCACGGCGCCGAGCGGGCTCGTCGCCGACATCGACATGATGGCAAGACCCGCGGTCATCGCGCTCTGCCCCATCACACCTTGGATAAAGACGGGCAGATAAGCGGTGACGCCCATGATGGTCGCGCCAATCGTGAAGGAGACGAGATTGCCGCTCGTCGCCACGCGATCGCGCCAGAGATACATCGGCCAGATCGGCTCGGAGACGCTGCGCTCGTACAAGCCGAAGCCGACGAGCACGACCACCGCGAGCGCCAGCAGCAGCGCGAACCACGCGAGCGGCAGCGCCGCCGATTGCGCCAGCGCAAAGAGCAGCACGAAGCTGCCGGCGGCGAGGAGCACCGCGCCGGTGACGTCGATCCGTCCGGGCCGCCGCTCGAAGCGTTCCTGGAAGGCGAGGATCAGGATCGCGCCAGCGATCACGCCGAGCGGTATATTGATCCAGAACACCATCTGCCAGATCGTGTGCGCGACGAGGAAGGCGCCGACGACCGGGCCGAGCAGCGCCGCGCCGATGAAGACGGCCGAGACATAGCCCTGCATGCGCGCACGAGCGGCGCCGTGATAGATGTCGCCGATCAAGGTACGGCTGACCGGCGACAGCGCGCCCGCGCCGAGGCCCTGGATGGCGCGGAAGGCGATCAGCGAGGGCATGTTCCAAGCGAAGCCGCAGAGGATCGACGCGCTGATGAACAAGCCGATGCCGACGAGCAGCAGCGGCTTGCGGCCATAGAGATCGGCGAGCCTGCCGTAGATCGGCGTCGTCACCGCCTGGGTCAGCAGATAGACGGTGAAGACCCAGGAGAGCAGCGCGAAGCCGCCGATCTCGCCGACGATGGTCGGCATCGCGGTCGCGACGATCGTGCTCTCGATCTGGGTGATGAAGGCGGCAGCGAGCGCGGCGATGAAGATGAGGACGCGGCGCTCGGGCGCAATCACCGGCCCGGCATTCGCCGGCGCGGCGCCGATCCGGTCCCGCGTTGTTTCCGCCGGCATTGACGGCATCCTCGTCCACTCGCACCCACATAAGTTCGTCACCCCCGCGAAAGCGGGGGTCCAGGGCAACAAACCCGTTGTTACCTGGATTCCCGCTTTCGCGGGAATGACGGAAGTGATTGACGCTGGAAACTTTAACCCGCGGGAAGCAGCCTCGCATCCCTCTTTTCGTGCATAGGTGATCTCGGCGCTGCGGTCAGCTCGCCGGGTAACACCCTGCGGCAATCGCGCGCAGCTTCAAGAGCCCCGCCAGCAGATCGAACGTCGGCGTCGGCACGCCGAGCCAGCGCGCGAGCTCGAGCGGCGCGGCGAACATGGCGTCGAACTCGATCGGCCGGTGCAGTTCGAGATCGAGCGCGATCGATGTCTTGCGCTGCTGGCCGCGGATTTGGCCCGAGAGCCGATCCGCATTGAAGCCGGTCGTGCAGCCGAGCGCCGTCGCTAGCGCGACGACCTCATCGATCAGGCTTCGCACCGCTGCCTGGCACAGTGTCTCGTCATAGGCTTCGCGCAGCGACTGGTCGGTGAGACACGCGAAGAGACCCGAGCTGATATTTACCTGCAGCTTCGCCCAGAGATCGCGGCGGATATTCGCGCTGCCTTCGACGATGAAATCCTCGGCGCGGAGCGCGGCCGCGAGTGCATCGATGTTCGCCGATTTGCGGTCGTCGGGATGGCCGAGGATCAGCCGCGTCTGCGGCGCCTCGACCTGCACCACGCCCGGCGCGACCGCATCGCAACCGCCATAAATCACGCCGCCGATGGCGCGCTCGACGCCGACGGTCTTAAGCAGCGCGTCATTGGGATCGACGCGCGCCCAGCGCTTGCCTGCGAGCGGCCCGGGCGCGCCATGCAGATACCACCAGGGAATGCCGTTCATGACGAAGGTGACGCTGGTCTCAGGCCCGATCAGCGGCTTCAGCCCCTCGACGATCGAGGGCAGCGCCGGCGCCTTCACCGCGACGACAACCGCATCCTGCACGCCGAGCGTCTGCGGATCGTCGCTCGCCGCAACGCGTCCCGCGATCTCGCCGCGCGGCGTCCTCACTTTGATTCCGTTCGCTTGCAGCGCCGCGAGATTGGCGCCGCGCGCGATCGCCGAGACCTCCGTCTCGCCTTTCACCGCCAGCCGGCCAAGAAGATGCCCGCCGATCGCACCGACGCCATAGACACAGATTTTCATGGGGACGCAGTTACCGACTGGCGAGCCACACGTCAAACGAGCCCCTCTCCCCTTGAGGGAGAGGGAGGGGCCCGATCGCGTTCCGCGATCGGGAGGGTGAGGGGCGACAACGATCACCCATCTCACCGACGACCCGGCCAACCGCTCTTCGCGGTTGGCCCCGGAGGGTTCGATCGCAAAGAGCGATCGAACGGGTCGTCCCTCTCTGCCCTCGAGGGCGGAGAGGGATTATCTCTCTGCGAGCAGCGAGATTACGCGTCCACCTTCAGCCGATAGCCCACCCCGCTTTCGGTGAGGATGAGCGCCGGGCGTTCGGGGTCGGCTTCGATCTTCTGGCGCAGCTGGCGGATATAGATGCGCAGATATTGCACATCGGTCGAAGCGCCCCAGACCTCGCGCATGATCATCTGATGCGTCAGCACCTTGCCGGCATGCATGACGAGAAGGCGCAGGAGATCGTATTCCTTGGGCGAGAGCTTCACCTCTTGCCCCTTGACCGTGACGTAGCGGCGCACGAGATCGACGGCGAGATCGCCGCTCTTGAATACCGGCTCGGCGCCTTCCTGCTGCAGCCGGTGGCGCAAGGCGGCGCGGACGCGCGCGTTCAGCTCGTCCATGCCGACCGGCTTCGCCACATAATCGTCGGCGCCGAGATCCAAAGCCTCGACCTTGCCGCGCTCGTCGCTGCGGATCGAGAGCACGATGACCGGGACGAGCCCCGCACCGCGCACGCGCTTCAACACCTCGCGCCCGTCGATATCGGGGAGGCCGAGATCCAACAGCACGAGATCGGGCTTCACCTTATTGAATTGCGCCCAGCCCGCCTCGCCCGTCGCCGCTTCCTCGACCTCATAGCCTTCGGCGCTGAGGCTGGTCTTGAGCAAGCGGCGGATCGCCGGCTCGTCGTCGATGACGAGGATGCGGATCGGATGCGTGGTCATGCCGCTTCGACTTGCGCGGGCGGGATCGGCAGCTCGACGATGAAATCGCCGCCGCTGCGGTCGGCGCGGTTGCGCGCGCGAATCGTGCCGCCCATTGCGGCAACGAAGCCCCGGCAGATAGCGAGGCCGAGCCCCGTGCCCGGCCCCTTGCGGTCGCCTTCCTGGGCGCGGTGGAATTTATCGAAGATGCGCTCGATCTGGTCTTGCGGGATGCCGCGGCCTTCATCGAGCACGTGCAATTCGACGACGCCGTCGCGCCGGCGCGCGCGGATTTCGACGGTCGATTGCGCGGGCGCATATTTCGCGGCGTTGTCGAGCAGGTTGAACAGCACCTGCTCGAAGAGCACGAAATCGAGGCGCAGCATTGGCAGATCGCCGGCGAGATCGACTTTCACGCGGTGATTGGCCAGCACCTTGCCGGCGCGCTGCAAGGCGGTGCCGACGATCTCGCCGAGATCGATCATCTCTTGCTTCGGCGCGATCGCGCCGGATTCGAGCTTCGTCATATCGAGGAGATTGCCGACGAAGCGATTGAGACGCTCGGCCTCGTCGAGGATGGTCGAGAGCAGCTGCTCGCGCTCGACCCCGCCATAGCGCTCGCCGACGCTTTTGAGGCTCGAGGCGGCGCCGATGATCGAGGCGAGCGGCGTGCCGAGATCGTGCGAGATGGAGGTGAGCAGCGCCGAGCGCAGCCGCTCGCTCTCGGCCTGGAGCTTGGTGCGATCGAGATCCTCTTGCAGATGGATGCGCTCGATCGCGAGCGCGGCGAGATCCATCAGCGCATCGAGCAGCCGGCGGCTGTCGGGCGAGAGCATCAGCCCGGGCTGCTCGCGATCGAGGCCCAAGACGCCGACGGCGCCGCGGCCGGTGCGGAGCGGCAGGAAGAAACGCCGCGCCCTGGGCAGCGTGTCGGCGCCGCGGCCGGCCGGATGATTATTGGCCCAGCTCCATTTCGCGGCGGCGATATCGGCGCCGTCGAGCTGATCCTCGGGCGGATAGGCGGCTTTGACCGCGAGGTCCATGCCTTCCGGCATCAGGATCACGACATGGAGCTTCAGCATCGAGGCGATCTGATAGGTCGTCGCCCAGAGCAGATCGTCGAGCGTCGCGACGCCCGAAAGCTTGCGGCTGAAGGCGAGCAGCTCTTCGGTCACGCGCGCATGCGTGCGCGCGGTCAGCGCCTGGGCCCGCGCTCCGGCCGCGAGATTGCTGCCGATGATCGCCGCGAAGAGAAACGCGATCAGCGCGAGCACATTTTCCGGCTCGGCGACGGTCAGGGTGTAGAGCGGCGGCAGGAAGAAGAAGTTGTAGGCGAGGACACTGAGCGCGCAGGCGAAGAGCGACGGCATCAACCCATAGCGTGCCGCGACCGCCAGGACCGCCGTCAGGAACACCAGCGCGATGTTGAGGACGTTAAGAAATTGATGCAGGGCCAGGCCGGCGAGCAGTGCCACTGCGACGATCGCGATCGCCATGAGATGCGCGCGGAAATCGAACCTCGTCGCGACAGCGGGACGAAGCGCACGATGCTGCGGCGGCGCTTCGATCGCGACAAGATGAAGATGGATACCGCGTGCGCGGCGCATGATTTCGCGCGTGATCGAGCGGTGCCACAGCGCCGACCACCACACGCGCCGAGGATTGCCGAGCACGAGCTGCGTCGCGCCGCTTTCGCCCGCATAGGCGAGGATGTCCCCAGCAACGCGGCGACCGGACAGCGTCACCGTGGTTGCCCCCAGCCGCTCGGCAAGCCGCAGCGCCTCGGCGATACGGTCGCGCTCGGCTTCAGCGAGACGGGTTTCGGTACTCGTTGAGACATGGAGCACGGTCCAAGGCGCATTGAGAGCCTGCGCCAGCGATTGGCCGTGACGCACCAGCGCCGTGGGATCGCTATCGGCGCCGACACAAACGAGGATGCGATCCGCCGCCGTCGCAGCTTCGCTGATTGTGCTCACCTTCAAGCCCGGATCGTTGCGAATGCGCGGATTTTGCCGCCCTCGCCGAGCCGCCGCAACCGCACGCCGCCGCGCGCGCCCGGCTCGTATATATGATTTTTATATTTTTCGCGCGCCGGATCGCTATCGATTTCCAACGCGGGGCCTCGCCATTTCTCTCTTGCAAGGCGGATGGCCGCGATGAGCATGCGCGCACGGAGTACCGGATACGAAGATTGGAGCGGCGCCAGCGGCGACGCCGAGCTCGACGCCCCGCCATCCGACTGCGATTGCAGCGACACGATCCGCGAATTGCTCGCCGAGGTCGCCGGCACGGCGCTGGTGTTTTTCCTGATCATTTCGCTCGTTCGCGCGCTGCTTTAGGCGCAGCATTCGAACGCCGGGAGTTCGCCTTACCATGTCACATGCGATCGCAACCGGCAGCGCCACTGCCGCCGCAAGCAAGACGCGCCGCGGCACCCCGCTCTATCGTTTGATGCTCGGGGCGATGGGCGTCGTTTATGGCGATATCGGCACCTCGCCGCTCTACACCATCAAGCAATGCTTCAGCGCGCTCGGCGGCACGACGTCGCCGGTCGCGATCTACGGCGTGCTCTCGCTGATCACCTGGGCGCTGATGGTGGTGGTGACCATAAAATATGTCTGCGTCATCATGCGCGCCGACAATCGCGGCGAAGGTGGCATCCTCGCGTTGACCGCGCTGGCGCTGCGCAGCGCCGCGTCCGGCACGCGCCTGCATTGGTGGATCCTCGCCGCCGGCCTCCTCGGCGCCGCGCTTTTCTATGGCGACGGCGTCATCACCCCGGCGATCTCGGTGCTCTCCGCGATCGAAGGCCTCGACGTCGCGACCCCGCTCTTCGACCCCTACGTCATCCCGCTGACGCTCGCGATCCTTCTCGGGCTTTTCCTCGTCCAATATCGCGGCACGGCACGGGTCGGCAGCTTCTTCGGGCCGATCACCGTGGTCTGGTTCCTGACCATCGGCCTGCTCGGTGCGGCCGAGATCTGGAAACAACCCGACATTCTCCTGGCGCTCAACCCGCTCTATGGCGCGCGGCTCCTCGCGCTCGAGCCCGGCAAAGCCGCCGCGCTACTGGGCGCCGTCGTGCTCGCCTTCACCGGCGTCGAAACGCTATACGCGGATATGGGCCATTTCGGCAAGCGCGCGATCCGCTCCGCCTGGCTCGGCTTCGTCTTCCCCGCGCTGCTGCTCAACTATTTCGGCCAGGGCGCGCTGCTGCTGCACGAGCCAGCGATGGCGGACAACCCCTTCTATCATCTCGTGCCGAGCTGGGGCCTCTACCCGATGGTGGTGCTCGCCTCGGCCGCGACGGTGATCGCCTCGCAAGCGGTGATCTCGGGCGCCTTCTCGATGACGCGTCAGGCGGTGCTCTTGGGCTATCTGCCGCGCTTCGAGGTGCGGCACACCTCCGAGCACGAGATCGGCCAGATCTATGTGCCGAAGATCAACCTCTTTCTCCTCGTCGCGGTCGCGGCGCTGGTCATCGGCTTCCGCACCTCGGACAATCTCGGCACGGCTTACGGCATCGCCGTCACCGGCACGATGTCGCTAACGACCTTGCTGGCGCTCGTCCACGCCATCGGCATCGCCGGCTGGAACCGTCTTGCCGCGGCGCTGGTCTTTGGGCTTTTCCTCTGTGTCGATCTCGCCTTCTTCGGCGCGAACATGCTGAAGATCGAGGAAGGCGGCTGGTTCCCCTTGGCTGTCGCCGCGCTGATCTTCGTCACCATGATCACCTGGCTGCGCGGCCGCGAGGCGCTCTTGGCCAAGCGCTGGAGCGAGGCGCTGCCGCTCGAGACCTTCCTCGCGACGTTGAAGCCCGACCGGCCGCTGCGCGTTCCGGGTACCTCCGTCTTCATGGTGCCGAACGACCGCGTCGTGCCGGCGGCGCTCTTGCACAATCTCAAGCACAACAAGGTGCTGCATGAGCGCGTCGTGCTGATGAAGATCGAGACCGAGGACATCCCGCATGTCGCCGACGACCAGCGCATCGAAGTAAAGCATCTCGAGCATAACTTCCACACGATCACCGTGCGCTACGGCTTCATGGACGAGCCCAACGTGCCGCGCGCCATGGCGCAGCTCCGGCTGATGCATTTCCGCTTCAACCTGCTCGAGACTTCGTTCTTCGTCGGCCGGGAGAAAGTGGTGTTGGCCGGCGGCGCGCACGACTTTTGGAGCTGGCGCAAGCGGCTCTTCATCTTCCTGCAGCGCACGATGCTCTCGGCGACGGAATATTTCCGCATCCCTTCGAACCGCGTCGTCGAGCTCGGCGGCCAGATCGAGATTTGAGCGGCACCCCCTCCCTACCCTCCCCCTCAAGGGGGGAGGGGGATTAGAGTGCGTTCCTGTCTCAGGAGAACGCGTTTCCGCCCGCTCAACTAGAGAGCGTCCCCTCCCCCCTCGAGGGGGAGGGTTAGGGAGGGGGGACCCGCGAGCGCGAGAGGTAAACATGCGCACAGTGAGCTTGCCGGATGGCGGCACAATGCCGGTTCTGGGCCTGGGCACCTGGATGATGGGCGAGCGCAAAGCCGTGGCCGCTTCCGAGCTCGCCGCGCTGAAGCTCGGCCTCGATCTCGGCTTCAACCTCATCGACACCGCTGAGATGTATGGCAATGGCGGCGCGGAGACGATCGTCGCCGCAGCCATCGCCGGGCGGCGCGATGAGATCTTCCTCGTCAGCAAGGTGCTGCCGCAGAACGCCAGCCGCACCGGCACCGTCAGAGCCTGCGAGGCGAGCCTCAAGCGGCTCGGCACCGACCGGCTCGATCTTTATCTATTGCATTGGGCCGGCAACCATCCGGTCGACGACACGATCGAGGGTTTCGAGCAGCTGAAGCGCGCCGGGAAGATCCTGCGCTGGGGCGTGAGCAATTTCGATCACGCCGAGATGGAGCCGCTCGACGGCACCGCGGTCGCGAGCAACCAGGTGCTCTATAACCTCGCGCGCCGCGGCATCGAATTCGATCTCCTGCCGTGGTGCCGCGCGCGCAGCATTCCGGTCATGGCCTATTCGCCCATCGAGCAGGGCCGCATCCTCAGTAATCGCGCGCTGGTCTCGCTCGCCCAGGCGCGCGGCTGCAGCGCCGCGCAGCTCGCCCTCGCCTGGGTGCTGCGCCAAGACGGCGTGGTGACGATCCCCAAAGCCTCGAACCTGGCGCATGTGCGCGAGAACCGCGCCGCGCTCGATATGGTGCTGAGCGATGCAGAATGCGCGGCGCTCGACAAAGCCTTCCCGCCGCCGACGAAGCCCACCGCTTTGGCCATGCTTTAAAGGCGGCGAGCACCACCCCGGCTTTGCAATCGCCCGGCCCTGCGCCAGACTGGGCCGCGGTCATTTTCGGGGGAGCAGCGATGAAGCGGGACATCAAGCTTGCTGCGCTCGTGCTGGTCGGCGCTGCGCTCGCCGCGACGCCGGCACGCGCCGAAGCGATCAAGATAGGCGTTTCCAAAGTGCTTTCTTACAGCGCCGCGCCGATCGCGCTCGACAAGGGCTATTTCAAAGCCGAAGGCCTCGAGGCCGAGCTCGTGTTCTTCGAATCGGCGCAGCCGATCGCGGTCGCGGCCACGTCGGGCGGCGTCGATTACGGCGTCGCCGGCGTGACCGCCGGGCTCTACAGCCTCGCGGGGCAAGGCGCGCTCAAGATCATCGGCGGCGCCGCGGCCGAAGCGGCGGGCTTTCACAATTTCGCCTATCTGGTCTCGAACCGCGCCTTCGATAGCGGTCTCAAGAGTTTCAAGGACCTGCCGGGCCGCACGCTCGCGCTCACCCAAGTGGGCACCACGCTCTATTACAATTTCGGCCAACTCGCCGATAAATACGGCGTCGACATCAAGACCGTGCGCGTCGTGGCGCTGCAATCCAACCCGAACGTGATCTCGGGTCTCGCCGGCGGCCAGGCCGATTTCGCGGTCATGCCCGCCGCCACCGCTCTCCCCGCCCTCGCCAAGAGCGAGATCCGCCTCATGGGCTGGGTCGGCGACGAAACCCCCGGCGCACAGACGAGCGTTGTTGTCACCTCGACCAAAGCCGCCAATGACAATCAGGACCAGGTGAAGCGCTTCTTGCGCGCCTATAAGAAGGGCGCGCGCGATTATCACGACGCCTTCATCGGCGCCGACGAGAAGCCGCATGACGGGCCGAGCGCGCCGCAGATTCTGGCGATCGTCAGCAAATTCGTCGATCTTCCGCCGGAGCAGGTGAAAGACGGTCTCCCGTGGATCGATGCCGAAGGCCGGCTCAACGTGAAAGACGTGATCCATCAGATCGAGTGGGATCAAGCGCAGGGTCTTCTGAAGCCCGAGATCGACGGCAAGAGCTTTATCGACATGCGCTACGTGGTGGCGCGCTAGCCGCGCCCACGGGCGAGGAAAGTCCCGCCTTTGGCAATGCTTTAACAGCACAGCTCCCGCCTTAAAACGGCGGAAATCAGCCCTTTACGGGACGCGGTTCCTGTAGTTTAGTACCGAGTCGAAAGCATCAAAAAAACCTAAAGGGAGAGGCCGATGCTGCTTTCGCCGTTACTGCGTCATGTCATGCGCCGCGGCACGCTGCGCGTGATCGATGCCGATAACCAGCTCCACGTCTTCGCGGGCGCGGAGCCCTGGAAGACCGTCACCATCCGTTTCCACGACCGCGCCGTTGCGCGCGAGCTGCTGCTGAACGGTCCCTTGAAGCTCGGCGAGACCTTCATGGAAGGCCGCCTCACGATTGAGGATGGCAGCGTTTACGATCTGCTCGAGCTGGTCGGCTGCAACATGTCGCTTGGGCCGCCGCATCCGATCATGCGGATCGGCGACATCATCGGCCGCTGGCTGCGCGTCTTCCAGCAGTACAACCCGCTCTGGAAGTCGCGCCAGAACGTCGCCCATCACTACGATCTGTCGGACACGCTTTATAACCTCTTCCTCGACACCGACCGGCAATATTCCTGCGCTTATTTCCACGATCCGAGCGATCCACTCGAAGAGGCGCAGGCCAGTAAGAAGCGCCATCTCGCCGCGAAGCTGCGGCTTCAGCCCGGACAAAAGGTGCTCGATATCGGCTCGGGCTGGGGCGGCCTCGCGCTTTACCTCGCGCAGGAAGCCGATGTCGAGGTCACCGGCATCACCCTCTCGGTCGAGCAGCTCCGCGTCGCCGAGCGCCGCGCCCAGGCGATGGGCCTCTCCGACCGCGCGAAATTCGAGCTGATCGATTATCGCGAGCTGACCGGCCGGCGCTTCGATCGCATCGTCTCGGTCGGCATGTTCGAGCATGTCGGCGTCGTGCACTACCCGGCCTTCTTCGCGAAGATGAAAGAGCTGCTGACCGATGACGGCATCGCGCTGTTGCACTCGATCGGCCGCGCCGACGGCCCCGGCCATACCAACGCCTGGATCCGCAAATACATCTTCCCGGGCGGCTATTCGCCGGCGATCTCGGAAGTCGTGCCGGTGGTCGAGAAGACCGGCCTCTGGATCACCGATATCGAGGTGCTGCGCCTCCATTATGCCGAGACGCTGAAGAATTGGCGCGCGCGCTTCCTCGCGCATCGCGAGCGCGTCAAGGCGATCTATGACGAGCGCTTCTGCCGCATGTGGGAATTCTACCTCGCCGGCTCGGAAGTGGCGTTCCGCTATCAGGGCCACATCAATTTCCAGATGCAGATCGCCAAGCGCGTCGACACCGTTCCCTTGACGCGGGACTACATGTTCGACTGGGAGCGCGCGCGTCAACCACGCGTAGCAACCCGCGCAGCCTAAGC
>DATNGE010000145.1:0-3735 GCA_035606035.1 Allostellaceae bacterium
CGTGCCGCGCGAATTCCAGATGGGCGAGCCTTGGATCCGCCGGCTCTTCCCCGATTGCCAGGACGAGATGCAGCGCCTCGCGCGGAAACTCGGCTATATCCCGGTGAGCCATACAATCGTGATGAAGAAAGAGCTCGCCGAGCGCGAGCCCTGGATCGCGGTGAGCCTCTACAATGCTTTCGTCGCGGCGCAGAAGCAGGCGGATGAATGCTGCTGGATCGAGAAGATGACGTCCTACGTCGATTCCATGTTCATCCTCGAACAGCAGAAGGCTGCCTACGGCAATGATCCGTTCCGGCACGGCTTTCAGCCCAATCGCAAGGCGATGGAAGATTTCATCGGTTACGCACATGAGCAGAACTACATCTCGCGGCGCATGACGCCGGAAGAGCTGTTCGTGCCGGAGACGTTGGGGCTTTGATCGAGGTTTATTAAGCCGTCATTCCCGCGAAAGCGGGAATCCAGCGAGCCACGTGCTGTTGCCCTAGACCCCGGCTCGCGCTTCGCTTGGCCGGGGTGACGATAAGAGAGAAGCAAGGGGAGGCTCAGTGCCTGACGGGGGTTCACATAGCGCGCCGCTGCTGGCGATCAGCGGGTTGTCGGTCCGCTTCGGCGGCATCGTCGCGCTGAACGATGTCTCCTTCGAGGTCGGGCGCGGGCAGATCTGCGGCCTCATCGGTCCGAATGGCGCCGGCAAGACGACGCTGTTCAATTGCCTGAGCCGCCTATACCAGCCCGAAACCGGCCGCGTTGCGTTCGACGGCCACGAGCTTTTGCAGCAGCCGCGCCATCGCATGGCGGCGCTCGGCATCGGCCGCACCTTCCAGAATCTCGCGCTCTTCCGCAGCATGACGGTTCGCCGCAACATCATGGTCGGCGGCCATTGCACGATGCGCGGCGGCTTCGTCGCCAATGCGCTGCGCCTGCCGCTGGTCGCGCGCGAGGAAGCGCGGCTCGCCGCACGTACCGATGCGCTGCTCGCCGCGCTCGATCTCGAAGCGATCGCCGATGCCCCGGTGCGGGGCCTGACCTTCGGGCTGCAAAAACGCGTCGAGCTGGCGCGGGCGCTCGCCTGCGAACCCAAGCTGCTGCTGCTCGACGAGCCGGCGGGCGGGCTCAACAGCGAAGAGGTCGATAAGCTGCGCGCTCTCATCCTCATGGTGCGCGAGCGTTTCAAGCTGACGATCCTCCTGGTCGAGCATCACATGAATCTGGTGATGCGCGTCTCCGATAAGGTCGTGGCGCTCGACTTTGGCCGCAAAATCGCCGACGGCACGCCGAGCGAGGTGCAAAACGCGCCGGAAGTCATCCGCGCCTATCTCGGAGATGAGGCATGAGCGCGCTCTTGGAGATCGCGAATCTCGATGCGTCCTATGGCGAGACGCATGTGCTGCACGGCGTCAGCCTCACCGTCGAGGATCGCGGTATCACCGCGCTGCTCGGTGCCAACGGCGCCGGCAAGACAACCTTGCTGCGCGCGATCTGCAACATGATGGTGCGGGTGAGCGGCGACATCCGCTTCGCCGGCACGCGCATCAACGGCAAGGCAACCGAGTCCGTGGCGCGGCTCGGCATCGCGCATGTGCCGGATGGGCGCGGGACCTTCTCGCATCTGACGGTCGAAGAGAATCTGCGCCTCGGCGCCTACACGCGGCGCGATCGCAACGGCGTGGCGCAGGATTTCGCGCGCGTTTACGGCTATTTCCCGCGGCTGCAGGAACGGCACAAGCAGCAAGCGGGGACGCTCTCGGGCGGCGAGCAGCAGATGCTCGCCATCGGGCGCGCCCTGATGATGCGGCCGAAGCTGCTGCTGCTCGACGAGCCGTCTTTCGGTTTGGCGCCGCTGATCGTGCGCGACATTTTCCGCATCCTCGAGACGATCAACGAGAGCGAAGGCATCAGCATGCTGCTGGTCGAGCAGAATGCGAATCTCGCGCTCGAATTGGCCGACCAGGCCTATCTGCTCGAGACCGGCTCGATCGTGATGAGCGGCGAGGCCTCGACCATCGCGGGCAACGAGACGGTACGGCGCGTTTATCTGGGTTACTGAGCGGAGCACGCGCCGCCAATTGATTCCGCCAAGCCCATCGGCAAAAATGGCGTTCCAAAGAGACAACGGGAGACGCCTTTCATGGATTTGCAGCTCGCGGGCCGCACCGCGCTGATCACCGGCGCGTCGAAGGGGATCGGCCTCGCTGTGGCGCAAGCTTTCGCCGCCGAAGGCGTCAACCTCATTCTCGCCGCGCGCTCCAAGGACCAGCTCGAAAAAAACGCGGCCGACCTCAAAGACCAATATAAGATTAAGGTCGACATCATGGCGCTCGACCTCTCGGACCAGGCCGCGCGCGACAAGCTGGTCGCGGCTCATCCGAATGTCGACATCCTCATCAACAACGCCGGCGCCATCCCCGGCGGCACGATCTTCGAGGTCGACGACAAAGCCTGGCGCGCCGGCTGGGATCTGAAAGTCTACGGCTACGTCAACCTGACGCGCGCCTATTTCAAGAACATGGCCGAGCGCAAGAAGGGCGTGATCATCTGCATCTGCGGCCTCGGGGGCGAGAAGGTCGAGTTCGGCTACATCGCCGGCGCCGCGGGCAACGCGTCGCTAATGGCTTTCGCGCGCGCCATGGGCGGGCGCAGCCCCGATTACGGCGTGCGCGTCCTCGCGGTCAATCCAGGACCGGTGCTGACCGACCGCACGGTCTATCTCGGCAAGATCCGCGCCAAGCGCGAGCTCGGCGACGAGAGCCGCTATAAGGAAAGCTTCAAGCACATGCCCTTCGGCCGGCCGGCGACGGTCGAAGAAGTGGCGCCGATGGTCGTCTTTCTCGCGTCCGATCTCGCGAACTACGTCAGCGGCACCGTTATCACCATCGATGGCGGCATCGCCAATCGCCACAGCAATCCCTGAGAGCCGCATGCCGCAAGCCAAAGCCGCCGACGGCACCAGCCTATACTATGAGAGCCAGGGCAGCGGCCCGCCGATCGTCTTAGTGCACGAACTCGCCGGCACCTGCCATTCCTTCGATCTGCAGGTCGCGGCGCTGAAAGACCGCTATCGCTGCATCACCTTCAATGCGCGCGGCTATCCGCCCTCTGACGTGCCGGGCGCGGTCGATTCCTATTCGCAGGATGTCGCCGCCGAGGATATAGGCGCGGTGCTCGATGCGGCGGGCGAGAAAGACGCGCATGTCATGGGCGTGTCGATGGGCTCGGCCGCGGCGCTGCAATTCACCATCGCGCATCCCAACCGTGTGCGCTCGGCGATTCTTTGCAGTATCGGCAGCGGCTCCGACGCCAAGCCAGATGAATACGTCGCCAATATGGAGGCGATGGCGGCGCGGGTCGAAAAGAACGGCATGGATCAGATCCGCCAGAATTTCACCGCCTCGCCAGCGCGGCAGAAGCTGAAAGAGAAAAGCCCCGCCGAGTATCAGAGATTCCTCGCCGAGCTCGAGCGCTTCTCGGTCCAGGGCCTCGCCAACACGATGCGCGGCGTGCAAAAGCGCCGGCCGCCGCTTTACGCGCATAAGGACAAGATCGCGGCGCTGCGCGTCCCCGCGCTTGTCGTGCTCGGCGGCATCGATCAAGGCTGCGAGAAGCCGAGCCATTTCCTCGCCGAGACCTTGCCCGGCGCGAGGCTCGAAATCCTGCCGAACACCGGGCCCGGCGTGAACATCGAGGAACCCGACCGCCTCAATCGCATGGTAGCGGAATTCGTCGGCGCGGTCG
>DATNGE010000146.1:0-2722 GCA_035606035.1 Allostellaceae bacterium
GCGATCGCAAGCGCCGGCTCATCGAAGAGATCAGGGCGACCAATGTCGCCATCATGCTGGCGTTCGAGATCGTCAACACGTTCTGCGCCTTGAAGTGGCAGCATGTCCGGCGCCTGAAGCAAACCTTCGAAGCGCAGCGCAAGGAACTCGACGCCGTGCGGGTGAGAAGCCGCACCAGCCCGACGCCGGTCGGTTTCGAATTGAAGGCCGATTTCGAGACGCTGCAACTACCGCAGCTGCCGACGACGCTGATGCAAACGCTGCTATTCGAGAAGATATCGATCACGGCTCGCCCGCTGTCGTCATTCATGAATCTGTTGCGATCGATCGACGCTTTCGCGGATGCGGTGCGGCAGCGGCAGGGCGTCATCGATTGGTGCAAGCAGCACGCACCCGTGGGCGACGATGTGCTGATACCGCTCTATTTTGGCTTGCCGAACGCGCGCGGCCAGCAAGACCGCAGCTATCCGGACAGCATCGAGGCGATCGCCGGCTACGCCGACGACTGCATCTTCTTTTCGAAGAGCGTGATGGAAGACCTCGTCGCGCATGGCACGCGCATGGCGCGGCGCTATGGCAGAGCCGCGCCCCGAATTCACGAGCCCGATTTCTCGAAAGCGATGCAGCAAAATCTGATTCCGGACCGCGTCCACTACGCCGATGTCATGGGCGCTTTCAGAACGACGAACGCTCGCGGCGCCTGAGGGACGCGGTTGAGAGTGCTGCGGTATCGGCGGCCGGACGCGCGGGTGGCTGCGCCCGCGGTAACCTTTGGTTAACGCGGCCGCGCGACCATCGAGGCCAAATCAGGCTTTCTCGATGGGGTGTGGTTTGTTTTGCTCCAAGTCGGCAAGCAAGCTTCGCTATGTCCCCGGCGCGGTGCTGGTCGCGAGTTTCGCGACTCTCTCGGTGCTCTTCTGGTCCGGCAATGCCGCCGCCTATCGCGGCATCCTGTTGCACATGGGATTCAACCCCTTTTACTTCCCGTTTCTCGACACGCACGGGATCCTGGCGACGGCCGAATGCCATCGTCTCGGGATCGACGTTCTCGCCGATAATCCTTGCGACGTTCTTGGGCGCACCCTCGATTACTCGCCCTTCTGGCTGATTACCTCCGTGCTCGGTGTCGGCACGAGTTCCACCATGAGCGCCGGACTGATCCTCGATCTCGTCTTCCTCTTCGCGGTGTTCTTCCTGCCGCCGGCGAAAAACGGGAGCGCGGTGGCGATCATGACCGCCGCGCTCTTGTCGAGCGCTGTAGCGCTGGCGCTCGAGCGCGCCAATCTGGACCTCGCGATCTTCGTTGTTGCCCTCATCGCGTCGGGTTGGTTGCTGCGCGGTCCGGCGCGGCGCAGCCTGAGCTACGCGCTCCTCACCCTTGCGACCCTGGTTAAATTTTATCCCGGGATCTTGCTGCTTCTCGGCTTGCGCGAGCGCGCGCGCTTTCTCCTGCCTCTTACCGTTGCGCTCCTTACGGCAGGAGCGCTTTTCATCTGGGCCGAGGGCGCCACGCTCCTGCGGGCGCTGCACAACATCGAGAAAGGAACGTACTTCACCACGAGTTTCGGCGCCCGCACTTTCCCGGTGGGTCTCGCCTACCTTCTTGCGCCCGGCGCCGAGTACTTCGCGCCGATAGCCGAATTCGTTTTTATATTGGTCGCCATAGGCTACGCCTACATCATCGCGCGGCTCGGAGACATCCGCAGCGCGCTGCGATATATGCCGGTTCGCAACCGAGACCTTATGCTGATCGGCTGTGCGCTCCTCCTCGGCTGCTTCTTTACCGCGCAGAACGCGGCTTATCGCAGCATCTATTTTCTCTTCATTCTTCCCGGGCTCGTGGGGTTGTGGCGGGAGGCGTCGAGCGGCGCGGCGCGCCATCGCCTCATGCTGCTGACGGGCGCGATCCTTTTCCTGATGTGGGACCAACTCTTCCGTGTGGCCGTCACCCAGAGCGTCGCAGCCCTGGGATTGGGCGCCACCTATTATTTCGTCTTTTGGTTCCTGCGCGAGACGGTCTGGTGGTGGGTGATCAGCATCCTGCTCGCCATTTTCGCCGATCTTCTCGTCATCGCGACGGCTGACGACAGCTTGCCCGCGACGACTATCGAGCAGAGCCCCTAGAGGCCGTCTGACGGTAAGGACGCGCCGCTCGGCGAGGCGCAATTCGTCGGCCTTCCAAGAGCGACGACTCGCGATTTTTTGCCGATCGGCATATGCTCGGGTAAGGCCACCGCGCGCGGCGCCTTGAGCGCCATGACAAGCAATACGCTGACGCTCGCGACGGCAAAGAGGGAGGGAGCCATGGTCGATCGCTTCGCGCGCGCGCCTGCGCGCGGTTTGGGAACCTTGGCCGCGGCCGCGCTGCTTCTCGCTGGGATCAGCGCCGCACGCGCTGACGACAAGATCCGCGTCGGCACGCCCGAGCCGACCGCTTATGTGTTCTCGGCGGTGACGGTCGGGGTCGAGAGCGGAATTTTCAAGAAGCATGGGCTCGAGGTCGAGCGCATCGATTTCGCCGGCGGCGCGAAGCTGCACCAGGCGATGACCGCGGGCGCGCTCGATGTGATCATCGGTACCGGCTCCGACATCCCCTTCGTGCTGAAAGGCGCGCCCGAGCGCGTGGTCGCGGCCTATGCGAACGATCTCAACTCGGTCTCGCTCGTGGCGCGCAGCGACGACACAGTTAAGACGATCGCCGATCTGAAAGGCAAGACCGTCG
>DATNGE010000147.1:0-2460 GCA_035606035.1 Allostellaceae bacterium
CGTTCGGGCTCAAGGCGCGCGGCGTGCCGAAACACCAGCGCAACGAGATCGCCGAGGTGTTCATCCGCAAGGTCGGCCTGACCGGATTCGAGCACGCGCTACCGCATCAATTGTCCGGCGGCATGAAGCAGCGCGTCTCGATCGCGCGGGCTTTCGCGACCGATCCCGAAGTGCTGCTGATGGACGAGCCGTTCTCGGCGCTTGACGAGCAGAACCGCACATTGTTGCAGGAAGAGCTGTTGCGGATCTGGGACGAGGACAAGAAGACGGTGGTGTTCATCACCCACAGCGTCGACGAAGCGGTGACGTTGGGCGACCGCATCGTCGTAATGACGGCGCATCCCGGCCGCATCAAGACAATCGTCGAGGTGCCGTTTCCGCGCCCGCGGGACGTCCTCGCATTGCGCCGCGAGCCGGCTTATGGCGCGCTCGTCTTTCAAATCTGGGGCGAATTGCGCGACGAGGTCGACCGCGCCCGGCGCCAGGAAGCCGAAACCTCCTCGTGACCCAAATCCTGTCATGACGCTCTCGCCCGCCGCACGCGACCGCCTGATCGGCCTGTTGTCGCCGGCGCTCTTGTTACTTGCCTGGGAAGGTTTCGTCCGGCTCGGCTGGATCGACCAGCGTTTCTTTCCGGCGCCGTCGACGATCGCGACAGCCTTTCTGCACCTGGCGCGCTCGGGCGAGCTGTGGGCCAATCTGTCGGCGAGCCTCGAGCGGCTGTTTTGGGGGTTTCTGCTGGGCGGCGTCCCGGCATTGCTGCTCGGATTGGCGATGGGGCTTTACCGCCCCGTGCGCGCGCTGATCGAGCCCCTCGTAGCAGCGACCTACCCGATCCCGAAGAGCGCGATCCTGCCGCTGATCCTGCTGATCTTCGGCCTCGGCGAAGCCTCGAAGATCGCGATGGTCGCGCTCGGCGTGTTCTATCCAATGATCATCAACACGACCGCCGGTGTCCTTGAGATCGATAAGATCTATCTCGATGTTGGCAAAAATTTTGGCGCCGGCCGATGGCAGACCTTCCGCACGATCGCATTGCCGGGCGCGGCGCCCTTGATCATGGCCGGCATGAAATTGGGCGCCGGGCTCGGCCTCATCCTGATCGCGATTGCCGAGATGATCGGCGCGCAGAGCGGCATCGGCTACATGATTTGGAACGCCTGGCAATTGATGAGCGTCGACACAATGTTTGTCGGCCTCATCGTCATCGCGGTGTTGGGCTTCGCGTTCAACTGGGCGCTCGACGAGCTGGAGCGTTGGCTCCTGCCGTGGAAGGCCCACGGCTAGCCGCGCTCAGTGAAAGTTCGGCTTCACCTTCTCGCAGAGGAGCTGCAATGATTTCATGACGCGCTGATGCGGGATCTTTGTGCCGCAATTCATCTCGCACAAAATGCCGTCGAGGCCGAGCGTCTCCTGCAACCCCATCAGGCGATCGGTCACCCGCTCCGGCGAGCCGACGATGATCTTGTCGCGCAGCGCTTCCTCATAGGTGATCGTCTGCAGCCGGCCGCCGCGCGCGGCACGATCCTCGACGGCGCGCACACCCGAGCGCGTCGCCGAGTCGACGAGCCGCTCGCCGAGATAGCGGTAGAAATACATGATGCTCTCTTCCGGCTCTTCGCGGGCCGCCTTGTCGGTCTCGGCGACATAGACCGGCGCGCGCAGGAACACCTTGCCCTCGCCGGGATGGCCCGCTTCCTTCCACGCCGCGCGATAGGCGGTGATGTTCGGCTCCAATTCCTCGAGCGTGCCGAGCCGCACCGCGACAAAGACGGCATGGCCGAGCTTTGCGATATTGGGGAAGGTGTCGGCGCTGTTGGCGGCGACGCGGATCTCCGGCCACGGCTTTTGATAAGGCCGCGGCGTCGCCTTCACATTCTCGAAATTGTAATACTGGCCTTTGTAGGAAAACGACTCTTCGGTCCACGCCTTTTTCAGGATTTCGAGCGTCTCGGCAAAGCGCTCGCGGCTCTCGCCATAGGGGACGCCATAAGCTTCGTAAGTGCGCGGAAAGCCGCTGCGCCCCACCCCGAAAATGAGCCTGCCATGGCTGATCTGGTCGACCGTCGCGACCTCTTCGGCGAGCCGCAGCGGGTGACACAGCGGCAATACCTGCACCGCGGTGCCGATCTTCATGCGCTTTGTCCGGGCCGCAATGGCACTGGCGAGCGTCAATGGCGCGGACAACACGGAGCGCTCCGGCGCGACGTGAATTTCGGCCAGCCACATCGCATCGAGGCCCCAGCGCTCGGCGGCGTCGACCTGCTCGAACGAGGTCGTAAAAGCCTCCTCGTCGGTCGTCCCGGTGACGCGCTGAAACTCGTGGAACATGCCGAATTCGAACGCCATCCGCTTCCTCCGTCCTTCTCGCCGCCAGAGCCCGCCGCGCGGCTCGGTGCTCATGTCATGTGTTTGAAGCTTAGGGGCCTTCTCGCGCGAACGCGAGTCCAGAAACCCCCA
>DATNGE010000148.1:0-3674 GCA_035606035.1 Allostellaceae bacterium
AGCTTTGGGCGGGGCACGATGTCGGAATGCTGGCAGTGACGATCGCGAGCGAGAATGTCACCGGCGGCATGGCCTCGGCCGCCTTCGTCGCCTATCTCTCGAGCCTATGCAACACGGCTTTCACGGCGACGCAATACGCCCTGCTCTCGGCGCTGGCAGCGACGGCGCGAACGCTGCTCGCTTCCTCCGGCGGCTTCTTCGCCGATCACCTCGGCTGGGGCTCGTTCTTCGTCCTCGCGACGGCGTGCTGCCTGCCCGGCCTTGCGCTGCTGCTCTTCTTGATGCGATCAGCCGATACGCATCAGCCGCAAGCGGTTGCGGTTGAGCCATAGCCGCTCGGCCTTCGCGTCGGGATGAAGCCGCTCGACGATTCGCCAAAAGCGCTTGCTGTGATTCATCTCGATAAGATGCGCCACCTCATGCGCGACGACGTAGTCGATCACCGCTTCCGGCGCGAAGATGAGGCGCCACGAGAAAGAGAGATTGCCGCCCTTGGCACAGCTGCCCCAGCGGCTCACCGTGTCGCGCACGGTGACGCGCTTCACCTTGCGCTCGACCAGCACCGCCATCTGCTCGGCGCGCGCGCCGAGCTCGCGTTTGGCGAGGCCGCGCAGGAAATCGCGCGTCCGCCGCGCCAGGAAAGCGGGATCGCCGGCGACGCGGATTTCGCCGTCCTCGATCCAGGCGGGCCCCTTTCCCCGAATCGGTCCCATGGCGCGAAGCGCGTGCGGCACGTCCATCAGCGGCACGACCGCACCATCGGCGAAAGGGATGCGCGGCGGCAACTTCGCGAGCCGCGCATCGATCCAGCCGCGACTCGCTTCGAGGAAGCGCAGCGCCTCGCCGCGCGAGCAGCGGCGCGGCAGCACCATCTCGACGGCATCGCCGGCGTGATCGATTTTCAGCGCAATGCGCCGCGCGCGCGGATGAGCGCGCACCCTCAGCGGCACGGCGCCGCCGTCATACGGCCAGGACGTCGGAAAGACCGATAGGGAATCCGGCACGAAGCCGATTCTAATCGAAGCCGCGATTCAGAGATAGCGTTGTAGCGTCGCTGCCATCACCTTCGGCGGCAGCCCGGCCGGGATTGCGGCGAGATAGCGGCCATTGGTGCCCATCACATAGATGACCGAGCTGTGATCGATCAGGTAATCGTCGCTGCCCGATTGCGGCACTTTGGCGACGTAGATGCGGTATTCGCCCTCGACCTGCTTCAGCGTATCGGGCGCGCCGGTCAGATAGAGGATGCCGGGGTGAAAATTCGCGGCGTAGGATTTGAGCTGATCGGGCGTATCGCGCGCCGGATCGACCGAGATGAAGATCGGCTGCACTTCGCTCGCCTTGTTGCCGATCATGTCGAGTGTCTGGCTGATCGCCTGCAAGGTGGTCGGGCAGGCATCGGGGCAATAGGTGTAGCCGAAATAGATCAGCATGACCTTGCCGCGGAAATCCTGATCGCTCCGTATCGCGCCGTTCTGATCGATCAAGGTGAAGGGCCCGCCGACGGCCGGGCTCGCGTACTCCGCGCCGCCGAGCCAGAACTGCTCATAGACGACCCCGCCGAGAATGACGGCGAGCGCGGCGATGAAGATGTAGAGCCCGCGACGGACGGCTTCGGACATGGGGCCGATATAGGCCCGGGGCCCCGGGACCGCTAGTGACGAATCAGCGCGCTCGCGGGAGCGTGTTCGCCGCGAGCTGGCCGAGCCAATCGAGTTCGTGGCGCAGCCGCACCACCGGTCCGATGGCGATCAGCGCCGGCGGATCGATCGCCGCGGCGGTGGCATCCTTCGCGGCAGCGGCGAGGGTCGTCTCGATGACGCGCTGGTCCTCGGTCGTCGCCTTGCTGATGATCGCGACCGGCTCGCCGGCGGCGCGGCCGGCAGCGATCAAGCGGCGCGCGATCGCATCGAGGTTCTTGAGGGCCATATAGATCACCAGCACGGCCGTGCCGCGCGCCATCGCTTCCCAATCGATCGCGCTGGGCAGGACGCCGCCGCTCGTCTGACCGGTGATGAAGGTGATTGCCGAATTCGTATCGCGATGGGTCGCGGGGATGCCGGCATAGGCGAGCCCGCCAATCGCGGCCGTGATGCCCGGCACGATACGGAAGGGGATGTGCGCGCGGGCCAGCGCCAGGCCCTCCTCGCCGCCGCGGCCGAAAACGAAAGGATCGCCGCCTTTCAGCCGCAGCACGCGCTTGCCTTCGCGCGCCAACGCGATAAGGCGCAGCGATATATCGGGCTGCTGCGCCGAGGGCTTGCCGCCGCGCTTGCCGGCGTGTTCGAGAACGGCGCCTTGCCGCGCCAGTTTCAAGATGGCGGGAGCGACCAGCGCGTCATAGACGACGATATCGGCCGCTTCGAGTGCATGCAGCGCCAGCAAGGTCAGCAAGCCCGGATCGCCCGGTCCGGCGCCAACGAGCCAGACGCTGCCCGGTGCGAATTCCGGAAGGTTGAGGATGGCGCGTGCCATGGCCGAGCGAGACTACACCGCGTGCCGCAGGGCGTGTAGCCGGGGGGCACGGGGGCAAGACCGATACAACCTCCGCTCGCTGGCGCCGTGACCCCGTCTGCGCTTCGTTCACCTTCGAGGATGAGCGCAGTATCATCGGATGACGATGGTGTTGAGGATGCTGGTGCGATGGGTGGAAGAATCGTCGATGGTATCGATGTCGCCGCGCTGACGCGGCGGGCTGCGGCGGTTGCCGCGGTCATGCTGCTGTTATGCCCGCAGAGCTTCGCGCAGGGCGCCGATTTCTCCCGCTTCAACGACATCGCCATCGTCGCATCGCATGGCAAGACCGATGAACTCATTCGGCTGTTGCGCTCGGGCCGGCAGCCGGACCTGCCCGACGATAATGGCGAGACGGCGCTGCATTACGCGGCCCAGCTCGGCGACCAGCAGATGGTTCAGGCGCTGCTCTATTACAAGGCGACGATCGATCCGCGCGATCAATTCGGCAATACGCCGCTGCATTGGGCGGCGCAACGCGGCAACACCGCTGTGCTCCAGATGTTGATCGATGCCAAGGCGGCGATCGATCCGCAAAACAAGCAAGGCGTCACGCCGCTGATGATGGCGGCGAAAGCCGGCAATCTCCCGGCCGTGCGTCTGCTCCTGAAGAACGGCGCCGATCCGCATCACGCCGATTTCACCGGCCGCGATGCTGCCAGCTGGGCGGAAGGCAAGCCGGCGGTCGTGCAACTGCTGCGCGCCGCGAAATAGATCGCGCTTGTCCGATCACTTCGGAACGGCGCTATAGAGCGTCAGCTCCATGCCATGCCCATTGGAATAATCGAGGCCCGCGACGGCGCCGAGCGGTTGCGGTTTCAAATCACGCGCCGCCAGCGCGGCGGTGAAGGCGGCCACGGAGCGCGTCTCGACGAGCGCACGCGCCTTCGGCGTTGACGCGAGATAATCGGCGGCCGCGTCCCCCGAGACGAGCTTGGTCTTGGTGCCGAGAAGGAAGACGAGGCTCGGCTCGGCATCGCCGGCGACGGCGAGCGGCAGGTCGTTGGGTGCGCCGGCGTCGGCGATGAGCGCCGCGGCGCTGCGCGACAGCCAGAGCGCATCGAGCGCCGGCGCGACGAATTCGAAGCCCACTGCGAGCAGGAGCAGCGCCATCACCGCCGCGCGGATTGCAAGCGCCGGCGCGAAGCTGCGCCACGACT
>DATNGE010000149.1:0-2596 GCA_035606035.1 Allostellaceae bacterium
GGTCGGCAGATCGGCGGCGCTCGCCGATTGGCACGAGCCGAAAAAAGCGGCCGCCGCCGCCAGAATCCGAAACGCCTTCACGCACGCCTCCCAACGCTTTTCTTAACAGGCGCAGGATGAGCAAGCGCGGGTGCGATTGCCAGGGAAAAGAAACGGCGTTTCCTCGCCGTTAGGGCGAGTGAGCGGCGCTTACGCCACCTCACCCCGGCGGGTGGCGGCTGGCGTTGCGGTGATCGGCCGGCCGAGGGCGCAGGTGTAAGCGGCGAGATAAGCTTGGGCCGAGCGGTCCCAGCTGCGCTCGCAGGCGACGACAGCGCGCGCCGCGCGGCCCAGCGCCGGCCATTGGGCGCGCCGGGTGATCGCTGCGTCGAGGGCGCGGGCGAGCAGCGTCGCGTCGTCGGCGGGGAAGAGCAACCCGTTCTCGCCGTGGCGAATAAGCTCGCGATGACCGCCGACATCCGAGGCGAGCACCAACCCCCCGCGCGCCATTGCCTCCAAAACCTTCAGCGGCGTCACCGTCTCCGTCAGCCGCGTGGCGCGGCGCGGGTGAACGAAGAGATCGGTGAGATCGCAATAATCGCCGATCTCGTGTCGCGGCACGCGGCCGAGGAAGGTCACGCGATCGTCGAGGCCAAGGCGCAGCGCCTGCCATCGCAGCGCCGCTTCGGCGGGACCGCCGCCGGCGAGGACGAGGGCGATATCGTCGCGCTCGCGGCGCAGAAGCGCGATCGCCTCCAAGAGGAGGTCGAGGCCTTCATGGCGATGGAGCGAGCCGAAGAAGCCGAGCACGATCTTGTTCTCGAGACCGAGCGTCGCGCGCAGCGCTTCCTTGGCCGGGCGGCGATCGGGGAAAGCGTCGAGCGCAACGCCGTTCGGCACGACCGAGATTTTCGCGGCCGGGATCCCACGCGCGGCGAGATCGGCGCGCAGGCCCTCGCTCAGCGCAACGATTGCATCGGCCTTGCGGCATGCGTGCTCATCGACGAAGCGCATCGCGCGATAGCGCCACGAGCCTTCGGTATCGCTGCCGTTCGCGACGCCGGCGTCTTCGGAAAAGGCGCGGATCTCGTAGACCGTCGGAATGCCGAGCTTCTTGCCGGCCCAGGCGGCGGCGATCGCGCCCGGCGCCGGCGAATGCGCGTGGATGAGGTCGGGCTTCTCGTAAGAGGCGATGTGGCGGATGCGGCGTGCCGTCGCGCGAATCAGCGCGATCTCGCCGAGCCCCGGGCAGCGCGCGAGCGAATCGGCGACCGGCGCGGTGCGCTGGAAGGCGAGACCCTCGACTTCTTCATAGGTCGGGCCCGGCATGTCATGCCGGGGCGTGGTGAGATGAACGGTTTCCCAGCCCAGCCGGCGCTGCGCTGCCAAAAGCGCGAGGCTGCGCCGCGCATAGCCGCTCGCCAGCGGGACCGAGTGGTCGAAAACGTGCAGAATCTTGAGCGCCGAACCGGTCACCGTTAACCCTCCTGGTCCGGGCTTCGCCTCCGTGCCGGGCGTTATTCGCCGCGCCCGTGCCGTCCATTCGGCAGTATCAAGGAATTCCTAACCAAGTCAAATAAAAATTTAGATATTACAGTCATTAAGGTTAACGCTGTAATATTATCTCGCGCATTTACTATAAGCCGCACGGGAGGGTCTCAGACGACCGAAAGTACCCTTTCCGCCGGGCGGCCGAGCGCCGCCTTCTTGCCGCTGATCGCGATCGGCCGCTCGATCGCGATCGGGTGCTTCGCCATGCCGGCGATGATTTGCTCCTCGCTCATCTCCTTGCTGAGGCCGACAGCCTTCGCCTCTTTCACGCGCAAGAGCTCGCGTGCCGGGAGGTCGAGCATTTTAAGGATGCGCTTGATCTCGGACGCGGTCGGCGGCGTCTTCAGATATTCGATGATCTTCGGCTCGACGCCGCGCTTGCGCAGCAATTCGAGGGCGCTGCGCGAGGTGCGGCAGCGCGGATTGTGATAGAGCGTCACGGTGGTCATGTCTCTTCCTCCTCGGGAAAGGCGCCGGCGAAATTCAGCCCGTCGATCCAGGTCGCACCGTTGCGCTTCATGACGGTGAGCGGCTCGATCGCGCCGTTGCTCGCGATGGCAGCGGCTAGGCGCTCGGAATGCGTCACCAGCCAGATCTGCGTGCGCTCGGACGCGCGGACGATTAGCCGCGCCAGTGGGTCGAGCAGATCGGGATGGAGACTGGCCTCCGGCTCGTTCAAGGCGATGAACGCCGGCAGGCGATAGGCGAGCAAGGCGCCGGCAAGACCGAGATAGCGCAAGGTGCCGTCGGAGAGTTCGGCCGCCTCGAACAAGCGCTTCGGCTGATCGGGAAAACGCATGCCGAAACTGGCGAAACGGCCGGGCGGCGGCACCTCCAGCGTGGCGCCTGGAAAGGCATCATCGATCGTTCGATCGAGATCCTCAGTGTCCTCGCGGATATAGGCCAAGGTTGCGAAAACCGCGGCGAGATTGCCGCCATCGGAGGACAGCGTCGGGCTTGTCACCGCGAGGCATGGTTGTCGCAAGGGCGACGTCCGATCGGTGCGCAGATCGTGATAGAAGCGCCAATCGAACATGGTCTGACGCAGCGCGCAGATATCGGGATA
>DATNGE010000150.1:0-12766 GCA_035606035.1 Allostellaceae bacterium
AGCCTTGCGTGACCGGGCAAAAACGCTCGGGCGCGCCGATGAAGGTCATCTCCTTGCCGTCCGGATCGAACGCGCAGAGCGTCGCGAAGATGTCCATATCGGCGGTGCTCGATGAGACAAACAGCTTCAGCATCGCCGGGCCGACGATCTCGGTGTCTTTCTCGAACGGCGCGGTTGTGAAATTGACCCCCTGCGTCAGCGCCGGATAGCTCGCGTTCGCCGCGCCGCCCGGCGCGGTCGTGCCCATGCTCTTCGCGCCGGCATCGAGATAGAACTTCACATGCTTGGCCTCGGCGAGCGGCCAGCTCGTGCTCTGCGCCTGGCGTTTGATCTTGTCTCCGGGGGCGCGGATCTGCACCTCGACGCGCGGCTCCTTCTCCCAGCCGTTGTTGAGGCCCTTCAGGTACTTGTCGAAGAAACGCTTCTGCAGCGCGACGTTCTGCGGCTGGAGGAAGGTATGGAAGTAAGAGCCGCCCTGGACCTTCAGCCATTTCTCTTTCGCGGCGATATCGACCCAGCCGCCGATCGTGCCGCGCAAATGGAGGCCGAGCCCGCCCCAATTCGCGACGACGAGCGTCGGGATATCGATCTTGCGCACATCCGGCGTGCGCGACTGATACCATGCGTCGTTCAGCGGATGCTGCAAGAGATCGCCGAGATAATCGGCGCGGTTCGCGGCGAGCTGTTCGTCGCTCAAGACGTCGTTGCCGGTGGTGCGGCCGCCGGTATAGAGATCGTGATAGGGCGATTTCGGATTGCCATGCTGATTGCGCAGCACCGAGTTGGTCCACCAGCGGCCGAGGAAGCCGCCGGCGAAAATGCCGTCGGCGCGGGTGCGGTCGCGGTAGAAATCATAGGTGCCCTGCCAGGGCAGGAGCGCGGCGAGATGCGGCGGTTTCATCGCCGCGACGCTCCACTGGCCGGCGGCGTAATACGAGATGCCGAGCAGTCCGACTTTGCCGTTGGACCAGGGCTGCACGCCGGCCCATTCGATCGCGTCGTAGAAATCGCGGAACTCTTCCGGCGAGTTCGGCGAGAGTCGTCCCGGCGATTTGCCCGCGCCGCGACTGTCGACTTTGATGACGATATAGCCGTCGGGCACGAAGCATTCCGGATCGGGCGTCTCGAAGACGAGATGCTTGCAGGACGAGGCTTTGAGGATCTCTGGGTAGAATTTCTCGAGCGTATCCCACGCCTCGGTCATGAATTCCTTCAGCGGCACATCCTTGCCGTAGGGACCGAAAGTCATCAGCACGGGGAATTTTCCGTCGGCCTTGGGATGATAGAAATTCGCGCGCAGCACCGCGCCGTCGCGCATCGGAATGGCGATATCCTGCTCGACGACCATCTCGTATTTGTCGGCCATTATTCTCTCCCTTTATTCCGTCATTGCGAGGAGGCCATCGGCCGACGAAGCAATCCAGAGAGACATCGTGGCGTAGCCCTGGATTGCTTCGCTTCGCTCGCAATGACGATGTTAAGCATCGAGTCTAAATCTTCGGATCGGCGCAGGGGAAGCCAAGACGCACCGCGCCGTAAAGCCCGCCGGTCACGTCCCAGGCGAGGGCGATATGCTGCGATACCGCATGCACGTCGCGCCAGGCGCGCTGCACCGGATCGGTCGCGATGAGGCCGCGCCCGCCGAGCAGCGGGTAGAGCGTGTCGACCGCCTGCACGCAGAGCTCGATCGCGTAGCTCAGGTTGAGCCGATAGCGCAGCCGCTGCTCGAGCTCGGGGATCACGCCCCCCGCCGCATCGCGGTTCACCGCTTGCAGATCCTGCAGCAGCAACGCCTCGGCGGCGTTGATCTGCGCAGTCGCGCGCGCGATGCGCAGCTGCACGCTTTGCTGCTCAGCGATCTTCACCTGAGCAACCGATTTGCGGTTGGCGAGTCCCTCGGCCACTAGCTCGAGCGCGCCTTTGGCGGCGCCCAAACCCGCACCAATCAGCGCGAAAGGAAAGAAAGTCCAGAGCGGCAGGCGGTAGAAAGGCGAGGGGTTCGCGGTCGAACCCGGCGTGTCGCCGCCTTTGAGTTGGCTCACCGCGATCATCCGATGCTCCGGCACGAAAAGGCTCTCGCAGGTGAAGTCGTTGCTGCCGGTGCCGGCGAGGCCCGACGTGTACCACGTATCCTCGATCTTGCAGTCGCTTAAGGGGAGCAGCGCGAGACCGAGCTCGCTCCTGCCGCCCGGCTCCCGCGGCGGCAGGTCGATCAGCGGGATCGCCCAGCGGCAAAGATCGAGGCCGCTCGAGAATTTCCAGCGCCCGGTCAGGACGATGCCGTTGCCGACGCGCTCGACCTTGACGCCGGCTGGCAGGAACGACGTCGCGACCAGCGCGTCATGGTCGTTGCCCCAGACTTCTTCCTGCGCCTCGAGCGGGAACATGCCGACGATCCACGAATGGACCGCGACGACACTTGCCACCCAGGCGCTCGAGGCGCAGCCGCGGCCGAGCTCCGCGGCAATGCGCATATGCGTTCCGAACGGGCTCTCGTAGCCGCCGAAGCGCTTCGGCTGCAGCACGCGGAAGAAACCGGCTTCGAGGAATTGCCGTCCCGCCTCCTTGCTGACGCGGCGTGCGGCTTCGGTGGCGGCGGCACGCTGGCGCAGCGCCGGAACCATCGCGCGGGCCCGCGCCACCAACTCGTCGGCGCTCGGGGTCGGTTGCGTCATGGCGAGACCGGCGAGTAAGTTCGCGGCCGTTGCTTCAGGAGTTCCGCATGACGATGACGGGCATCGATGCCGTCACTTTCGGCGTCGAGGACATGGCGACCGCGACGCGTTTCCTCGAGGATTGGGGCGTGAAACGCATCGTTGACGGCGTCTATCGCTGTGCCGACCGCTCCGAAATCCGTATCAAGCCGCTCGATGCACCCGACCTGCCACCGGCGAACGAGCCCGGCTCGACCCTCCGCGAGATCGTCTGGGGCGTCGACAGCAAGCGCGCTCTCGATGCTATCCGCAAAGACCTCGCGCGCGACCGCGACATTCGCGCTGAGCGCAATGGCACCTTCCATACGGTCGACGATGCCGGCAACGCCATTGCCTTCCGCCTCACAAAGCGCGTCAAGCTCAAGATCAAGCCGCTTGGCTTCAATGCGCCGGGCGCGCCCGGCCGTATCGACAAGCCGACCACCTATTACGAGCGCGCGATCCCGCAAGAGATCAGCCATATCGTCATCGGCGTACCCGATATGAAAGCGGTCGAGGAGTTCTACACGAAGCGCCTGGGCTTCCGGGTCTCTGACCGCTATGCCGGCCGCGCCGTGTTCCTGCGCGCCGCGCCCTCGGGCAACCATCACCATCTCTTTCTGCTCAACGCACTGGACGGACAGCGCCATTTCAATCACATCGCCTTCAAGGTGCGCAACATCCATGAGGTGATCGGCGGCGGCCAGTTCATTGCGCGGCGTGGCTGGCAGACCCAGGCCGGACCCGGCCGGCACTATGTCTCCTCTGCCTGCTTCTGGTACTTTAAGAGCCCGCTCGGCGGCGCCGCGGAATACGCGGCCGATGAAGATGTCGTGACGCCGAGATGGAAGGCGCGCACCCATCAGCTGACGCCGGAGATCTTCTCCGAATGGACCTTCAACGTGCCCGCCGACCAGAAGCTCGCCGGCGCACCGATCGCCGCGAGCCGCGACGCCTCGTGAGGCCGCCGCCGTCATCTCAATGCTCGACGAGGAGCTTGAAGAGGCGGTGACGGTGGGCGAGGAACACGGGGTCCTCACGGGTGGTGAGCTGGTTGCGCGGCCGCGTCAGGCCGACATCGATCGTCTCGGCGACGCGGCCGGGATTGGGCGCGAGCGCAACGACGCGATCGCCGAGATAAATCGCTTCCTCGAGATCATGCGTGATGAACACGACGGTGATGCGCTGCTCCTTGGCGAGGCGCGAGATCTCGTCCTGCAAGGTTTGCCGCGTCAACGCATCGAGCGCGCCGAACGGCTCGTCCATCAGCATAACGCGCGGCTGCTGCGCGAGGCAGCGCGCGATCTGCACGCGCTGCTGCATGCCGCCCGAGAGCTGACCCGGGAAATATTCGCCGACCTGCGCCAGACCCATCTGTTCGAGGAGCGCGTAGGAGCGCGTCTTGCGCGCGGCGCGTGAAACGCCCTGGCCCTCGAAGGCGAGAGCGACATTGGTCCAGACGCTGCGCCAGGGCAGGAGCGAGCGGCTGTAATCCTGAAACACGATCGCGCGGTCGCGCGACGGGCCGGTGATCGGTTTGCTCTCGGCAAGAACCGCGCCCGCGCTCGGGGACGTCAGCCCGGCGAGCAGCCGCAACAGCGTGGTCTTGCCGCAACCGGAAGGGCCGACGATCGAGAGGAACTCGCCGTCGGCCACGGTCAGATCGATATGGTCGAGAACGAGATGCGTCCCGAAGGACATGCTGAGCGCGCGCGCTTCCAACGCGTTGGTCATTGGTCGGTTCACTGACGAGTTAAGGCGCGATCAACTTGTCGATCTGCGGCTGCTGATGGATGAGGCCAACTTGTGTGCTGATGCCGGCGAAGAAGGCGAGGTCCTCTGGCGTCACCTTCATCGACCAGTCCGGCTTGGCCGGCGAAGCGAAGCCGAGATATTTCATCTGGATCGATTGGAATTCCGGCGGGTTGGCGTGGAGATCGGCAATGCCTTCCTCGATCCCGGCGCGGAAGCCGGCGACGATATCGGGATGCGCCTTGATCCAATCGGCCTTCGCCATCCAGATCGCCGCCAACGCATCGGGGCTGAGATCGGAGAAATAGTCGCGCAAATTGTTGCCGGTGCCATCCTTGAGAATGAGGGTGCGGAACGGCTCGATGACGAGAGCGGCGTCGAGCTGGCCGCCGGCGAGCAGATCATGCATCTGCGGGAAGATCGCTTCGACCAGATGCACCTGGCCGGGCCCGTTGCCATAGGGGATATGGCGATCCATCATCCATTTGCGGAAGGTGATGTCCATCGAAGAATTGAAGCCGGGTACGCCGACCTTCTTGTCCTTGAGCTGGGCTACGTCCGTGATGTTGTCTTGCTTGCGCGCGATCACGCTGATGAAGGGATTGTCCTTCTCCAGGCGCGATACCGCGGCGATCGCCTGGAAATCGAGGCCGCTCTCACCGGTGACCAACAGCATCGGCGGCGTGCCCATGCCGATATCGAGGCTGCCGGCGACTAGGGCGCCGGGCACGTTCGAGGCGAGGAGGATTTTGGTGAGCGTGACATCGAGGCCCTTCTTCTCGAAGAACCCCTTGTCCTTGGCGACGAAAAGCGGCGCGAAATCGGCGACCGGCACGTAGCCGACGTTTATCTTCTGCAGCTCGGCTGCCGAGGCCCCGCCCAACGAGGCAACGAGGATGCAAACGAGCGCAAGCAGGCTCCGACCGATCACCTCGACCTCCCGGTTCTTTTTGCGAAACCTCAAGAAAATCCGAGACTTCGCTGTTGATCGCGCGGCGCAGCTTGCTTGACGCGCTCGGCATCGTCAAGCACTCTGCGCCGCGTTCAACGAGGCCGCAGGCCCTCAAGGGAGGAAGAAAATGGCATTCGAAATCCGGCGCATCGTCAGCGGCCACAACGCGCAGGGGAAATCGATCTTCATCATGGACGGAATGGTCGCTCCGCCCATGGCGCGGCGCAGCTCGTCCGGCACTTCGGTGGTCGAGCTCTGGCAGACCGACAGCACGCCGGCCGATAATAGCGGCAACAAGGATCCGACCGATCATCCCTTTCGCTTGCCGCCGCCCGCCAACGGCAGCGTCTGTCGCGTCGTCGAATATCCGCCGGATAAAGAACGCTTCGCCGCGATGAATTCGCAGGATTGGGCAGCCGATGCGAAGAGCCAGGGCTATGAGCGCACCGGCAGCAATGCGCGGCACGCCGGTTTCCACAAGACCGATACGATCGATTACGCGATCGTCATCGAAGGCGAAATCGTCGCGCTGATGGACGAGGGCGAGAAGGTGATGAAGCAGGGCGATGTGCTGATCCAGCGCGGCACGAACCATGCCTGGGCTAACCGCACCGACAAGCCGGCGCGCGTCGCTTTCATCCTGATCGACGCCAAGCCGGTGCCTCGATGAGCTTTCTGCAGCAATTCCCGCGCGTCCATCTCGATTTCGGCGCCGTGCGCGTGCTGCCGGCCGAGCTTGCCGCCTGCGGCATCACCCGGCCGCTGGTCATCACCGATCAGGGCCTCGTCAAATGCGGCATGCTCGCGCGCGTCAGCGACACGCTTGCTGGCAAGAACGATGTCGTGATCTTCGACGAGACGCCGGAGAATCCGACAGTTGCCGGCGTCAACCGAGCCTTCGACATCTATCGGCGCGAGAAGTGCGATGGCGTCGTGGCGCTGGGCGGCGGCTCGGTCATCGACACGGCGAAAGCGGTTGCCGTGCTCGCCGGCCATCCCGGGCCGATTACCAATTACATGGGCAAACCCGACACGATCGGTCACAAGGTCGAGCCGCTGATCGTTCTACCGACGACATCGGGCACAGGCAGCGAAGCATCGCGCGGCGCCGGCATCCATCCCGATGCGCATAGCCGCGCCTCGGGCCTCAACAGCCATTACATCGTGCCGCGCGTCGCGATCTGCGATCCTGAACTGACGCTCACCCTGCCGCCGCGGCTCACGGCCGCAACCGGCATGGATGCGCTCTCGCATTGTGTCGAAGGCTTCCTCACCACCGCCGACAATCCTCCGGCGAAAGCGCTGGCGCTCGACGGTATGCGCCACGTCGCGGCATTCATCGATCGTGCGGTCAAGGACGGCAACGACCGTGAAGCGCGCAAGATGATGATGGTCGCGGCGCTCGAAGGCGGCATGGCGATCCATATGGGGCTCGGGCCCGGACACGCCATCGCCAACGCCACGGGCGATCAGGGCCTGCATCACGGCGCTATGGTTACGATCGCGATGCCGACGGTGCTGCGCGTCATGGACAAGCACGTGCCGGAGAAAACGCGTGCCGTCGCGGAAGCGCTCGGCGCCAAGCCGGGCCAGAGCGCGGCCGATATCGTCGAGGCGATGAACGCGCGGGTCGGCATTCCGCCGACGATGCGTGCGCTCGGCTACCAGGGCGGCGATCTCGACGAGATGGCGCAAGACTGCGCCAGGAGCCATTTCCTCGGTCGCAGCCCCTATCGCCCGAGCGCCGCCGAGTTCACCACCATGCTTGTCACCGTGATGGGGTGACCTACCCGCCGAGGCGGCGGACGTAAGCTTCGCATCCTTGAGCAGCCGATCCCGCATCGGCGTGTTATTAACGGCTATGGCGGACGACGATCAATCGCAGGCGATCGAATTCCTGTCGCGCGGCGCGAGCTTCGGCCTGCCGGGGGAAACGCCGCGCCGCATCGACACGCACATTTCGATCGTGTTTCTGGTCGGCGACCGCGTCTTCAAAATGAAGCGCGCGCTGAAGCTCTCTTTCCTCGACTATTCGACGCTTGCCGAACGCGAGCGGTTTTGCCGCGCCGAGTTCGAGCTCAATCGCCGCACCGCGCCGCCGCTCTATCGCGCCGTGCGCCGGCTGACGCGCGCGCCCAATGGCGGTCTCGAATGGGACGGCGAGGGGGCACTCGTCGAGCCGGTGCTGGAAATGGCGCGCTTCGACGACGATGCGCTGCTAGACCAGCTCGCCACCGCGGGAAAGCTCAATGCCATGCTGATGGTGCAGCTCGGCGACATCATCGCCGCATTCCATTCGAGCGCGGAGATCGTCGCGGCTTTCGGCGGTAGCAAGGGAATTGCCGCGGTGATCGCCGACGACCACGCCAATTTGCGCTCGGGTTGCCCGCCGCTCGACCGCGAAACTGTCGACGTGCTGCGCCGTGCTGAGGAAGCCGCCTTGGCAAAGCAGGCGGCGCTCCTCGATCTCCGGCAGCGGCAAGGGAAGGTGCGGCGCTGTCATGGCGATCTCCATTTGCGCAACATCTGCCTCTTCGAAGGCAAGCCGACGCTCTTCGATTGCATCGAGTTCAGCGACGAGATCGCCTGCATCGATACGTTGTTCGATCTCGCCTTCCTGCTGATGGATCTGGAGCATCGCGGCTTGCGCGGTCCCGGCAACATTCTTTTCAATCGCTATCTTGATCGCAGCGGGGACGATGCGGGTCTTGCCGCTCTGCCGCTCTTTTTGTCGGTCAGGGCCGGCATCCGGGCCAAGGTCGCTGTCGCCGCGCTGAACGTGCAAAAAGTTGCCGCCGAACAAAAGGCCGCGGCGGAGCAGGCAAAGGCCTACCTCAATCTCGCCGTGCGGCTGTTGCAGCCGGCGCCGCCGCGGCTCATCGCGATCGGTGGCTTGAGCGGGTCGGGCAAATCGACGATCGCCGCCGGCCTTGCCGGCGATTTCGCGCCGGCGCCCGGCGCGCGGCATCTGCGCAGCGACGTGCTTCGCAAGACGATGATGCAGGTCGCGCCCGAAACGCGGCTGCCGCCGTCCGCCTATACGGATGCGGTGAGCGAGCGCGTTTATCGCAAAGCGCGCGAGCAAGCGGCCGCGGCGCTCGCCGCGCGCTATAGCGCCATCGTCGATGCAACCTTCATCGATCCCGGCGAGCGCGCTGCCATTGCGGCGGTAGCGCAGAGCGCCGGCGTGCCCTTCACGGGGCTTTGGCTCACCGCGCCCGATGCCGTGCTGCTCGACCGCGTTGCTCGACGCCGGGGCGATGCCTCGGACGCCGATCGCGCCGTGCTCGAGCAGCAGCTCAAAGCCGATCTCGGCGCGATGACTTGGCGAAAAGTCGATGTGTCGGGCGACACCGCGGCCGCGCTGAGTGCCGCGCGGGCCACGCTTGGCGGCTAGGAGCTGATCGGAACGCCGGCGGCGAGGGCGAGGCGGACCAATTCCGAAAGGCTGCGCGCTTCGAGCTTCTCCAAGACGCGGGCGCGATGGACTTCGACCGTGCGCGGCGAAATGTCCAGATCGTACGCGATCATCTTGTTCTGCTTGCCGCGGACCATTTCGTCGAATACTTCGCGCTCGCGCGGGGTAAGCGTGGCGAGTTTCTCGCGCGCCGTGGCGCCGGCCTGGGCGCTGGCGCGCTGCGCGGCAAAACGCGTTTGTGCGTTACGCAAAGAATCGAGGATGGCCTTTTCCTCAAACGGCTTCTCGATGAAATCGACCGCGCCCGCTTTCATCGCCCGCACCGCGAGCGCGACATCGGCATGGCCGGTCACGATCACCACTGGAAAATCGAGCTTCATTTCGTTGAGCCGCTGTTGCAGCTCCATGCCGTCCATATCCGGCATCTGGACATCGGAAATCACGCAGCCGGGCGGGAGGGTGCCCGCGGCCTCGAGGAACCCGACGGCCGATGGAAAGCTGGCGACCTCATAGCCGCTCGCCTCGAGCTGCAGGCTCAAGGAATCCCGAACGGCATCGTCGTCATCGATGATGTAAACGCGTGCCTTGGTCTCTTCCATCAAAAAAATTCCCCAGCGCAGGGAATTTGCTCGGATCGGCCGAAAAAAACAAGCCGATTAGTGATTGGGGCTAGGCCGCGGCTCTTGGAGAGCCTTACGCGGTTTCACCTACGCAGAATTGCGCATTTTCCCCATGGCCAAGGGAGATCACTCTGTATGGCCAGCACGTCAAGCGTTTTAGGGTTCATTTCTATGCCGGCTGCTCTTGCCGTATCTTATCATCCGACATTGCGCCGCCCGGCGGCCGAGCCGGCCGCTTCGCCGGATAGCCTCGCTGCCTTGGAGGGCCTCGGCGTGGTGATCGCGCTGGGCCGCGACGAGCCGCTCTTTCGTCCTGGCGATACCGCCGAATTCTATTTCAAGGTCCTGAAAGGCGCGGTGCGAAGCTGCCAGGTGCTGGCGGACGGTCGCCGCCATATCGGCGAATTCTTCCTCGCCGGAGATTTCATCGGGCTTGACGCGGTGGAGAGCTACGCGTTCGCGGCAGAGGCGATCGTCGACGCCAGCCTCATACGCTATTCGCGGCGCAAGGTCGAAGCGCTTGCCGCGGAAGAGCCGCGTGTCGGCCAGAGCCTCGTCGAAATCATGCGCTCGGGTCTTGCGGCGGCGCGCGAACGCATGCTGCTCCTCGGCCATATGACGGCCATGGAGCGAATCGCGTGTTTCCTGCTGGATTTATCCAAGCGCCGCAACGATGGGCGCATCAGTCTGCCGATGACCCGGACCGATATCGGCGATTACCTCGGCCTAACGATGGAAACCGTCAGCCGCGTCCTGAGCCAGTTGCGGAGCGACGGGATCATCACGCAGCATGGCTTGCACGAATTGACTCTTGTTAAGCCGGCCGCGCTGGCCGAATTGACCAAGCCCTAATCAATTCCTCAGTAACTGCTGTTCGGTAATACGGCGGTTGCTGCGTTCATGCCCGTCGCCGTGTTCGCGGCGATGTTTGCGGTCTCGGCTTCGACCGCGCGCTGGAACAGATCGGGCATTCGCACCGTCAGTTGGGCTGCGACGAGAATCACGAGGACGACCGCGACGGCCGCCAGACCCGCATTGAGACGCGCACAGAATGAATCAAGGTTCTTGAGCAGAGCCGACATTTTCTTACCTCCGTTGCCCCAAGAACCGATCAAATCGCCCATTCGTTCCAGTGGCCGGGAGCTATTAAACCCCCCATAGGGCAAAAAAATCGTTTACGCGCATTAACAGCGTTGCGATTTTCTGCCGCACCGCACGCGCCGAGTCCCTGGCCGCTTCGCGGCAGCGAATTCAGACAAAATAAAGTCTTAACTTTGGCCCTGGTAAGAGTGCCGCGGGGCGGAAAGGCTCACGACCGCTAAAAGCCAAGACAATCCGCGCGGCCGAACCAGAGGCAGCGTAAGTAGCGCCCCTTAGTGGGTCAGCAGCAGCGGCATCAGGCTGGCGCCGACCACGTCGCGTGTCGCGCCGCCGAAGAGGAATTCGCGCCACGGCACCTGGCCATAGCCGCCCATCACCAGCAGATTCGCCCCTTCATCTTCCGCTGCCGACAGCAGTTGCTGTCCGACGCCCGCCCCTTCGATCGTCGGCATGTGGCGATGCTTGGCGGCGACGCTGTACCAGCCGAGATATTCGACGAGTGCGGCAGCGCTGTCCTGGTGTCGGTCGCCGATGGTGATGATCGAAACCTTGCGGGCAACGGCGAGGAAGGGCAGCGATGCCGCGAGCGCGCGGGTCGCCGCCGCCGAGCCGTTCCAGCCGATCGCGATCCCCTCGCCGATATCGGCGGGCGGTTCGGCCGGCGCGACCAGCACGGGCCGGCCGGAATTGATCAGTGTCTGCTCGACGACATCGGTATGCGGTTGATCGACCACGCGGTCGGAGCGGCCGAGCACCACAAGGTCGAAAAAGCGGGCGCGGCGGGAGACCAGCGTCGCCGCATAGCCGACCTCCTCGCGCCACGCGGCCGAGGCCGAGATCTTTTCGGGCAGGCCCAATGACGGCGCAGCGCTAATCCCAATCTGGTGCTTGGCGACCGTCGCCTCGAAGGCGGCTTTGGTCTTTGCCGCGATCGCATCCGAATCCTTGACGAAGCGATCGACGAAATCGCCCGACATCGAATTGCCGAAACCATCGGTCGAATAGGCGAAGAGATCGCGGGGATCGGGCTTGGCGTGGAACGCCTCGAGATGAGCGCCGAACCGGCGCGTGAAGCGGCAGGCGAGTTCGATCGTGCCGTCGTTGGCGCTCCCGCCGCTCGCCGCAGCGAGAATGGTCTTGAATGTCATGGCACTCTCCTTTCGGAGGCATCTGCCTCTATAATGCCGTGCTGATAACAGGGTAACACTGCGCGCCGTCCGTGGCGATGAGGGGGAAATGTCACTAATTCGCAATCTCAGCATGGCGATCGTCTTGTGCGCGTCGACAGCGTTGCCGGTCGAGGCCGCGACCAAGATCAATTTCATGTACACCGCGGTCACGGCATGGGCCGAGCTCTACGTCGCCAAGGATCAGGGCATCCTCGCGAAGCACGGTCTCGATATCGACATGACGCTCACGACCAACGGTTCGCTGATCTCGGCGGCGCTGGTCGCGGACACGGCGCAACTCGGTGGGCCGACGCCGACGATCCTGCTTCAGGCGAATGAGCAGGGGCTCGATCTCGTCGCGGTTGCCGGCACCAATGTCTATCCGCTCGCGTCGCCGAGCGGCGTTATCGCGGCCGCCGACAGCAATCTGCACGGACCGAAGGATCTCCAAGGCAAGCGCGTCGGCGTCCCGGGCCTCGGTGGCATCATTGATGTGCTGACGCGCAAATGGGTCCAGTCGAATGGGCTCGACTATCACAAGGTCAATTGGGCCGAGATCGGCTTTCCGCAGATGGCAGACGCGTTGAAGAGCCACCTGGTCGACGCCGTCGCTTCAGTCGATCCTTTCTACACGCGCGTCATCGCGGACAAGACCGGCTACGACATCGGCAGCTATTCGTCGGTGATCCCCGCCGGTACCAGCCCGGTCAATTTTGTCGCGACGCGTGCCTGGGCGGAAAAGAATCGCGACACCATCAAGGCGCTGCAGGCGGCGCTCGAAGAAGCGGCGCCTTATATCAATGACCCGGCGAACGATAAATCGGTGCGCGCGAGCCTCGCGACCTATACCAAGCTGCCGCCGCCGGTCGCCGCGGTGATCGACGTGCCCAAGGATTTCCGGGTGAAGATCACGCCCGACGCGCTGGCTTTCTGGGTTGAGGTCTCGCGGGAGCAAGGCCTCATCAAAGGCAATCCCGACCCGAAGAGCCTCATTTTTCCATAGCCGCTATCTCGGCCTGACCCTATGTCGCCCTAACTCTTTTTCGCTTCGGGTTTGAATT
>DATNGE010000151.1:0-20244 GCA_035606035.1 Allostellaceae bacterium
AGGCAGCCGACACCGCCGCCCTTGTTCGCCTCGCCGCGATACATGTCGCGGTCGGAGAGGTCATTATAGACGGTGTAGCCGAACACATAGTCGAGCGCGTTCTCTTTCGGAACGCGGAAGGCCGGGCGGCCGATCACCGCTGCGATCTCGACCTCGTAATCGAGATGCTTGGTCTCGGGCGGGATGGCGACCGTCGCATTGTGTCCGACCACCGTCGAGGCGAATTGCACATGCGCGATCGGCAGTTGCGGCACTTTCGAATCCGCGGGCCGGCCCATCTCGTCCTGATGCTCGAAATAATTCTTGCCCGCGGCGATGAATTTGCGCGGTCGCGGCACCGGCGCGAGGAGGGTAACTTCGCTCGACGCAAAGGCAATCTTCTCGCCGCGCGGCCCTTTGATCGCACCGCCGTGCTCTTCGGCGAAGAGCAGCGCTTGATGGGCGGCGTCGAGCGCAAATCGGCCGGTCGCGATGAAATCCTGCGCGTTGGGCGGCGCCATCGCACGGGCGAGGACGAGCGCGCGATCGAGCGGGAATTCGCGTGCCAGCATCGCGGCGCAGGCGCCTTCGATATCGATGATATTGCCGCTCGCGAGGACGAGACCGAAACGCTCGATGCCGGACGCCGGCGCGAAGGTGACGAAGCGCATCTCTCTTTCTCCTAGCCGGCGATGGCGGCGCTGAGCGTGCCGATCGGCGCGCAGGCGACCTCGATCCTGTCGCCTGGTTTGATCTCGACCGGTGAGTCGACCTCGTTGCCCGGCCGCGGCTTCGATATCGCGGCGCCGAGCGCGACCATGTCGCCCGCCTCGAGGACAGTGCGCGACCAGGCTTTGGTCGCATTCGCGATGCTATGCGCGAAATCGGAGACCGCGAAACGCTGCTTCACGGTGCCGTTGAGGCTCAGCATGATTTCGGTCGCGGGATCGAGCTCGCTCGGGCTCGCGACCCAGATCGCCGGGCCGAGCGGCGTCAGGCCACGGCGATTTTTGGCATAAAGATTGTTGCTCGTCTTCCATTCGCGCTCGAACATGTCGCGATCGGTGATCTCGGCCATCAAGGTGAAGCCGACGATGCTGCGCGTCGCCTCGCCGGCGGAGACTCGCGCCGCGGGCTTGCCGAGCACCGCGACAAGCACCGCCTCGACATCGTAGCGCCCGCCCGGATCGGGCAAGCGCAGCGCGGCGCCGGGCGCGGCGCAGGCGCTGGCGAATTTCGAGAAGCCGACAACCATCTTCGCGGGCACCTGGTCGTTCGAGCGGGAAAGCGCGACGCGGCCCTCGGTCAGGAGAATCTTCGCCAGGGGATCGATCGGCGCGGCGAGGGCGGGGCTGGCGATCGGATGCTTGGCGCTGCCGAGCGCGCGCTCGAGCTTCTTGCGCCCGCTGCTGCCGAGGGCGGAGAGGCGCGACAGCGTCGCCGGCAGGGTCGCGGCCTGGTCCGGCGCGGCGAGCCCGGCCTCGGTCATGAGCGTCTGCAGATCGTGCCAGGTACCAACGCCGTTTTGCGCGATGACACGCGGCTCGGCCAGGAACGGCCAGGGCAGATCGGCGATACCGATTTTCATGAGATTTGGCGCCTTCCTCGAAGGAGTCTGTTGCTCCGATTGCCGTCACTCTAGGGCATGGGGGCCGCACTGGAAAAGGGCCGAGCGGCGGTTTAACCTCTTACCCAAACGCAATTCACCCGCGGAGGGAATCCTATGGGCGAAGTTTTGGGTATCGGCATTTCGCATTCGCCGCTGTTCAGCCGGCCGAAGAATGATATGGCGTTCCTGCTCGGCGTTCGGCTCAAGGACCCGCATATTCCGGATTCGGCGAAGGACCAGTCGAAATGGCCCGAGGCGATGAAGAAGGAATGGAGCACCGATCGCGGCGCCGCCGCCGGCGCGGCGCATCACGAAGCGATGCTCGCCGATTTCATGCGCGCGCGCCAAGTGATCGACGATTTCAAGCCCGATTTCATCTTCATGTGGGGCGACGACCAGTACGAGAATTACAAGGAAGGCATCATCCCGCCGTTCTCGATCCTCGCTTATGACGGCGACATGACGGTGAAGCCGTGGATGCAGGCTTCGGAATCGGGCTCGATGAAGGGCAAGCCCAACGTCTGGAACGAGCCGATGGATTTCGAGTTCAAGCTCCATTTCCATCGCGAGGCGGCGAAATATTTCGTCGAGCATCTGCTCGACCATGATTTCGACATCTCCTACTCCTACCAGCCGAACGAGCATCCCGGCCTGGCGCACGCCTTCCTCAATGCGGCGCTCTATCTCGATTACTATCGCAAAGGCTTCCCGCATCGCATCGTGCCGTGCTCGATCAATTGCTACGGCCGCGAGGTGATCGGCTATCGCGGCTTCGCCGACAATCTCGGCCACAAGCCCCCGCCCGATCCGCATTCGCCGAAGCCCAGCCGCTGCTTCGCGCTCGGCAAGGCGGTGGCGCAGATCGCGCGCGAGAGTCCCTATCGCGTCGCGCTGATGGCGTCCTCGAGCTGGTCGCATTCCTTCCTGACGCAGAAGACCTGGCGCATGGTCCCGGACATCGAGACCGATATGAAGCTCTACGACGCCATGGTCACCGGGAATTACGATTTCTGGAAGAAGATGACCTTGGAGCAGGTCGAGGATTGCGGCGGCCACGAGACTCTCAACTGGTTCGCGCTCATGGGCGCGATGCAGGAGCTGAACCAGAAGATCGTCTGGTCGAACATCCTGCCGACCTACATCTTCAACGCGACCAAGGTGACCGCGGTCTTCGGCCCGCGCTGATCGCTCATCGCGTGTCACTAAAAGCATTCGTCACCCCCGCGAAAGCGGGGGTCCAGGAAAAACGCACTGGATGCCCGCTTTCGCGGGCATGACGATATAAAAAGAGCTGCTCATGGGCAGCAATACCACGGAGGAGGATCCGCTTGCTGACATTCCCCAATCCCATTCGCACGCCCGTCATCATGCGCTCGCGGCTCATGCTCGAAGTCGCGAGCGAGCTCGTCGCCGCCAATGAATGGGCCGAGAAGCAGACGATGATTCTCTTCCGCGTCCAAGGCGGCAGCGAGTGGAAGATCCGCTTCTTCGCCAGCGATGCGCCCGGCTCGGTCGATGCGGTGGCGAGCGGCGAGGCGGATATCGCGATCTGCAATCCCGGCAGCGTCCTCGCGATGGCGACGAACGGCAAAGGCCCGTGGAAAGGCAAGAAGCTGGCGCTGTGCTCGATCATGGCGATACCCCAATTCGACCAGCTCGGCTTCGCGGTCAAAGCCTCGACCGGCCTCAAGACGCTCGCCGATCTAAAGCGCGCCAAGTATCCGCTCAAGATCTCGCTGCGCGGCCAGCCGGATCATTCCGTCCATCTCATCTGCAATTGCGTGCTCGCGGCCTACGGCATGTCGCTCGACGACATCATCGCCTGGGGCGGCAAGCTGGTGCCGAGCGATGGCCTGCCGAATGCGCGGGACCGCATCGGCGCGGTCGAGCGCGGCGAGGTCGATGCGCTCTGGGACGAGGCGCTGCCAATGTTCGCCGATCGCGCGCTCGAGCTCGGCATGCGTTTCCTCGCCATCGACGAGCCGCAGCTCAAAGCGCTCGAAGCCGACGGCCTCAAACGCGCGATGATCACACGCCAGGAATTCCCGGGTCTGCCTGAGGATGTGCCGACGCTCGATTTCAGCGGCTGGCCGGTCTTCTGCCTCGAAAGCGCGCCCGAGGAGATGATCTACAAATTCTGCGAGGCGCTCGAAGCGCGCAAGGATCGCATTCCGTGGTACGGCAAAGGCCCTATGGCGCTCGAGACGATGTGCAAGGATACGGTCGAAGGCCCGCTCTATCTGCCGCTTCATCGCGGCGCCCAGCGGTTCTGGCGCGAGAAGGGATATCTCTAAGCCTCCTCGCTTGCCCTGAGAAACGCGGCGGCATACGCTTTCCGCGCAGGGGAGGATTGCCGTTATGCCACATGACGCTGCCGCGCCGCCGCCGGCCGAGCTGATCGCTCGCGCGCGGAGCTTCATTCCGAAACTCGTCGAATGCGGCGCCGAGACCGAGCGCGAGCGGCGCATCCCCCATCGCCTGATCGACGAGATGCGCGAGGTCGGGCTCTTCCGCGCGCTGCAGCCCAAGCGCTGGGGCGGCTACGAGACCGATGTTGGCACCTATTACGAGATCGAGATGGCGCTCGCCGAAGGCGACATGTCGGCAGGGTGGGTCTACGGCGTGGTCGGCGTCACCCAATGGGTGATGGCGCTGCTCGAGGATCGCGCGGCGCAGGATGTGTGGGGCAAGGATACGAACACGCTGGTCGGATTGTCGCTCGCGCCCGCCGGCAAGATCACGCCCGTCGACGGCGGCTTCCGCATCAGCGGGCGTTGGCCTTTCGCCAGCGGCTGTCTCTATTGCGATTGGGCGCTGCTCGGCGCGTTCGTTCCGCCCGCCAAGCCACGCGCCGACGGCATGCCGGAATGGCGCATGTATCTCGTGCCGAAAAGCGATTACGAGATCCTCGATACCTGGCACACCTCCGGGCTCCGCGGCACGGGCAGCAACGACATCGTCATCAAGGACGCCTTCGTGCCGGCCTATCGCATGTTCCTGATGACCGGCAATGTCGATTGCTCGGGGCCGGGCCAGGCGGTCAACAAATCGGCACTCTATCGCCTGCCTTTCGGTCAGGTGTTCGGCGGCGGCGTCGCCTATCCCGCGATCGGCGCGCTGCGGGCGATGATCGACGATTTCCGCTCCTATGCGCAAAACCGTATCCGCCTCGGCAATCGCAAGACCACCGAGGATCCCGATGCGCTGCTCGTGCTCGGCGAGGCCGATCTCGCAATCGACGAGATGAAGACGATCCTCCACCGCAATGTCGAGGCGCTCGAAGCCTATGCGGCGCGGAGCGAGGTGCCGCCGCAGGTCGAGCGGCTGAAATACCGCTCGCAAATCGCGCTGACGACCGAGCGCTGCCGCGGGCTCGCGGCGCGCTTGTTCCAGGTCGCGGGCGCGGCCGGGCTTTATTCGCAGCATCGCTTCGGCCGTATCCTCGCCGACATCAATGCCGGCCGGCAGCACGTCACCAATCAGCACGAGATGCATGCCCGCGAATGGGGCGCCTATCTCCTCGGCCATCCGCAGCGCGAGGATATGATGCGATGAAACGCGCGGTGTGCGCTCACCCGTTTTAGCGGGAGGGTTATCCCAAGACTTCTTCGACCAAACCCCGATACTCGGCAACCGACGGGTGGAAGGGCGCGGTCATGTTGAAAAAGCTCTTATGCGAATCTTCTGCGAGTTCTTGGAGTTCGCCCCCTCGATAGCCGAGCTTTCGCAAGCTCGCCGGGATGCCGAGCCGCTCGTTCATCGCCGCCACGGCTTCCGCCGGAGTGCCGGATGGGAGGCCGAGAGCTTCGGCGAGCTTCCGGGTCTTATCGGCGTACCGCATCTCGTAAGCGCGCAGCACTGCCGGCATCGCGATCGTCACCATCGCGCCATGATGCAGGCCTTGATCGCCGAACGTGTTCGCCAGCGCGTGGACGGGGCCGAGGCCCTTGCCGCACATCATGGCTTGCAGCGCCGCGAACATCATGTGCCAGCGCGCTTCTTTGTCGCCGTCCTTCGTCGCGCGCTCGATATAGGTGAACACCCGCGTGCAGGCGTCGAGCGCGATCGCATCGCCCATCGGATTGCCCGGTTTGGCAAAGAAGTTCTCGACCGCGTGGCCGAGCGCGTCCATGCCGGTTCCCGCCGTGAGCCGGGGCGATAGGGAATAGGTCAATTCGGGATCGCAAATCGCGACTTTCGGAACGATGTAGGAGGAATTGATGCCGTGGCCGCGGCTCTTCCCGTCCGGATGCAGGCCCGCGCCGCGCGATGCTTCGCTGCCGGTGCCGGCTGTCGTCGGCACCGCGACCAGAGGCGCCGTGTGCGATTTGATCTTGTCGGGTCGCCCGACATAGTCGCTGATGTGGCCGCCATGGGTCGCGACGACGGCGACCGCTTTCGCGCTGTCGATCACCGATCCGCCGCCAACGGCGACGACCCCGTCGCAGCTGTTCGCCTGATAGGCCGCCACGGCGCGCATGACGCCCTCGTAAGTCGGGTTTTCCGGCACCTCGTCGAACACGGCGAGGTCGTTGGATTTCCCCATCGCGCGCTGCACGGCGGCGAACACGCCGGCCTGCCCAATGCCGCGGTCCGTGACGAAGAGCGGCCGCTTGATGCCGAGCGCCTCCAGCTCGTCCTTCAAGAGCTTGATCGCGCCGAAATCAAACCGCACCTGCGGATAGACCAGCTGCACGTGACGTCCTTTCCGTGAGTATCGGTTTGACCCTCACCCTCCCAACTCTGACGGGTTGGGTCCCTCCCTCTCCCGCTTCGCGGGCGAGGAGCTAGCAAACCCCTTCTCCCATGGAAATGGGAGAAGGGACGCCCCGTTCGATCGCTCTTCGCGATCGAACCCGAAGGGGCCAACCCCGAAGAGCGGCTGGCCGGGACGTCCCAACGCGTAGGCGTTGGGAGGATGAGGGTGCTTAGCCTTACCGCGCGTTCTCTTTGACCAGCGGTCCGGTCGGCTTGTCCGGCGTGAAGTTCGGCCAGGCCGCTTTCGCGGGCACCACCTTGTTGCGCAGGATGCCGATCTTCTCGATCTCGAGTTCGACGGTGTCGCCGGCCCTGATTTCCTTGTCGCCGGCGAAAGTGCCGAGCGAGATGATGTCGCCCGCCTGCATCGGCGTGTAATCCGAGCAGTAGGCGAGCACCTGGTACGGATCGAAGATCATCTTGCCGGTATTGCCGCTGCGTGTGACCTTGCCGTTGATGCGCACATCCATCTTGAGGTTGCGCGGATCGGGCAGCTCTTTCTTGGTGACGATCCAGGGGCCAATCGGCGCGAAGGTTGCGAGGTTCTTGGCATAGGCATAGGGCTGGCCCATCTGGCTGCGCTCGCGTTGGCGGTTGCGCGCCGATACGTCGTTGCAGATCGTCCAGCCGAAGACGTAATCCGGCGCCTGCGAGGCGCGGATGTGGCGGCAATCGCGGCTGACGATAAGACCGAGTTCATGCTCCTCATCGACCTTCTGCGGGAAGGGCGGCAGCTCGATCTCGGCCTCGTGGCCGATCATGTTGCTCGGATATTTCGCGAAGACGATCGGCTCTTCGTAGAATTTGAGATTTGTCTCGTCGATATGCTCTTGGAAATTGAGCGCAAGCGCGAGGATCTTCGGCGGCTGCGTCACGGGCGGCAGGTATTTCGGCTTCTCGACGACGAAACGCTGGAGCCGGCCGCTGCTGCGCAGCTCGTTGATGCTCTCCTCGCCGAAACGGTCGATATCGAGGCCGGTCTGGATGATCTGCAGCACCGAATGCGCCGTCTGGACATTGGGATGGGTGGTGCGGAGGCATGCGGTCAGATCGACCACGCCCTCGGCGACCTGTGCGCCGACCGTCGGCGTGCCGTTCTTGTCGAAAGTCAAAATCTTCATGTGAGAGACCTCCCATTCCCCGGATTTTGTTGCTGGCCGGACGATAGATTTGCCCGCGCGGCTTGGCAATCCCGCGCCACCTTTCGGACGATTGCCGGTGCATATTATGCTCGTCATGCCCGGACTTGTTCCGGGCATCCACGAGTTTTGAGATAAGACGTGGATGGCCCGGGTCGAGCCGCGCAGAGCGGATCGACGCCCGGCGATGACTTGCAAATGGGAGGCAGCGGTGGCGGACAGAGGAAAGCCGGCAGTGACACTGATTCACCCCGCCGAGCTGGTGAAAGCGCCGCCGGTGCCGGTGCCCGGCATCAAAGTCGACGCAAACGTTTACGTCGCGATGCGCGACGGAGTGAAGCTCGCGGTCGATGTCTATCGCCCGGAAGAGGACGGCACATATCCCGCGCTGCTGTCGCTCTCGCCCTACAACAAGGACATCCAGCGCAAGCCGCCGCAGTGGAGCCACGCGATCGAAAGCGGCGCGACGTCTTTCTATGTGCCGAAGGGCTATGTCCATGTGATCGCGCAAGGGCGCGGCGGCGGGCTCTCCCAAGGTTCGTGGCGCTGGTTCGACGAGCATGAGCGCACGGACGGCTACGATCTCATCGAGTGGATGGCGCATCAGCCCTGGTGTACCGGCAACGTCGGCATGATCGGCGATAGTTATTGGAGCTGGAGCCAATATATCGCCGCCGCGGCGCAACCGCCGCATCTCAAATGCATCTGCCAATGCGACGCGACGACCGATCTCTATCGCGACGCCTGCTACCAGGGCGGCCTCTACAACGCCGAGTTCATGAACAATTGGATCAATTACCACACCAATATGTTCGTGTGGCCCGGACCGGTCGAAGGCAAGCTGCCGCCAATGAATCTCCATTACGAGATCGCGAGCCATCCATATGACGGGCCGTTCTATTGGGAGCGCTCCGCCTGGACGAAGCTCGCGCAAATCAAGACGCCGGTGATGAGCATCGTGCCGCAAGGCGGCGCGATGCATATGCGCGGCCAGCTCGCGGGCTGGAGCGAGATCCACGCGCCGAAGAAGCTGCTGGTCGTGCCGCCGACCGGCTTCTGGTCGCATATGCGCTATCTGACCGACCGCAACCTCAATCGCCAGATGCTGCGCTGGTTCGATTATTGGCTGAAGGGTGTCGATAACGGCATCCTCGCCGAGCCGCCGGTCGCGATCTTCGACAGCGGCACCCGGCAATGGCGCCATGAAAGCGAATACCCGCTCGCGCGCACCGAATGGACGAAATTCTATGTGAGCGGCGAAAGGCTTGAATTGGCGGCGCCGAGCGGCAGCGTCGAGCCGCGCAGCTATCGCATGCCGGATTCCTACGCGCAGCTCGTCGGCGGCAAGCCGGCGCTCGCTTACACGATGGCGCCGGTGGAGCAGCCGCTGACCATTCAGGGCCCGGCCAGCTTCACCTTCTACGCCTCATCCTCGCAGATCGACACGGCGTGGTTCGTGAAGCTCGCCGATATTCCGCCCGAAGGCCCGCCGCGCAATTTGAGTCGCGGTCTCCTTAAGGCGTCGTTCCGCGAAGTCGATCCCTCGCGCTCGCATCCCGGCCGGCCGTTCCATCCGTTCATGAAACAGGAGCTGCTCGAGCCGGGCAAAGTGTATGAGTTCGAGATCGAGCTGCGGCCGCTCTTCCACACGCTGCAGCAAGGCCATCGCCTGCAGCTGCAGATTTCGAGCGAGGACATCCAATACAGCAATCCGCTGCGCCAGATCGATGTGCTGCTGCTGCCTTGGCCGGTCGAGAACCGGATCTACGCCGATGCCGCGCATCCATCGCATCTCTTGCTGCCGGTCATCCCGAGCGCGCCCGAAATCGCGCCGGTCAAATCGCCGGTCGCCGACATCGACTGGCCGCTGACGCCGGGCTCGTGGTCGCCCAATACCGATGGCTGGCCGCTGACGGGAGATTAGCGCGATGGTGGCGCTCGGCCGGACGCCTTGCGATGACGGCGTCATCGGCGCCGGCGCCGCGACGGAGCCTTGCGCCGAGCGCAGCAGGCCCTGGGTGCTGGCCGCGACGATCCTCGGCTCGAGCCTCGCTTTCATCGACGGCACGGTCGTCAATGTCGCGCTACCCGCGATCCAAGCCGAGCTCGGCGCATCGGTCGCGATCGCGCAATGGGTCGTCAACGCTTATTCCCTGCTGCTCGGCGCGTTGATCCTGGTCGGCGGCGCGGTCGGCGATCGCCTCGGTCGCCGCCGCATCTTCACGCTCGGCATCGCCCTCTTCACCGCCGCATCGATGGCCTGCGGCATCGCGCCGAGTGCCGCCGTCCTGATCGCTTCGCGCGCATTCCAGGGCATTGGCGGCGCGCTGCTGGTGCCGGAAAGCCTTGCCATCATCAGCGCGGCCTTTCCCGAAGCCGAGCGCGGTAAGGCCATCGGGACCTGGGCCGGCTTTTCGGCGCTGACCACCGCGCTTGGCCCGGTCCTCGGCGGCACGCTCGTCGATGCGCTGAGCTGGCGTGCCGTGTTCTTCATCAACCTGCCGTTGGCCGCAGTCGCGCTGGCGATCGCGCTGCGTCACGTGCCGGAGAGTCGCGGTGGCGACGCGGATGCCGCAATCGATTGGCAGGGTGGCGTGCTCGCCAGCATCGGCCTTTTCGGCATCGCCTTCGGCGCGAGCGCTTCTTCCACGGCACCCTGGAGCGCGGCGATCGTCTATGGCCCAATGCTCGCCGGCATCGCTGTGCTCGCACTCTTCCTGTGGTGGGAGGCGCAGGCCAAGTCACCGATGGTGCCGCTGGCGCTGTTTCGCGCCGGCGCGTTCAGCGGTGCGAACGCGATGACGTTGCTGCTCTATGCCGGGCTGGGTGGAGCGCTGTTCTTCCTGCCCTACGATCTCATTCGCTTGCAGGGCTATTCGACGGCCGGCGCCGGCGCGTCGTTCCTGCCGTTGAGTATCATCATGGGCGGGCTCTCGCGCTGGTCCGGTGCTCTGGTCGATCGCGCGGGAGCGCGACGTCCCTTGATCATCGGCCCTGCGATCGCGGCGGCCGGCTTTGCGCTTTTCGCCTTGCCCGGGATCGGCGGCTCCTACTGGGCGACGTTCTTTCCCGCAGCAATCGTGCTCGGGCTCGGCATGACGATCAGCGTCGCGCCGCTGACCACGGTGGTCATGGGCGCGGTCGACCAGCGCCACGCCGGTACCGCCTCCGGTATCAACAACGCTGTCGCCCGGATTGCCGGCATGCTGGCGGTCGCGCTGTTCGGCGCGTTGGCGGTCGGCATCTTTGGGTCGGCGCTCGCGCCGTCGCTTGACGCCCTGCAGCTTGCGCCGGCTTTGCGCGATGCGGTGGAAGCGCAAATACCGAAGCTGGCCGAGGCGGCGGTGCCGTCCGGCATCGATGGATCGCTCCGGCAACCGCTCCAGATGGCTCTCGAGCTCTCGTTCCTCCGGGCGTTCCGGATCGTCATGCTCACGGCCTCGGGGCTGGCGGTGGCGAGCGCGGTCTGCGCGGCCCTGACGATCCCCAAGGCAGGCGGCGCGCAACCAACGCGCGAGAAAGCCCGGTAGAGCTGCGCGCTTTCCCTTGTTGGCATCGCGCCGCCCATGCGATTGTGCGGCCCACGCGCCGTCTCCGAGCGCGACCGCAACGGGGGATTCATGTCTCAAGCGTCGCTGATGTCAGCTCAATCGATTGCCGCGCGGCTCGAGCGGCTGCCTTACTCGCGTTGGCACATCACGGTCACGGCCTTCCTCGGCGTCGCCATCTTCTTCGACGGGTTCGATGCGCTGACCACCGCCTATGTGCTTCCGGTGCTGATCCGCGAATGGCATATCGCGCCGGCGAATATCGGCTGGCTGATCTCGATCACCAATATCGGCCAGGCGCTCGGCGCACTGCTCTTCGGCTGGCTGGCGGAACGCATCGGCCGGGTCCGGACGGCGCAGATCACCATCGCGCTCTACGCGGTGATGAGCCTCGCCTGTGCCTTCACCTCGAACTACCAGGAGCTGTTCATCTGCCGCTTCTTCGAGGGACTCGGCATCGGCGGCGAGATACCGGTCGCCTCGACCTATATCAGCGAGATTTTGCGTGCCGACCGCCGCGGCGGCTCGTTCCTCTCCTATCAGATCATCTTCCCGGTCGGGCTGCTCGGCGCCGGCATCATTGGGGCCATCGTCGTGCCGAATCTCGGCTGGCAATGGATGTTCATCATCGGCGCGATCCCGGCCTTCATCTCGCTCGTCCTGCGGCGCTATTGCCCGGAATCGCCGCGTTGGCTGGCGCAGCAAGGCCGGATCGAGGAAGCCGAGAAGGTGATGGCCGCGATCGAGCGCAAGGTATCGCGCGACGGCCGCGATATGCTGCCGCCGGTCGTGCCGATCGCGACGCCGGCGCTCGGCGATCGCACGCGCTGGCAGGAGCTGTTCCAGGGACCTTATCTCCGGCGCACGCTGATCGTCTGGGTGCTCTGGGCCTCGACCTATCTCGTCTCGCAAGGGCTGCAGAGCTGGATCCCGACGCTCTATCGCGAGGTCTACAATCTGAGCCTGCAGCAAGCGCTCAACTATGCGGTCGCGGCGCCGGTCGGCACGGTGATCGGCGCGTTCTTCTGCGCGATCCTCATCGATCGCACCGGGCGGCGCTGGTGGTTCATCGGCGCTTATACCTTGCTGGTCTGCGGCTTGCTGTGGCTCTGGCTGGTCGGCGCCGCCACCGCTTTCGGCATGATGCTCGGTTACGCGTTCTGCACGCTCTGGACCGGCTCGGTCAGCATGAGCATCTTCCTCTACACGGCCGAGATCTATCCGACGCGCATGCGCGCGCTCGGCATTTCCTGGGCAACATTCTGGCTGCGCCTCGCCGCGACTGTCGGGCCCGTTCTCGTCGGCTTCGTGCTGCCGGTTTATCACATCGGCGGCGTTTTCTTCCTGTTCTCGATGATCACCTGCCTCGGCCTCGTGGCCGCGATCTTCATGACCGAGACGACCAAGCGCGTGCTCGAGGAGGTCTCGCCGTAATTTTCGGCTCACGCGGCGAGCGGCTTCAGCACTTCGGGCACGTCGTCCTTCTTGAGGCCCATCAGCTTGAGCGCGGTGCCGGCGAAGATCTGGGCGCGCTGCGCCTCGCTGACCGGCAGCTCCTTGACGAGCTGGATGGCGCGGGGCTTCAGCCAGGTGAGCGGCGGCGCGTCGCTGCCATAGACGACATGGTCGATGCCGACCGTCTCCATCGCACATTTCGCGGCGGGCAGGGCGTAACAGGCGAGATCGAGATACATCTTCTTGAGGTAGTGGCTCGGCGGCGCCTTGATGAGCACCGGCGAATAAGCGCCGAGGAAGCTGTCCTCGCGCATCTCATAGGCGTAATCCATGCGGCCGATGACTTCGGAGATGCCGCCGCCGAGATGCGAGCCGACGATCTTCGCTTTGGGAAAGCGCTCCAGAATGCCGCGCACAATGATGCGCGCGAGACAGAGCATGTTGTCGGCGGGCCGGCCGATCGAGGTATTGAGGCCATAATTACGCATCCGCTCTTCGCCATAGGCGCTCGCCGGCGGATGAATGAAGACCGGCTTGTCGTATTGCGTCAGCACTTCCCAGAAGCCGAGCGCCTCGTCGTCATCGGGATAAGTCTTCCACATGGAGGAGGTGATGAAGACGCCTTTGAGCTTCAATTGCGTCCAGGCGCGCTCGAGCTCTTTATTGAAATCATCGCCCGCGGTCGGCACGGTCGATGCGAAGCAGACGAGTTTGCCGCGGTATTTCTCCTGCAGCCTCGCGGCACGGTCATGCCAGGCTTTCAGCACATCGAGTGCTTTGCGCTTGTCGTAATCCTTGAGCTGGTGGATGGAATCCGTGACCACCGAGAGCGCGATGTCGGTCTTGTCATGCGCCTCCATCACATTCTCGATCGTCAGCGGGCATTTGCCGCGCCAATGCGGATCAAGCGCGTCTTCCGGCGGAATGACATGGGTGTGCCATTCGACGATCGGCTGCATGATTTTCCTCCCTTAACGGCCGCGCCGAAGTTTAGGCGACGTAAGCGCGCGGCGCCAATGGCGAGGCGCAGGGCGGCTTTCTAAATTGTTGAGCGGACCGGTTAGGGAGATCGGATGCGGCGCTTGATCGCGATCGTCATCATGGGCGCCGTGCTGGCGGGCTGCGCGGCAGCGAATGTCGTGCCGGATTTCGCCGCCAAGCCTTACGTGCCGTTCAATCGCGAGGACGCCGTCGCGATTGCGCTACGCGAATGGCGGCTCTTCGGCAGCTTGAGCGATCTGCCTGGCGCGCCCGAGCCGGCGGTCGCCAAGCCCGAGCGCGCGCCGGGTCTCTGGCAGCGCGTCGGCGAATATTGGTGGCTCGGCTTGGGCGGGAAGGGCCGCGAAGCGCGCTGGACCGGCAAGCATGACGAGAACGGCCGCGCCTTCCCCGCATTCGAGGACGAGCGTTACGCCTGGTCGGCGGCGTTCATCTCCTATGTCATGCGCATCGCCGGCGCGGGCGACCGTTTTCCCTATTCGCCCAATCACGCGGCCTATGTGAACGCGGCGGCATCCGGGCGCTCGGCCATTCTCGCGGCGCATGCGCCGCAAAGCTACGCGCCAAAGCTCGGCGATGTTCTGTGCTTCGGCCGCGAATGGGCATCGGGGCTCCGCTTCAGCGATCTGCCGACAAGCGGCTATTGGCCCGGCCACTGCGCGATCGTCGTCGCGCGCGTGAACAACATGCTCAGCGCCGTCGGCGGCAATGACGAAGACGCGGTGACGATGGATCATCTGACCATCGCGAGCGATGGCCGGCTCCTGAGTGTCGGCCACTCGACAGAATGGTCTATCGTGATCGAGGTGCGCTATGACGCGGACAGCGAACCCAATCGCGGTTAGAGCACGCGGTCGTCGATTCAATCCAAATAGTTGAACCAATTTTCCGGTCGCGCGTTCAAGTCTTGCCAACACGCACCTTGTTGAAGGGAACGCACGTTGCTCAGCCGGCTCAAATCAGCCTATCGCGCCATCAGCCCAATTGCTCTCGGAACGCCGCTGATCCTCGTCGATATCGGTGCCGCCCGCGGGCTGCAGCCAAAATGGCGGCGCTACAGGCGCCACACCCTGCCTGTCATGTTCGAGCCCAATCCCGAAGAAGCCGCCCGTTTGCGTTCGGGACCCGACGCCATCGTCGTCGAGCACGGCCTTGCCGCCGAGGCGGGCACGCATGCGCTCAACATCGCGCATTGGTTCGGCTGCTCGTCGATGCTCGATGCCGACCCCGAGACGCTCGCCGGCTACAAGATCGCGGATCTTTATAAGACCGAGCAGCAGGTGACGGTCGAATGCAAACGCTACGACGAGCTCCATCGCGAGGGCAAGGTCCCGGCGCCCGACGCGATCAAGGTCGATGTCGAGGGCTACGAATATCAGGTTCTATCGGGCTTCGGCGATCTGTTGCATGGCGTGCTCGGCGTCGAGGCAGAAGCCTGGTTCTATCCCGTCTTCAAGGGACAAAAACTGTTGCAGGACCTCGTCGCTTTGCTCGGCAGCTACGATCTGCGGCTGCGGCGGCTCGAGAAAGTGCCGGGTTTCGAGGGCGATATGGTCTGCGCCAACGCTTTCTTCACGCGCGGCAAGGCACGGCACCCGGATCTCACCCCTGAGCAGCAGCCGAAATTCGCGCTGCTCGAGCGCGTCTGGGGGTTGGATTCGATCTGAGCTCAGTTCTGCCAGTTCAAGAGCACGCCCAAGGTCTCGCGCGAATCCTCGATCAGGCGATAGGCATCGGCGACGCGGCGCACCGGAAATTCATGCTCGATCAGCGGTCGCGTATCGAGCCGGCCGCTGGCGATGAGCCGCAGCACCAGCGCGTTCTCGTCCCAGGCGTTCCAGCGGCCATCGGAATTGTCGAGCACCGGCCGTGTCAGCACCTGCGCGCCGATCACGGTCAGACCCTTGCGGTGCACATCGGTATAGAAATCGACATTGGGCGTGACGCCGCGCGTCGAGCCGAGCAGCACGACGCGGCCGTTGCGGCCGCACAGCTCGAAGGCGAGGTTGACGACTTCGGGCTTTCCCGTCGCTTCGATGACGACGCGCGGCGCGTTACCGGCGAGTTCATCGGGTGTCGCATAAACGGCGTCGACACCGAGCTTCAATGCCAGCTCGCGCCGCACTGCCACCGGCTCTAAGCCGAGCACGGGGAAACCGCCGGCGAGTCGCGCGCATTGCGCCGCGTAAAGCCCGACCGGACCAAGGCCGATGACCAGAACGGATTCGCCGAGATCGATGCGGCCATAACGCGCGCCGGTGACCCCGACGCTGACGATGCCGAAAGGCGCGCTCTCTTTTAGCTTTGCCTCGCTAAGTTCGGACGGGAGCTTCCAGAGGTAATGCAGCCCGACCGCGGGTGCTTCCGGCATGATCGGCGAGCGGAACTGCTCGCGGTATTTCGGTGCGACCTCGCCGGGCCCGAGCGTCTCGGGAACGAGATAGTGGCTGACATGCGGCGCGCGCGTTGCAAGGCGATCGCCCACTTTGAAATGCGTGACCGCGCTGCCGACCGCGAGCACGCGGCCGACATTCGAATAGCCCGGCGGAAAGGGAAAGCCGCGCCGCTGAGTGATCGTATTCGGCTCGGCCAAGAGGAAGGCGCGCTCGGTGCCGGGGCTGATCGCGGTGTAGAGCGTCTCAACGAGAAGCTGATTCTCGTCCGGTTCGCCGACAGTGACTGTTTCGAGCGCGACCTTGCCGCGCGCGGTGAAAAGCGCCTGCTTTGCCTGCATGCGCGGCTCCGGACTGGCCGGGGCGGCTACAGCGTCTCCCGGAAGAAAGCGAGATAGCGGCGCCACGCGTCTTCCGAAGCCCCGGGGCGATAGCGTTCGTCGCTGAAATTCTGGAACGCGTGCCCGGCGCCGTCATAGGCGCGGAATTCGTGCTTCTTGCCGAGCTGCGTCAGCTGCGCATCGATCTCGGCCATATCGGCCGGGCTCGGGTTCTTGTCGTCCTTGCCGAAAAAGCCGAGGATCGGGGTCTCGATGCTGCGGGCGCGCGACAGCGGCGACGGTTTGCCGTTGCGCGACTGGTTGACGCTGCCGCCATAGAGCATGACCGAGCCCTTGAAGGGATGCGCGGTCGCGCCGAGGAAGGAATGCCGGCCGCCCATGCAATGCCCCATGATGCCTTCGCTGCCCTGCTTCGCCTTGGCCTGCTTCTGCAGATAGGCGGTCGTGACGCGGATATCGCCGATGATCTCTTCGTCATCGAGATATTTCATCGCCTCGCCGCTGTCCTCGCCGGCCGGGCGGCGGTGGTAGAAATTCGGCGCCCCGGCGATGAAGCCGTTCTCGTTGAGCCGCTGAACAACGCTCTCGGTGAATTTATCGAGGCCCCAGCGATGATGGCAGACCACGATGGTCGGGAAGGGGCCGGCGCCCTCGGGCACGCCGAGGATCACATCCATCTTGCCGCCGGGCGCGTCGATCGAATTCTTATTGATCATCGCTCTTTCCTCCTCGTTGCGGCTCAACCTAGCGCCTCGTCGGGCGTGAGCAAAATCTTGCCGGTGACCCTGCGCCCTTCGACCAGACGATGCGCCTCGGCCGCTTGCGACAGCGGCATGACGCGATCGATCAGCATCGTCAGCTTGCCGCGCGCCGCGGCATCGAGCGCCGCCTCGACATCCTCGCTGGTGTGCCCGGTTCCGGCGATGATGCTGATCTCGTTCATATAGAGCGTGCTGACATTCAGCGGCACGATTGGCCCGCCATGCGCGCCGGCGGTGAAAAGCTTGCCGCCGCGCCGCAGCGAAGCGAGCGCTTTCGGGAAGAGCTCGGGATCGGCGATATTCTCGAAGACGACGTCGACGCCGCGCTTGCCGGTCAGCTTCATGACCTCTTCGGTCAGATCCTGCTTGCGGTAATTGATGCCGTGCTGCGCGCCGAGCTTTTTCGCCGCGTCGACGCGTTCATCGGCGCCGGCCGCGGCGATGATGTTGGCGCCGTAAAACGCGGCGGCCTGGACGATGATGCTGCCGAGCCCGCCGGTGGCGCCCATGACCAGCGCCCAATCGCCTTCCTTGAGCTGGGCCTTGCTGCGCACCTGGTTAAAGGCGAGCGGCGCGTGACGCGCGACGACTGTCGCGGTGTGGAAGTCGATCGCCTCGGGGATCGGCGCCGTGACGTTTTCATTGAGCACGACATATTGCGCATAGCCGCCCCAGCTATCGATGCCGAGCATATGCATCGGCTCGCCGGGCTTGCGCACGACGCGGCGCGAGGAGATGCAGATGCGGTCGCCAAGCTTGCGGTGCTTCACGCCATCGCCGAGCGCGACGACTGTGCCGGTCGGATCGACGCCGAGCACGTGGGGCAGCTTCACCGGCCGTGCGTACTTGCCGTTGCGGACGATGATATCGAGCGTGCGATTGACCGAGACGGCGGCGACCTGGACCAGCAGCTCGCCGGGGCCGGGATCGGGTGTCGGGACTTCTTCGATCCGCATCACCTCGGGGCCGCCGAATTCGCGGATGACGATGGCCTTCATGTTTCCTCCAGCGTCAATCCAGCGTCAGCAGCACTTTGCCGGTGCCGCCGCGGCTTTCGATGATCTGATGCGCGCGGACCGCCTCCGAGAGCGGCAGGACTTGATCGATCAGCGCCGTCAGATGGCCGTCGGCCGCGGCTTTGAGGCTCTCGATCATGTCCTCGGTTGTCTGCTCGGTGCTGCCATAGATGGTCGTGTTCTTGGCATAGAGATTGAAGATGTGCAGCGGCACGACGCCGCCGCCATGGCCGCCGGCCGTGACGAGCCGCCCGCGCATCGCGAGCGCGGCGAAGGCTTTCGGGAACAGCTCGGGATCGCCGATATTCTCGCACACGACCTGTGCGCCTTTGCCGCCGGTGAGCTTCATCACCTGGGCGGTCAAATCCTGCTTGCGATAGTTGATGCCGTGCTCGGCGCCGAGGCCGAGCGCGACCTCGACATGATGATCGGTCCCGGCGGCGGCGATGACGCGCGCGCCGAGATGCTTGGCGATCTGGACGATGAAACTCGCGAGCCCGCCGGCCGCGCCCATCACCAGCACCCATTCGCCCGCTTGCAGCTTCACCTTGTTGCGCAGCATGTTGTGCGCGAGCGGCGCGTGACGCGCGACGACGCAGGCGGTGTGGAAATGAAGCTTCTCGGGCAGGGGGTAGGTGTTCCGGACCGGCAGCTTGAGATATTTCGCATAGCCGCCCCAGCAATCGATGCCGATGAGATTCAAGGGCTCGCCCGGCTTGCTGAGATGCAAGGTCATCGCGATGCGATCGCCCACCTTGCGGTCGGTCACGCCATCGCCGATCGCGACGACGGTGCCGACGGGGTCGACGCCGAGGATATGCGGCAGTCGCACCGGCCGTGGATATTTCCCGGAGCGGACGATGCAATCGAGCGTGCGGTTGACCGAGACGGCGGCGACTTCCATCAGGACTTCGCCGGGGCCGGGCTCGGGTGTCGGCATTTCCTCGAGCTTCATCACCTCGGGGCCGCCGAATTCGCGGATGACGATGGCTTTGATGTTTTCCTCCCGATCTTTGCCGGGAGATTAGAGACCGCGTCGCGGCCCGACAAGCTGTGGAGCGCGGCTAAGGCGTCGCGTAATTGATGAAATGCGCCGGCATGGCATCGCCCCATTGCGAGCGGTTGCCGCCGGGCGCGGCGCGGTTCAAATGCGGCTCGGCCGCGGCGTTGAGCCGGTCGCTATCGGTCATATGCTCATGCACGCGGCCCCAGGGATCGGCCCAATAGTCGAAAATCTGGCTGCCATAGACATGCCGGCCGGGTCCCCAGATCGGGCGGTATTTGCCCAGGCTCTTCAGGTATTCGTGGCCCATCATCACGGCATCGAAATTCGCGACCTCGAAAGCGAGATGGTTCAAGCCGGCTTTCGGTCCCTGCATGCAGAAGAAAACGTGGTGATCGACATACGTCGCGCCGCGATCGATCCGATTGAAGGACGAGATCACATTGCGCTCGTCATCGCGGAAAATCTCGTCGCTCGGGATGAAACCGAGCATCTCACGATACCAGGCGAGAGCTTTTTGGAGATCGGTGCTGACGATGACGCCGTGCCCCAAACGCTTCACCGCGATCGGCCCCGCCGCAAGGCGCGTGAGCGTGCCGAGCCGCCGATCGCGAGCCTGCGCGCTGTTGACCAGATTCTCGGCGAGCGGTAGCGGTGCGGGCTTTTCGATTCCGTGGATCACCTCGATCTGGAAGCCATGCGGATCGATCAGCCGCACGCGCTTGCCGCCGCCGGGCTCGTCCATGGTCTCGATGCCGGAGGCGCCGCTCGTCTTAGCGAGGTTTTGGAACTCCTCCTCATTCGCGGCGTCATAAGCCAAGCCGATGAAGCGCGGCTCGCCCAGCTCGGTGATGTGGAGATGATGCGCCGGATCGGTGCCGCGCATATAGAGCGCAGTCCTGGTCCGCGCGGCGCGCACCAGGCCGAAATGAGCGAGGAATTCCTCGGCGAGATCGAGATCGGGCGCGGCAAGCCGCGCATAGGCGATATCGACGACTTTGGTGACCGGCATCGCTTCCTCTCGCGCGAAAGCATAGCGGCTTGCCGCCTTTGCGTCTCGGCGGTTCCAAGGCTAAATGCTCCTCGCAAAAGAGAAGAGGGGAAGCGATGACGACGAAACAGGCCGGCCGGCGCGAAGATCAGCGGCTGCTCACGGGCAAAGGCCAGTACAGCGCCGATTTCACCTTGCCGGGCCAGCTCTACGCCGCGTTCCGCCGCGCCGATCGCGCCCACGCCGCGATCC
>DATNGE010000152.1:0-8340 GCA_035606035.1 Allostellaceae bacterium
TCCCGAAAACCGACCCTTGTTTGCGTTTCTATCGCTCGCGACCGGTTGATCCGGTCGTCAGGCTGCTTGCCATCGCACCGGGTCGGGTATGAACACGATTTCAAGCGCGTCTCCCGTACGCGCGGCCATCTGCGCCGCCATCTGCGCCAAAGCGCGCGTCTCGAACAGCATGGCATGACGCTTGTCGCCCCAGATGAGCGTCGGCTTCGCGCGGCTAAGCCATTGCTGCGCGCCCTCGGGCGAGTTCCTTTGCACAACGTACGTCATGATCGTCATGTCCCTCGCCCCACGAATTCCTCGGCGTGCGCGAGATTTGCATCGCCAGCCCTAACGAGCCGCTAAGAACCCCGGCAAGTTTATGAAATCGGCGTGGAAAAATTTCGTGAAGTCGATTGATGGCTTAATTGTGCTGAAGCCGTCGCAATTTGCATCACTCGGCCGGGATTTTGTAAGCTCTGGCGACAGCGGTGATGAAAATATGACGAGATTTGTGATGGAACGCACTGGATGAGCGCCAAAGAAGCAGCACTGCCCGCGACTCGGGCGCAGAGCATAACCATCGTCGCGGCGGCGTCGCTGCTGATGTGCCTCGGCATGGGCATGCGCCAAAGCTTCGGCCTTTTCATGGTGCCGATCACCGGCGATCTGAATCTCACGGTTTCCGATTTCACCTTCGCGCTCGCCTTGCAGAACATGATCTGGGGCATCACCCAGCCTTTCGTCGGCGCGATCGCCGATCGTTTCGGCATGCGCATCATGCTGATATTGGGCAGCATCTGTTTTGCCTCTGGTCTGGCGGTCACCGTGTTCGCAACCGGCGCCCTCAGCTTGCTGCTCGGCATCGGCGTGCTGATCGGTGTCTCGCTCTCCTGCACCGCCTCGAACCTCTCGCTCACCGCGACCTCGCGCGTCGTGTCCCCGGCGCGGCGCAGCGCGACGCTCGGCATGGTCGCGGGCATCGGCTCGTTCGGCACATTCCTGGTCGCGCCGATGGCGCAAAAGCTGATCGCCGGCCAGGGCTGGCATGTGGCGTTCTATGCCTTCATCGCCCTCGCCGCGATCATGCTTCCCGCGGCTTTCGTGACCGGTGGCGTCGACAAAGTCTCCGACCAGAGCGCGCGCAGCCACGGCGCCGCGCCCGAGACCTTCCGCGAGGTGCTGCGCGCCGCCGCCAATCACCGCGGCTATGTCACCATGGCGACCGCGATCTTCGTCTGCGGTTTGCAGCTCATCTTCCTGAGCACGCATCTGCCGACCTATCTCGCGCTCTGCGGCGCCGATCCGATGCTCGGCGCCGAGGCGCTGTCGACGATCGCGATCTTCAATGTCGGCGGCTGCTACCTGCTCGGCTGGCTCGGCGGCAAATATCCCAAGCACATTCTCCTGGGCCTCGTCTATGTGCTGCGCTCGATCTTCATCGCCATCTATTTCCTGTCGCCGGCGACACCGACGACGACTCTCGTCTTCGCCGCGGTTATGGGTTTGATGTGGCTCGGCGTCATCCCGCTGACGCAAGGCCTCGTCATTCAGATGTTCGGGTTGCGCTATCTCGCGACCCTCTCGGGCATCATGTTCTTCACGCACCAGGTTGGCTCGTTCCTCGGCGCCTGGGGCGGCGGGCTGATCTACGATCATTTCGGCTCGTACGATCACGCCTGGCAGCTCGGCGTGGTGATCGGGCTGATCGCCGGTACGGCGCAGATGCTCACCGACGACAAGCCGAGCAGTAAGAAGCGCAAGCGGCTCGAGCCGGCGCCGGCTTAGCTCTGCAGCAATTCAGGCAATTCCGCGAGAGTCTTGGTCTCGCGATCGGGCGCACCGGGCAGCCGCTCGCGGCGCTGGCCGGTGCGATTGCACCAGACGGTCCGCATGCCGAAAGCCGAGGCGGCATGGATATCCCATGCGTTCGATGATTGGAAAGCGATCGCACTCGGCGGAACGCCGAGGCGGTCGACCGCGAGCTGATAGACCGCCGGCGCCGGTTTGAATGCGCCGACATCTTCCACCGACAGCACGTGATCGAGCGCGCCGCCGATGCCGGCGTGCTGGACAGCCGCCGCCAGCATCGCCGGCGTACCGTTCGAGAGGATCGCGGTCACAAAATCTGCCGCTTTAAGCTGCCGCAATACCTCGGGCACTTCGGGAAAGGCATCGAGCGTCATATAGCAATCCAGCAAGCGGCGCCGCAGAGCGCCCTTCGCATCGGCAATGCCGAGCGTCTCAAGTGCGAAATCGAGCGCATCGGCGGTGACTCGCCAAAAATCGGCATGCCGGTTCTGCGCTGCGCGCAGCCACGTGTATTGCAATTGCTTGTCGCGCCAGAGCGGCGTCAAGGCCTCAGCTTTGTCGCCGAGGCCATCGGCACAGCGCGCCGCCGCCGAGGCGAAATCAAACAAGGTGCCGTAAGCGTCGAAGACGCAGGCACGGATACCATCGAGCGGCGCCGCGTCGCTCATTTCCGCAACCTCTCCGAGAATAGACCCTTGTTCGCCGCGCTAACGCAGCCGGGAGCTTTTTCGATCCGAAGCGAACCTTCGGCTGTTGGCGGCGCGCAAAGCGCGTTAAGATCGACTCCGTAAAATTCATCAGGGGGCATCATGCTCAAGCTCTATATGCATCCGGTCTCGACCACCTGCCGGCCGGTGATGCTGTTCATGGCAGACAGCAACATCGAGGCGCAGCAGGAACTCGTCGATCTCTTCACCGGCGCGCATATGAAGCCTGAATTCGCGGCGGTCAATCCGAGCTGCCAAGTTCCGGTTCTCGATGATGACGGCTTCCGTCTGACCGAGAGCTCGGCGATCCTCAAATACCTCGCCGACAAGATCGGCTCGCCGGCTTATCCCAAGGACCCCAAGGCGCGCGCCCGCGTCAATGAGGTCATGGACTGGGTCAATACCGGGTTTTATCGCGCCTTCGGCTACGGCCTCTGCTATGGCCAGCTGATGGAGCCCTATAAGCTGGCCGAACCGGCCGCGCAGGCTCTCGTCGTGGGCGTGGCGAAAAACGCGACGCAGCGCTACCTGCGCGTGCTCGACGAACACATGCTCGGGCCGAACAAGCGGTATCTCTGTGGCGATACGCTCACCCTCGCCGACTACCTCGCCTCGGGCATCGTCTCGCTCGGCGACGTGATCGGCTGCAGCTTCGCGGAATATCCCAACGTCGCGCGCTGGTACGATCGCATGAAGAGCCTGCCCAATTGGGAAAAGGCCAATGGCGCGGTCCAGCATTGGGCTCAAATGGCGCGCGGCCCCGATTACGTGCGCGTCTAGCCGAGCCCTACGAGCTCCTTGACCCGCGGCCAGGCTTCGCGCCCCTTCTCGTCCATGAGCGGCAGGTATTTCGGGTTGAACTGCGCCGCGAGCGCGGTGCGATAGGTCTCGCGATTGCGCATCCGCTCGTACCAATGCGCGGTGCGCGGATTCTTGTCCAGGAAGCCCGAGAATTTCAGGTGATCGAGCCGCGTCAGATAGGGCGCGAAAGCGATGTCGGCGAGGGTGAACATCTCGCCGCAAAGCCACGGCCCGCGCTCCAGCCCCGCGTTCATATCGACAACCATCTTATAGAGCCGCTTGATCGCATCTGGGAAATTCGGATTGTTGACGCCCTGCTGCAATAGACTGAAGCGCTTGCCATAAGCCTCGCCGCGCTGCCGGATCAGTTCCGCCAACACCTCGGGCGTGTATTGGTGATGGAAGGCGACGCTCATGCTGACGGTGCCGGTCGAGGCGAAGACGCCGTCGTCGATCTGCTTCGTCCACCAGCGCATCTTGGCGCGGCCGGCCGGATCGTTCGGCTTCAACGGATGCTTCGGGAAAGCATCGTCGAGATATTCGTTGATGACGATCGATTCCGTCACGACGACATCCTCATCGACGAGCGTCGGCACCACACCCTTCGGATTGAGCTTCAGATATTCCGGCTTCTGCTGATCGCCGGCGCGCAAATTCATATGCCGTGCCTCATAGGGCAGGCCCTTTTCGGCGAGGCAGAGCCGCACCTTCTGCGCGCAGACCGACATGTCATTGTGATAAAGCACAAGCATCGCCGCATCTCCTATTGCACGATCGCTTTGACCTTCGGCCAAGCCTCTCTGCCGTATTTGCCCATCATTTCGCCGAGGCCGGGCGGCACGTATTTGAGCAGCGCCGGTGCAAAAGTGGGGCGCGCTTTCACGCGCTGCCACCAATCCGCGAGATGCGAACGCTTCTCCGTCCAGAGCCCAGACAGCTGCAGCATGTCGAGCCGATTGATGTAGGGAATGACGCCGACCTCCGCGAGCGAGAAGCGGTCACCGGCGAGCCACGGCGTTTGCGCGAGTTGCGTCTCCATGTCGGCGAGAAAGCGGTCGTAGATACGCATCGCCGCCGTCGCATCCGGATCATCGATGCCCGCCTCGAGGCGCTGCCGGCGGCGTGGACGCTCGGCGGACGGAGCATTCTCGACCCAGGCTTTGATCGCGCCCGGCCCGTTCGCGATCACCGCATGCCGGTGCGAGATCGCATAGGTGACGATCCCGGTCGCAGGGTGCAGCTCCTCATCGAGGCGCTTCGTCCACATTCGCATGGTCGTGCGATCGAGCGGCGCGACCGGCTTCAGCGGCGGATCGGGAAAAGCATCGTCGATATATTCGCCGATGATCGTCGATTCCCGAATCACCTTGCCGTCATGCACCAAGGTCGGCACGACATGTTTCGGATTGAGTTTCAGATACTCGGGCGCGAACTGCTCGCCCTTGAGGATGTCGACATAATGTCCGACCCAATCGAGCCCCTTCTCGGCCAGCGCGATACGCGCCTTCGCCGCACAGACCGACGTGCCATGATGGTAGAGCTCGAGCATCTATTCCTCCCGACCGCTGGGCTTTTCGTTCTCGCCCGGCGACTATACACTCGGCGCCAACCATTCGGGAGGTGCACATGGCCGACACGCTCGAGCTCTATCACGCGGGCCTGACCAGCTGCTCAAAGAAATCGCGGCACTGCCTCAAGGAAAAGGGCTTGCCGTATAAGAGCCATTTCGTTGCGCTCAACAAATTCGAGCACCACGACCCGGCTTACCTGAAGCTCAATCCGAACGGCCTCGTGCCGACGCTCGTCCACAACGGCACCGTGATCATCGAGAGCGGCGTCATCAACGAATATCTCGACGAGGTCTTTCCCGAAAAGCCGCTGCGGCCGCAAGATCCGGTTGCGCGCGCCAAAATGCGCGTCTTCTGCAAAATGGCCGACGAATACGGCCTTCCGGCGACGCGTATCCCAACCTGGACACGTACGAAGCAGGCGCAGCTCAAGGAAATGTCGCAAGGCGATTTCGACAAGGCAGTCGCCGAGACGCCGCTGATCGATCACCGCTTGAAGCTGCAGGCGCTCAAAGGCGAAGGTTTCACGAAAAAGGAATTCGAGGAAGCTTATGGCAAGATGGATTACGTCTTCGATCGCTGCGAGTCGGCGCTCGCCGCGAGCGGCCCATGGCTGATCGGTGAGATGTACACCCTCGCCGAGATCGCCATCCTGCCCTACATCTTCGCCTTCCGCGAAGTCCGGCCCGAGCTGATGCAGAGCCACCCGAAGACTGCCGCCTGGTATGAGCGCATCATGGCGCGTCCGGCTGTGAAGGCGACGTACGAGCCCTCGGCCGAGACGCGGCCCGCTTAGCTTTTGCGCGCAAGCGCGACGAGCGGCGCAACCGAGCCGGCGCCATCGAGTGCAAAGACCGCCTCCTCCACGCGTGCGGTGCGCGCTTCGCCCAGCATGGGCGCGACCAGCGCGCGGAATTTGCGGCCGAGCGCGACGCGCTGAGCCGCGAGATCGACCGCCACCGTGTAGCTGTCGTAGCGCTCGGTGATCTGGCGCCCGTCGGTCAGCGCAACGACCGCGACCGCCTCACCGCCGTCGAGATCGTCGCGCCCGGTGACCGAGATGCGGACGGCGAGCCGCTGCACCTCTTGCCGGGTCACCCGCTCGACCGCATAGGCGTTGATATCGCCGGTCGCATCGCCGAGCAGCGCCATCGCCGCGACCGTCTTGACGCTGAATTTCGCCTCGAGCGCCGTGCTGGGCGCGTCGATGTTGCAAACACCCAAGCTGGAATGCGGCACGCGCAGCTCGATCCACTCGATCGCCGCGGGTGTGACGCCATGCCCGCGCATCATCGTCAGCATGTTTTCGATGCTGCTATGGGTCAGCGCGCAAGCAGCGTGCGCTTTGAATTTCGTGTCGCGGATGAGAAACCGGCCCTCGCAGGCGGCGAGCGGCGCCGGGCTCCATTCCTTCACATGCGCCGAAAGGAAGCCGTCCGGCGCCTCGATCGCATCGGCGCGGCCGGTGAAGCCGCGCGCGGCAAGGCTTGCCGCCAAGAGCCCGTTGATTGCCGCCTTGCCCGAATGGAAGGGCTTCGCCATTGAGCCGGCCGAGGCAACCAGCCCTGCGCCTTGCGTCGCGGCGAGACCCATCGCATGCGCACGCTGTGCCGCATCGAGGCCGAGGAGACGCGCCGCCGCTGCCGCCGCGCCGAAGACCACTGTCGTCCCGGTCGGATGAAAGGCAGCGGGATGAAGCCGGCCATGCGCCAGCAGGCCGACGCGGCACGCCGTCTCGATCCCGGCGATGATCGCCTCCAGGAGCGCCCGGCCGCTCGCGGCCTTTGCCTCGACGAGCGCCAGCGCCGCCGCGACGATCGCCGGCGTCGTATGGCCGTGCATGTTGGGATTGGTATCGGAGAAGTCGAGCGCATCGGCCATCGACGCATTGACCAGCGCGGCGAGCGCCGCCGACGTCTTCTCGCCGTGAAACAGAATCGTCGCAACCGGCCGTCCGCCCTCTTCGCGCGCTTCCTCGCGCAGCGCCAAGGCCAGCTTGTCCTCGGCGCCGGCCAGCGCGACCCCGAGCCAATCGAGGACGCCATGGCGCGCCCATTCGATCACATCGTCGGGCACAGGCGCCGCGAAGAGCGCGTCGATTTGGGCGAGGATCGTCGCCGTGACGTGCCGCGCTGCTGCCTCTTGCTCTGCCATCCGTCCTCCGCTGAACCCGACAGCTTAGCGCGGTTTTCCGGCTCTGGCGCGCCGCCTTCAGCCGCGCCAGAATGACCTTATGCCAGGTCAGCGCATGACGAGCATCGAGATGATCGGGCGGCTGGTCGCTTTCGACACGACAAGCCGCGAGAGCAATCTCGCGCTGATCGATTTCGTGCGCGACTATCTCGAACGCTGGCGCGTCAAAAGCGAGCTGGTGTTCGACGCGACGCGGCGCAAGGCCAATCTTTTCGCCACGATCGGGCCGAGCGATGTCGGCGGCGTGATGCTCTCCGGTCATAGCGATGTCGTGCCGGTCGACGGCCAGGATTGGGCAAGCGATCCGTTCCAGCTCGATACGCGCGATCGCAAGCTCTATGCACGCGGCGCCGCCGATATGAAAAGCTTCATCGCGGTCATGCTCGCGAAAGTGCCGGAATTCGTCGGCCGCTCGCTCGCCGTCCCGATCCACCTCGCGCTCACCTATGACGAAGAGGTCGGCTGCCTCGGTGTGCGCTCGCTCATCGCCGCCCTCGCGCCGCGCGCCGTGAAGCCGCGGCTCTGCATCATCGGCGAGCCCACCTTGATGAAGCCGGTCGTCGCGCATAAGGGCAGCCGGCGGCTGCGCTGCCATGTGCACGGACATGAGGCGCATTCGTCGCTCACGCATCAGGGCGTCAACGCGATCGAAGCCGCGGCCGCCGTCATAACCCATATCAACGGCGTGGCGCGGAAGAAGCGCGCGAGCGGTCCGTTCGATCCGGCGTTCGATCCGCCCTATACGACCTTGCAGACCGGCCTCATCGCCGGCGGCACCGCGGTCAATATTGTGCCCAACGAATGCCGCTTCGATTTCGAGATGCGCCATCTGCCGACCGACGATCCCGACATCATCGTCGACAATGTGAAGCGCTATGCCGCGAGCCTGTTGCCGGAGATGCAGGCGGTGAGCGCGCAGGCCGGCATCGCTTTCGAGGAAACCAACACCGTCGCCGCGCTCTCGACCAACCCCGAAGAGGAAGTGGTGCAGCTTGCCCTCGCGCTCTCGGGCGCGAATGGTACGGGCAAGGTCAGCTTCGCGACCGAAGGCGGCTTCTTCCAGCAGGGCGGCATCCCGACGGTCATCTGCGGTCCCGGCTCGATCGAGCAGGCGCATAAGGCTGACGAATTCATCGCTCTCGACCAGGTCAAGCAATGCGAAGATTTCATCGACCGGCTGATCGAGCGGGTTCGTCACTGAGCGGGATCGGACCGAGCCCGGACGTGACACGCGGCATTCGCGCGACACCGGTCGAGCTTGACCCGCCCGATCTCACTCGGTG
>DATNGE010000153.1:0-2035 GCA_035606035.1 Allostellaceae bacterium
GATCTGCCGGGTCTGACCATGCGCTGGTTTTGGGTGGTCGGGGCGCTCGGCGCGTTGGCGCTCGACGGCGTCGACGGCCGGCTTGCCCGCCGGCTTGGCCAGGCGAGTGCCTTCGGCGCGCGTTTCGATATGGAAACCGACGCCGCGACGGTGCTGGCCTTGAGCCTTCTCGTCTGGCTCTGCGGTCAGGCGGGGCCCTGCGTACTGGCAATCGGGCTGATGCGCTATATCTTTGTCGGGGTAGGCTGGGTTTGGCCGGCTTTGGCGGCGCCTCTGCCGCCGAAAAAGCGCCGCCAGGCGATCTGTGTCGCGCAAATGGCGGCGCTGATCCTGGCGCTGGTGCCGAGCGTGCCGTCGGAATGGGCGAGCCCGCTCTGCCTCGCCGCCGTGGTGGCGCTGGCCTATTCCTTCGCGGTCGACGTCGCATGGCTGCTGGGGGGCCGTGCCGACGAGAAAAAAGAGGCGGTGGTTTGAGTATTTCCGAGCCGGACACCAAAGAAACGCATCTGTTGCGCCGCGTCGATCGCGTGATCGGCGATTTGCGCCGCGGTCTCATCGCGATCATCGAAGGCGATAGCGGCGCGCTCGCACTGCAAGCGGCCGAGACCGCGAGTGCGGCGAGCCTTGCGCAGCTCGCGGCGGTGGGTCGCGGCAAGCTGTCGCTCGCGTTGACCCGCCGCCGCGCCGCCGCGCTCGGCCTCGCGTCAATGCCGAGCGAGCCGCGCGGCTCGAGCGTCCTCGCGCTGCCGCGCGACACGCAGCCGCATTTCATCCACACCCTCGCCGATCCCGGCGCCGCTGTCGCGGGCCTTGGGGTCGCGGCGCCCGACGGCGATCGCCTTGTCGATGCCGCGATCGAGCTGGTGAAGTTGACGCGGCTCTTGCCGGCGGCGGTCATCGTGCCGCTCACCGCCGCCGCGGCAAAGCGCGTTGCCAAGAGCGAGGATGTGCTCAGCGTCGCGGCCGACGATGTCTTCGCTTACGAAACCGATGCGGCGCACAGCATGGCGATCGTCAGCGAGGCGCGCGTGCCGCTCGCCGATGCGGAGAATACCCGCCTCGTGCATTTCCGGCCGCGCGATGGCGGCGTCGGCCACATCGCCATCATCATCGGCGATCCCGATCCGGCGCAGCCGGTGCTGGTGCGGCTCCATTCCGAATGCTTCACCGGCGATCTGCTCGGCAGTCTGCGCTGCGATTGCGGCGACCAGCTGCGCGGCGCGATCGCGGAGATCGCCAAGAGCGGCGGCGGCGCGGTCCTCTATCTCTCGCAAGAGGGTCGCGGCATCGGCCTCGCCAACAAGCTGCGCGCCTACGAGCTGCAGGATGCGGGCTTCGATACGATCGATGCGAACGAGCTCTTGGGCTTCGACGCCGATGAGCGCGTCTATCTCCCGGCAGCCGCGATGCTCAAGCAACTGGGCTTCAGCAAGGTCCGCCTCCTGACCAACAATCCCGAGAAGGTCGCGGCGCTCGCACAATGCGGCATCGATGTGGTCGAGCGCGTGCCGCACGCCTTTCCGGCGAACGAGCACAACGAGCGCTATCTGCGCACCAAGGCAATCCGCGGCGGGCATCTGCTGTAGAGCGGCATCTATAAGTCACCAGCGTTCATCATCATCCTCCGTCATGCCCGCGCAAGCGGGCATCCAGACTATTCCTCTGGACCCCCGCTTTCGCGGGGGTGACGAGAGCAAATCAAGCAGATCGGGTGACAACGGATAGCTTTCTCTGCCCGGCAATTTCTGCCGGTGCACCGTCGCCACAAGCCTAAAGGCCAGAGATTCCAACCGCGGCGGCTTGGCACCACGCTTGCAACGCTGAGGCCGAGAGCAACATGGTTAAGAGGAAGTTGCCGTGTCCGACGTCGCCGCCACCGCGGCCCCTATCGTCCCCAGCGCGCCGCCGGCCTCCCCATCATCGGGGCAACTCGGCCGCTCGATGTGGTCGCATGGCAGTTTCTCGTTCAAAGACCTGCTCGATGTCGTCAACCCGCTGCAGCATCTCCCGGTCATCGGCTCGATCTATCGCTATC
>DATNGE010000154.1:0-12289 GCA_035606035.1 Allostellaceae bacterium
TGCGGCACGCCCGGCGTGCCCAGCACAACGATGGCGCCGATCGCGACAATTGCCGAAACGACGCTCGCCATCGGCCCGATCTTGTCGAGCGGCCGCATCAGGCAAATCGCGACGAGGATGCCGCCCGCGCTCGCATAAGAGGCGGTAGTGAGCGAATCATAGGGCGAGAGGCCGACATCCTGCAGCACCACCGCCATCCAATTGGCGAGGGTGATGTAGGTGAGGCCTTCCATGAAATATGCGGTCCAGAGCAGGATTGTCGCGATCCGCTCCCTGCCCTTGAAGAGCTCGGCCACCATCAGGCCCTTCGGCTTCTCCTCGCGCTTGATGGTAAAGCGCGTGTCGGGCCCGAACACGCGCTGCGGCGCGAAAAGCTGCGCCCGGCGCCGCAGTTCGGGCGACTGAGGCTTGTGCAACGCGAGGAACTGGAGCGATTCCGGCAAGATGAAGACGAGGGCGGCGCTCAGCACGAGCCCGCTGATACCAGCGGTGTAGAACACGACCTGCCAGCCGAAGCTCGGAATGAAATGCGCGCCGACCTGGCCGACCATCGCGCCGCCGAGCGGGAAGCCGAAGAGCGCCAGCATCGCGAAACTCGCGCGATAGCCCTTTGGCGCGGATTCGGCGAGCAGCGCCAAGGTTGTCGGCATCACGCCGCCGAGGCCGATGCCGACGAGGAAGCGCAGATAGAGGATCTGATCGAGCGAGCTCGCCTGCGTGATCAAGAGCGAGGGCAGGCCGTAGACGATGCACGACCAGATCGAGCCCCATTTGCGGCCCCAGCGATCGCCGACATAGCCGAAGACCCAACAGCCGACGAGAATGCCGGCATAGCTCGCGCCGAAGATTGTGCCCATCGCGGCTCTCTCGCCATGGAAGGCCTTGAGCAGCGACGGCGCGGCGACGCCCGCCGTGCTCATGTCGAAGCCGTCGATGAACAGCATCAACGCGCTGAGCAGCAGGATCGCGATATGCTGCTTGCCGAGCTTGGCGTCCGCCACCAATTCGGCAATATCGACGCTCGTTGCTCCGCTACTCATCCGATCCTCCCATGGCGCGCTGGTCTTGCCGAGACTAGTATTGCGAGGATAGCAGGAGACAACGATGGCTGAGAACCCGCCGCCAGTCGCCCCGTATGAAGGCCCGATCGAACTCGGCATGGTGTTCGATTTCGAGCCGGGCAAGAAAAACGCCTATGAGCGGCTCACCATCACCAAGCGCCAGGGCAAGCATATCTGGGCCTATGGCCGCAGCGGCGAGACCTATCACGACGAAGACGATTTCCGCAAAGTCGTGGTCTTCGTCGCGGACAAGCCGGTCATCAAGCCGAAGCCGGTGCCGGTGCCGGTGCCGCTGCACGGCCGCTACGAAGGTCCGATCGAGCCGGGCATGGTGTTCGATTACGAGCCCGGCAAGAAGCACGCTTACGAGCGGCTCACCATCACCGAGCGCCAGGACGACCACATCTGGGCGCGCGGCCGCGGCGGCGAGAGCTTCCACTTGGCCAACGAATTCCGGGACTGCGTCGCGTTCGTCCCGCCGGAGAAACGGTAGAGCTCAACTATTTCGCCGTCATTGCGAGCGAAGCGAAGCAATCCATGGCAACAGCGAGATGTCTCCCTGGATTGCTTCCTTGGGCCTCGCAATGACGAAGGTTGATGGTGGTTCTACCGTGTCTCGAGCGGCTTCATGGTGAGCGCGCCGGGCGGAGCAACGGCGAGGGCCGCGCGTTGCATCGCCGCGCGGGCCGTCGCGATCCAGCGCAGCGGCAGGGCCGTTTCGACATTGTCGTTGTCGCCCGAGAAGCGCGAGACGATCGCGTCGATGCCGGTCTTCGGCGGCGGGTAGAGCTTCAGCGCGACATCCTGGCTCGCGGCGATGCCGGCGCTTTGCTTGGCGAGATCGAGCGCGGTGTGGAAGCCGCCCAGTGCGTCGACCAGCTTGTTCTTCAGCGCATCGCTGCCGCTCCAGACGCGGCCCTTGGCGACGGCCTCGACCGCGGCGTCGTCGAGCTTGCGGCCCTGCGCGACGCGATGCTTGAAGCCGCTGTAGATATCGTCGATCACCGCGTTGAGTCGGTCATGCTCGCTCGGCGAGAAATCCTGGAAGAGGCTGAACATGCCGGCATTGGCGCCCGTCTGCAGCGCATCGGCGCTCATGCCGAGTTTCTGCATCAGCCCGCTGATCACCGGCTTGCCGGCGACGACGCCGATCGAGCCGGTCAGGGTCGCGGGATCGGCGACGATCTTGTCGGCGGGCGCAGCGATGTAATAGCCGCCCGAGCCGGCGACGTCGCCCATGCTGACGATCACCGGCTTGCCGGCATTGCGCGCGCGATTGACGGCGGCCCAGATCGTCTCGGCCGCCGTCGCCGAGCCGCCCGGGCTGTTGATGCGGAAAAGAATGGCGCGGACATTCTTGTCTTCCTGCGCCAGGCGGAAGGCGCGCACCAGCTTGTCGGTCCCGGATTCGCTCGCGGTCAGCGCATTGCCGCCATCGCCGCCGCCGCGCGACAACATGCCGGTCGCATAGATCAGCGCGATCGTCGGACCGCTTTCATGCGCCTCGCCGACCTGGTCGCGATATTTATCGAGCGCGAGCAGCTTGGGTGCGGCGCTGAAGGAGGTGATGGCGTCGGTGCGGTCGCCGACGTGATCGACGAGATGCGCCTTCATCGCCTCATCGGTCAGCAGCGGCGCATGATCGATCGCCGCTTTGACATCGGCCGTATCGATCTTCCGGTCCTTGGCGATGTCGGCGACGAGCTGCGCATTGATCGAATCGAGCAGCGCTTGCAGCTCTTCGCGCTCGGGAGCGGTCATCTCCTTCTCGGTGAACATGTTCGCCGCGTCTTTATATTGCTCGCGATGCTCGACACTCGGCGTGATGCCGAGCATGTCGAGCGTGCCGCGGAGATACGGCAGCTCGATGCGCAAGCCGACGAGGCCGAGCGTGCCCATCGGCTGCAGCCAGATCTCATCGAACGCGGCGGCGAGGTAATAACTGTGCGTGCCCGAGCCGAGCTCGCCGAAGGTGTCGCTATAGGCGACGGCGCGCTTGCCCTTGGCGCGGAAAGCGGCGATCGCGTCGCGCAGTTCCTGCACTTCGGCGAGGCCCATATTGCTGTCGCCGATGCGCGCGGCGAGGCCGGTGATTCGCGAATCATTGCTTGCGCGCTCGATCGTATCGAGCGCTTCGATCAAGGTGAGGCGATTGGGATAGAGCAAGCGATCGATGCCGCTATCGGGCGGCTGGTCCGGGAGGGCTTGCGTCAGATCGAGGGTGAGGACGGTGTCGTTGCCGACATGCGGGCCGCGCGATTGCGCGACGGCGAAGAAGGCGATGCTCCCGGCGATGCCGAGAAAGACGAGCACGCCGACGATCGCGAAGAAGCCAACGATGATGCGCCAGAGCAGCCGCATCGTCTCAGCCGCGATGCGCGCGATGGCGCAGCATGTGATCGGCGAGCACCACGGCCATCATCGCTTCGCCGACGGGCACGGCGCGGATGCCGACGCAGGGATCGTGGCGGCCCTTGGTCTGCATCTCAATCTCCTTGCCATGCGCGTCGACGCTTTTCTTGGGCAAGAGGATCGGGCTCGTCGGCTTCACCGCAAAGCGCACGACGATGTCCTGCCCGGTTCAGATGCCGCCGAGGATGCCGCCGGCATTGTTCGAGAGGAATTGGACCTTGCCGTCCTTCATCCGCATCTCGTCGGCGTTCTCGGCGCCGGTGAGCGCGGCGGCGGCGAGGCCGGCGCCGATCTCGACCGCCTTCACCGCGTTGATGCCCATCATCGCGCTGGCGAGATCGGCATCGAGCTTGCCGTAGATCGGCTCGCCCCAGCCGACGGGCACGCCCTCGGCCACCACCTCGATCACCGCGCCGACGGAATTGCCGGCTTTGCGCACGCCATCGAGGAAGCCTTCCCATTGCTGCGCCATCTGGCGATCGGGGCACCAGAAAGGATTGTCCTCGATAGCGCTCCAATCCCATTTCGCGCGATCGACCTTGTGCGGCCCCATCTGCACGAGTGCGCCGCGGATGCGGATCGCCTCGCCGAGGATTTTGCGGGCGATGGCGCCGGCGGCGACGCGCATCGCGGTCTCGCGCGCCGAGGCGCGGCCGCCGCCGCGATAATCGCGGATGCCGTATTTGGCCCAATAAGTGTAATCGGCATGGCCGGGACGGAAGCTGTCCTTGATCGCCTCGTAATCCTTGGAGCGCTGGTCCTCGTTCTCGATCAGGAGGCTGATCGGCGTGCCGGTCGTCTTGCCCTCGAAAACGCCGGAGAGAATCTTCACCTTGTCGGGCTCTTGGCGCTGCGTCGTGAAGCGGTTCTGGCCGGGGCGGCGCTTGTCGAGATATTGCTGGATGTCCGGTTCGCTGAGTGCGATCAGCGGCGGCACGCCGTCGACGACGCAGCCGATCGCCGGCCCGTGGCTCTCGCCCCAGCTGGTGTAGCGGAAGATCTCACCGAAGCTGTTGCCGGCCACGGCGATCTCTTACACGACCGAGATGTCGGGGGCGTCGACCGCTTTCATGCCGACGACGTGATAGCCGCAATCGACGTGATGGACCTCGCCGGTGACGCCCGCGCTCAAGGGGCTGAGCAGATAAAGCCCCGCGCCGCCGACGTCCTCGAGCCCGACATTGCGTTTCAGCGGCGAGTTGTACTGGTTCCATTTGAGGATGTAGCGGAAGTCGCCGATGCCGGAGGCGGCGAGCGTCTTGATCGGCCCGGCGGAGATCGCGTTGACGCGGATGCCTTGGCCGCCGAGATCGACGGCGAGATAACGCACGCTCGCTTCGAGCGCGGCTTTGCATACGCCCATGACGTTGTAATGCGGCATCACGCGCTCGGCGCCGAAATAGCTCAGGGTCACGGCGCTGCCGCCTTCGGGCATCAGCGCCGCGGCGCGCCGCACCGCGTCGGTGAAGGAGTAGCAAGAGATGTCCATACTCCGAAGGAAATTCGCCCGCGTCGTGTCGACGTATTTGCCTTTGAGCTCGTTCGGGTCGGAGAAGGCGATCGCGTGCACCAGGAAATCGAGCCTGCCCCAGCGGTCTTTCAGCGCGGCAAAAACCGTATCGAGGCTCGCTTCGTTGGTGACGTCGCAATCGAGCACGATGTCGCTGCCGACGCTCTCGGCGAGCGGCTTCACGCGCTTGCCGAAGGCGTCGCCCTGATAGGTGAAAGCGAGTCCGGCGCCATATGCATGAAGGGCTTGCGCGATCGCCCAGGCGATCGAGCGCTCATTGGCGACGCCCATGATAAGGCCCCGCTTGCCCGCCATGAGGGGCTTGTTCTCGGTCATACACCCATCGCTATTTGAAAGTGAACCTGCCCGCGCATCCTACACGGAAGGCGATGGCGCGGGAAGGCAGGGTGCTGTGCGAAGACGGCGGCGGCGCCGCGACTATTCCGATTCCGAAATCGGCTTGCCGATGATGTCCCAGCGCGTGCCGTTGTACCGCTTCATATAGGTGACGCGCATCGGGAAGAGATTGTCGGGACTCGTATTGAGGCTGATGCCCGGCAAGTAGATCGGCAGAGTCCAGTGGTCGATATTCGAGACGATCTTCATGATGTTCGCGCGCGTCAGATCGTCACCGGCCCGGCGCAACACCTCGGCCATCGCTTGCGCCGCGGTGTAGCCGCCGGCCGAGGAGCGATCGCTCGCGCGGTCGGATTCGGGCACGTATTTCTCGATCAGCGCGGTGTAATCCTTGACGCCCTGGTCGTCCGCGTACGTCGGATCGGTCGTGTCCTTGGTCGTGTCGGTCGAGAGCACGCCCTTGAGCTTCTCGTCGCCGACCGCGCCGAGCACGCTCTTGGCGCTCGCGACATAGGGCACGAATATCATTGCGTCCGGCCCAGCCTGATCGCGCGCGACCGAGATCGCCTGCGCGGCCGCGCGGCTTTGGGCAAAGAGCACGAAGGTGTCGGCGCCGGCGCTCTTTAGCGAGATGATCTGCGACGTGACGGTCGGGTCGGTCACGGCGTAGCTCGCCTTGCCGACGACCATGCCTTTATTTTTCTCCCCGAGCGCGGCCATGAAGCCGGCGATGTGATCGCTGCCGAAATCGTCGTCCTGATAGAAGATGCCGATCTTGGCGTTCGGCTTCTCGTGCAGGATGTATTTCGCCCAGATCAGGCCCTCGAAGCCGTAGCTCGATCCGGTCGCGACGGTGTAGGGATATTTCTTCGGATCGATCAGGCTGTTCGAACCGGTCAGCACGAAGAGCTGGGGAATCTTGCGGCTATTGAGATAAGGCTCGACCGCGACCTGCGTCGGCGTGCCTTCGGAGCCGAACATCAGCAGCACCTTGTCCTGCTCGACGAGGCGCCGCGTCAGCTCGACCGTCTTCGGCGGCTGATAGCCGTCATCGAGGCTGACGAAATCGATCTTGCGGCCGTTGACGCCGCCCTTCTGCTCGTTGAGATAATCGAAGTAGGCCTTCATCTGCCGCACTTGCGGCGCGGTGACCGACACCGGGCCCGAATAGGGGAAGGTGTTGCCGATCTTGATCGTGGTGTCGGTGGCGCCCTGATCGTATTTGCCGGCGGCAAGAGCCGTGGCGCTGACGAGCGTCACCGAGGCGAGCGTCACCGCCGCCGCAAACAAAGCCTGCTTCATGGCGAAACCTCCGTGAACTGATTCGTTGGCCGCGTTTCTATTATTCGGCCGCTTCGGTCGTGCCCTGGTTGCGCACCGAGGCGAGCTGGTGGTGGTAGACCTCGGGCCATGGGCGCGACGTCGGGGCGGTGAAATAGCCACCGCGCACGCGGCCATAAGCGTCCGGCGCTTTCGCGCCCGGCGGCAAGGTGCCTTTCTCGGCGAGATCCTTCGCCGCCTCGAGGATGCGGCGGCGCGTCACCGCGATCATGCGGTCGCTGATCGCCAGATTCTCGAAGCTGTGGTCGGTGATGTCGCCCATGCTCTCGGTGACGGCCTGATCCTGGATGTGGATGTGGCCGATGCCGGTGAAGCTCGATTTGCGCTGCAAGGCGCGATCGATGAGATAATCGTTGCCCTGGTTCTGTTCCGAGCGCCAGCGTCCGAGCCAATCGCTCGAATTCGGCAACATGGGGATTTGGTCGCGGGTCGAGCCGTTGCCCTCCTTGGGCCCGATCATGATGAACATCATGTGCGTGTCGTCGAGCGGCACCCAGGCGCGCGCGATGCGGTAATGCTCGAACTGGATGAAGGGCGCGAGCGTCCAGCACGGGAAGAGAAAATGCGCGACGCGCCAATAGGTGTTGCCTTGATCGGCCGGGCGATACGCGCCGTAGATCGTGCCGAGTTCGGTATTGTCGGTCATGTAATCGGGATCGCGATGGAGCGCGCCGAAGCGGTTCTGATCGGTCGGGCCGAATTCGCTCGGCCCCATCGAGCCGAAATGCAGGAAGTTGAGATGCGAGGTGTCGATGTCGCCTTCCATGCCCTGCAGCCAATTGCAGTTGCGCACGATGAAGGTGATCTCGGCATCCTCTTCGGGGATGTGCGTCGCGGCGATATCGGGCAGATCCGGCACTTCGGCGGCGTTGCCCATGTACACATAGACGATGCCGTTGCGCTCGCGCGCGCGATAAGCCTTGGCGTGCACGCGATCGAGGAATTGCTTGCTCGGCGGCAGGTTCGGCTGGTCGACGCAATTGCCGTCGACGTCGTATTTCCAGCCGTGATAGACGCAGCGGATGCCGTTCTCCTCGTTGCGCCCGAGGAAGAGTGAGGCGCAGCGATGCGGGCAGCGATGATCCATCACGCCGATCCGGCCCGACGTGTCGCGGAAGGCGAGCAGCCGCTCGCCCAAGAGGAGGAAGCGCACGGGATCGCCATCGGCTTTGAGCTCGGAGGATTTGAGCGCCGGCAGCCAGTAATGGCGCATGAGAGTGCCCATCGGCGTGCCGGGGCCGACGCGGGTCAGGATTTCTGAATCTTGCAAAGACGTCATGGCGGCTCCCCAGAAATCGTCTCATCAGCGGTACCGCTCGGGGCGGCCCCGCTCGTCTGACGATCAGTCTAAGGGGGCTTTGAGGCGCCCGTCCAGCGTACTTACTCGGTCCCCATTTTGCCGCGGACCTCATAGGCATGGCCCTGGGACCAGCGCTCGAGGAATTTAACCAATTCAGGGTCCGGCGGGTCGGGCAGGGTGACGCGCAACTTCACGAACTGGTCGCCGCTCGTGCCGTTTGCGGTGATACCCTTGCCCTTGAGGCGGAGCGTTGCGCCGCTGTTCGATCCACGCGGCACCTTCAGGGCCACGGCGCCGTGGATGGTCGGCACGGTGATGGTGGCTCCGAGCACCGCCTCGACTAGGGTCACCGGGATATCGACATGGATGTCTTTATCCTTACGGGTGAAGAGCGGGTGCGACTCGATCTCGATCTCGAGATAAATCTCGCCGGCTTTCGCGTCCTTGAGGCGGAGCTTCTGCCCGGCCTCGATCCCGGCCGGGATCGCGATGTCGATATTGCGTCCGTCCGAGAAGGTCACCCGGTGCTTGCCGCCGCGTGCCGCTTCGAGGAAGCCGAGCTTGATCTTTTGCGCCGGCGGCTCGGCCGAGGCGGCGCCGGCGCTCTTGCGCCCGCGGCCGAGGAATTCGGCGATGATGTCGTCGAGCCCGGCGCCGAAACCGCCGCCGCCAGCCGTCCCGCCGCCCGTTCCCGGCCGGGTGCGGCCCCGGGGACCTGCGCCGGGGAAGCCGCCGCCGAAACCGCCGCCGCCGAACGGCCCCGCGCCGCCGAAGGGATCGCCGCCCGGATGGCGGAAACGCATCTTCTCGGCGCCGTCCGGACCGATCTCGCCGCGGTCGTAGCGCGCGCGTTTATGTTCATCGCTCAGGAAATCGTAGGCGGCGGTGATCTCCTTGAATTGTGCCTCGATCGATTTCTTGCCCGGATTGAGATCGGGATGCAGCTTTTTGGCGAGCTTGCGGTAAGCGCGCTTGATCTCGTCATCGCTGGCGCCGCGCCCGACGCCAAGCACAGTGTAAGGGTCGCGCATTTGTCACATTTTGCCTGGAACGCGGCGTACCAGCAACGGCCAACGGTTTGAATCGTTGCGGCGCAGCCATTATCTTTCGGCGCAATGAGCGTCGTGCCCGCTAATGCGCCGTTCGAGCATTTCGCGCGCTGGTTCGCCGAGGCCAAGGCGAAGGAGCCGAGCCTGCCCGAGGCGATGAGCGTCGCGACGGCGACCTCGGACGGCGCGCCCTCGACGCGACTCGTCCTCTTGAAGGATTACGACCGGCGCGGCTTCGTCTTTTACACGAATGTCGAAAGCCGCAAAGGTGACGAGATCGCCGCCAATCCGCGCGTCGCGCTGTGCTTCCATTGGAAAGCGCTGCTGCGCCAGCTCCGCATCGAAGGCCGGGCGGAGTTCGTCAGCGATGCCGAGGCCGACGCCTATTTCGCCTCGCGCGCGCGCGGCGCGCAGACCGGCGCCTGGGCATCGGCGCAGTCGCGGCCCTATGGCGAGCGCGCCGAGCTCGAGAAGCTCGATCGCGCGGCGGATCAACGGTTTGCCGGCGTGCCGGTGCCGCGTCCGCCCTATTGGACAGGCTACCGCGTCGTGCCGCATTATTTCGAGTTCTGGGAGGATCGTCCGTTTCGTCTCCATGACCGCTTCGTCTATCGCCGCGACAGCGGCGCGAGCGAGGGGTGGCGCACCGAAAGGCTGTTCCCATGACCCAGTTGCCGAGCACCGACCGCAAGACCTTGCTCCTCACCGGCGCCAGCCGCGGCATCGGCCACGCGACCGTGCGGCGCTTCTCCGAAGCCGGATGGCAGATCATCACGACCTCGCGCGAGGCGGTGCCGGCCGAATGCAAGCGCGACCCGAACTGGACGCATCACCTTCCGGCCGATCTTGCCGATCTGAAGCAGGTCGACCGCTTCATCGCCGAGGTGCGCGACTTGCTCGGCGGCAATGGGCTCGATGCCCTCGTCAACAATGCAGGGGTCTCGCCGAAAGCCTCGACGCATGAGCGCCTCGGCGTGCTCAACGGCGATGTCGCCGATTGGCACGAAGTGTTCCAGCTCAATTTCTTCACCCCGCTGCTTCTCGTGCGCGGCCTGATTGATCCACTGACGCGCGTCAAGGGCTCGGTCGTCAACGTCACCTCGATCGCGGGCCACGCGGTTCATCCCTTCGCCGGCTCGGCCTATTCGACCTCGAAAGCGGCGCTCTCCGATCTGACGCGCGAGATGGCGGCGGAACTGGCGCAGCGCGGCATCCGCGTCAACGCCGTGGCGCCGGGCGAGATCGAGACCGCGATGCTGTCGCCCGAGACCGAGACGCTGATTCCGCGCATCCCGCAGCGCCGGCTCGGCAAGCCCGATGAGGTTGCGGCGACCATCTTCTATCTGTGCTCGCCGGACTCGTCCTATGTGACGGGCACCGAGATCTTCATCACCGGCGGCCAGCACCTTTCCTGAGCGAGATATCCATGACCCGTCCGATCTTCAACATCGCGGATCTCACCGAATTCCGAGAGGTCGGCCATAAGGGGCAGGCAATCGGCGCGACGCGCCCCGATCAAAGCTATGAGGCGCGGCTCGGCGCGATCTCGACCAAGATTGGCGCGCAAAAGCTCGGCTACAATTTGACCATCGTGCCGCCCGGCAAGCGCGCTTTCCCGCGCCACAGCCATCGCGTCAACGAGGAGATGTTTTTTATCATTGAGGGCGAGGGCGAGCTCATCGTCGGCGCCGAGCGCGGTATCCGGTGATGCGCGGCGATGTCATCGCCTGTCCGCCGGGCGGCCCCGAAACCGCGCATCAACTGCGCAATACCTCGTCTAGCGCCGAGCTCAAATATCTCGCGATCAGCACGAAGCTATCGCCGGAAGTCGTCGATTATCCCGATTCCAACAAGACCGGCGTTTATGGCGAATTCGCGGGGCCGGACGGCAAGCCGCAACTGACGCGCTTTCTCGCGCGCACCGGCGCGAGCCTCGATTATTGGGAAGGCGAGTAGCGAAATTCAGGCCGCGCCGCTTTCCCAGCCGCCAAGTTCCAGCGCCATCGCCTTGCACGCCTCGCGCACCTCGTCGGCCAAGGTCCGCTCTGCGCTGGCGCGGGCGATGACCATACCGCCGACGCAGAGCGCCGCGATGGCGAGGGCGGTCGGGCGGGGGATCGCCGCCGCACCTTTCGCGTCGCGCTGCAGAAAGGCGACCATAGCCGCGAAAACGCGCTCGTAGGCGCGCTTCGCGCTCGAGCCGCCGCGCGCGACATCGCTCGGCAAGGCGACCATCGGGCAGGAACTGTCGATGTCATCGAAATGCTGCGCCGAGAGATAAGCATGGACGATCTGCGGCGCGATATTGGCAGCCGCGCGATCGAGCGCGATACCCTCCCAATTGGCGTCCCAACCGGGATCGGTGAAGAAGCATTCGAGCGCTTCGGCATAAAGGTCGCTTTTGCTCGCGAAATGGCGATAGAAGCCGCCATGGGTGAGCCCGGCCTCTGCCATGATCTTGTCGACCGATACGCCCTCGAAGCCGTGGCGATTGAATAGACGGCGCGCCGCGTGCACGATCCGCTGCCGCGTGGCGTCGCGATGGCCGGACGGGTAGGGCATGAGCGGCTCCTTCAAGCGAGAACTCGGGTCATATCACGGAGCAATGATCGACGGCATGAAAAGATGATGTTGATCATCTTTTCAAGCATGTGTTTGCTTGAACTGCGGGGTGGAAAGCGGAGCACGCAATGGCGTCATCGATCCGGCAGGACATCACCATCGCCGCGAGTGCAAGCCAAATCTATCGAGCGCTGCTCGACGCGGATCAGTTCGGCGCCTTCACCAACGCAACGGCCGAGATCGACGCCTCGCCGGGTGGTGCGTTTTCGGGCTTCGGCGGTGCGATCACCGGCCGCAATATCGAATTGATCGCCGATCGCCGGATCGTGCAGGCATGGCGGGTCGCGAGCTGGCCCGAGGGCTATTATTCGATCGTGCGCTTCGAGCTCGAGCCGTCAGGCGCGGAAACCAAGCTCACCTTGCATCACACCGGCTTCCCCGAGGATGCCGGCGATCACCTCGCGAGCGGTTGGCACAAGATGTATTGGGAGCCGCTGAAGAACTATCTGCGCGGCAGCTGATCAGGCGACGCGGCGGATCGGCAGCCGCGACCACACATCGCTGAGGGCCGCGACGAGCCGGTCGATATCGGCATCGGAATGCTGCGGTGTCGGGGTCAGGCGCAGCCGCTCGGTGCCATGCGGCACGGTTGGGAAATTGATCGGCTGCAGATAGATCGCGTGGCGATCCATGAGCT
>DATNGE010000155.1:0-3840 GCA_035606035.1 Allostellaceae bacterium
CCGTCGCAACATCATTTCGGCGAAATCCCTGCCGTATCAATCGCCGCTCGGCCATCGCTACGATTGCGGCGCCTTCGCCGAGAATTTCGAGAGCGTGCTGAAGCTCGTCGATTGGGCGGGTTTCCCGGCACGCCGCGCGGCGGCCGCAGCGAAGGGGCTGAAACGCGGCATCGCGGTGGTGAATTATCTCGAATCGCCGACCGGCTTCGTCGACGAGCGCAGCGACATCCGCGTGCTGGCACAGGGCCGCGTCGATGCCGCGATCGGCACGCAGGCCTCGGGCCAGGGCCATGAGACCGCCTTCGGCCAAGTCGTCGCCGATATCCTGCAAGTGCCGCTGGAGCGCGTGTCGGTGTTGTTTGGCGACACCGCCGTTTCGGTCTCGGGCGGCGGCACGCATTCGGACCGCTCGATGCGCCTCGGCGGCGCGGTGCTGGTGCGCGCCTCGAACGAGATCGTCGCGCGCGGCAAGAAGCTTGCGGCTTTCAAGCTCGAAGTCGCCGAGAGCGATATCAGCTTCGCCGATGGCCGTTTCACGGTCGCCGGCACCGATCGCTCGATCGGCCTCTTCGAGCTTGCCGCTGCTGCCGAGGAGCCGCGCCTCCCCGAAGATTTACGCGGTCCACTCGCCGCGACCTCGATCCTCACCACGCGGCTTCACGCGCATCCCAACGGCGCCGCCGCCTGCGAGGTCGAGATCGATCCCGAGCTCGGCAGCGTCAGCGTCGTGCGCTATGCGACGGTCGACGATGCCGGCCGCATCATCAATCCGATGATCGTTGAGGGGCAGGTGCATGGCGGCGCGGCGCAGGGCATCGGCCAGGCGCTGATGGAGAAGATCGTCTTCGCCAAAGACGGCCAGCTCCTCTCCGGCACCTTCATGGATTACCCGGTGCCGCATGCCGACGAGCTGCCGAATTTCGTGACGCAGCAGAACGCCGTGGCGACCGACAGCAACCCGCTCGGCGTCAAAGGCGCCGGCGAAGCCGGCATCACGCCCGCGACCTCGGCCGTCATCGGCGCCATCGCCGACGCGCTCGGCGTTCCGCATCTCGAAATGCCGGCAACGCCTGAACGCGTGTGGCAGGCGCTCAAGAACGCGGACCGTTGATTTTGCCCGTCATTCCCGCGAAAGCGGGAATCCAGGGCCACTACCGCGATGTCCCTCTGGCCCCCCGCTTGCGCGGGGGTGACAAGTAGAGAAGACTGGGCACGGAACGAGGGAGGGCCGCATGCATAAGATCGACATTCCACAAAACATCATCGATCGCGTGAAGAAAGCGCGCGGCAAGGAGCATGCTTTCGATCAGCTGGTCGGGCCGGCGACGGCGCTGCTCGTCGTCGATCTGCAGAATTGCTTCATGCTGCCGCCCTATCCGACCGAAGTGCCGCTGGCGCGCGAAATCGTGCCGAACGTCAACAAGCTCGCGGCGGCGACGCGCGCGGCGGGCGGCGCGGTGGTGTGGATCCAGATGACCCATAGCGAGCAGGACAAGAAAACCTGGAGCGTCTTCTACGACAACGTCTCCAACGCGCTCAACAAGGCCGAAGGCTTAAAGCGCTTGGGCCGGGGCACGCACGGCCAGGCGCTTTACGATACGCTCGACGTGAAGCCGAACGATCTCAAAGTCGAGAAGAACCGCTTCAGCGCCTTCATCCAGGGTTCGAGCGATCTCGACAAGCTCTTGAAAGAGCGCGGCATCGACACGGTGCTGGTCACCGGCACGGTCACCAACACCTGCTGCGAATCGACGGCGCGCGACGCGATGATGCTCAACTACAAGACGGTCATGGTCTCGGACGGGAACGCCGCCGCGACCGACGCCGAGCACAACGCGACGCTCGCGAACATCCTCCGGATCTTCGGCGATGTGATGTCGACCGACGAGGTGATCGCGCGACTGACGCCGGCCAAGGCGAGCGCGGCGGAATAGCGGCAACCCTCACCCGCCTCGCTGCGCTCGGCACCCTCTCCCGCTAGCGGGAGAGGGGACACCCCGTTCGATCGCTCTTCGCGATCGAACCCGAAGGGGCCAACCGCGAACAGCGGTTGGCCGGGATGTCCCGCGCGAATGCGCGGGAGGGTGAGGGGGCGCTTACTACTTCGCGCTTGCCCTGATCTCCGCGCGGCGCTTTTGCGTCGCGGCGGGGTCGATCGCGAGCGTCTCGGGATCGAGGATCACGCCGTAAGTATCGCGCGCGGCGCCGAGCGAGACATAGCCCTGATAGACGTCCTCGCGGACCTTCTCGGCCTCGCGCTCGGTCGGATCGCCATAGCCGCCGCCGCCGCCGCCGCGGATGGTCGCGCTGTCGCCGAGCTTTAAGGACAGGGTGAAGGCCTTGGCGTTCGGCAGATTGCCGAGATCCTTGCCGTCCTTCTTGAGGAAAAGCGCATTCGCCATCGCATCGCCGCCGCCGAACAGGCCCCAGGGCTTGCATTGCGAGCGCTCGATGTGGGAGGTGAATTTCAGCTCGATCAGCGGCTGCACCTCGCGATCGACGCCGAGGCCGCCGCGATACTTGCCGGCACCGCCTGAATCGGGGACGAGCTCGTAGCGCTCGGCGAACAGCGGATATTTCACCTCGAGCAGCTCGATCGGCGAGTTGTGCGTATCGCCGTCATTCATCGCGATCGTCGCCGAGACGCCATCCTCGGTTTGCTTCGCGCCCCAGCCGCCGCCGGCATGGCTGAGACCGGCGAAAATGAATTGGTTGTTAGTGAAGCCGATGAGCTGGGCGATGATGAGATCGGCATGATGCCCGGCCGCGACGCGATCGGGGATCGCCGGCGCCACCGCCTTGAAGATCGTGTCGACGATCGTCATCGGGAAGGTCATCCAGCGCCGCATCGCCGCCGGCTTCACCGCGCTGACGACGCGGCCCGGCGGCGCGATCACGGTCAGCGGGCGGAAGCTGCCGTCATTGATCGGATAATCGGTCGGCGAGGTCAGGCATTTATAGGCGACCTGCGCGCAGGCGATCGCCGTGCTGTAACCCGAGTTATAGAAGCCCTGCACTTGCCGGCTGACCTCGGAGAGGTCGATCGTCGCCTCGTCGCCTTTGACCGTGATCTTCACCTTGATCGGCACGCGCTTGCCGAGCTCGTAGCCGTCATCGTCCATGAAGCTTTCGGCTTCGTAGACCCCGTCCGGGATCGTCGCGGTGCGGGCGCGCGCCGAGACCTCGGAGCGGTCGAGAATCTCGTCGATCGAGGCCAGCACCTCGTCGGCGCCGTAGCGCTCGACCAGCTCCTGAAAGCGCTTCTCGCCGGTTTTCACCGCCGTCACCTGCGCGCGGAGATCGCCCATGGCGCGCTCCGGGACGCGCACATTCATGCGGATCATGTCGACGACGTCCTGATTGACCTCGCCGCCGCGATAGAGCTTGCAGATCGGAATCTGCAGCCCTTCGGAATAGATGTCGGTGGTGACGCTCGCCAGCACGCCGCCGATATCGAGCCAATGCGCCATGCAGCAGGAGAAGCCGACGAGCCGGCCTTTATGGAAGATCGGCAGCGACAAGGTGACGTGGTTCAGATGCGAGCCGGTGATGTACGCGTCGTTGGTGACGAGGATGTCGCCCGGACGGATGTCGTCTTTGAAATGCGCAAGCTTGGCCTTGATGGTCTCGCCCATGCCGCGGATGAACATCGGCAGGCCGAGGCCGATCGACACGGTGCGCCCGTCCGGGGTGAAAAGCCCGCAGGTGAAATCCAGCGCCTCGTAGATGATGAGGTTGTAGGCGGTGCGCATGAGATTGGTCTTCATCTCGCCGGTGACGGCGAGCACGCCCGAGCGCACGATCTCGGTGATCACCGGATCGGCGCGGCGATTGCGCGTG
>DATNGE010000156.1:0-4115 GCA_035606035.1 Allostellaceae bacterium
ATCAGCTGAAAGCCGAGATCGGCAAATATGACGGTCTCGCCGTGCGCTCGGCGACCAAGGTGACGAAAGCGGTTGTCGAAGCCGCGAAAAATCTCAAAGTCGTCGGCCGCGCCGGGATCGGCGTCGACAATATCGACATCCTCGCGGCGACGGCGCGCGGCGTAGTGGTGATGAACACGCCTTACGGCAATTCCATCACCACCGCCGAGCACGCGATCGCGCTGATGATGGCGCTGGCGCGCGAGCTGCCGGCGGCCGACCGCTCGACCCAGGCGGGCAAATGGGAAAAGTCGCGCTTCATGGGTGTCGAGCTCACGGCGAAGACGCTCGGCGTCATCGGCTGCGGCAATGTCGGATCGATCGTCGCCGACCGCGCCTTGGGCCTCAAGATGAAGGTCGTCGCCTACGATCCGTTCCTCACCGCGGAGCGTGCGGTGCAGCTCGGCGTCGAGAAGGTCGAGCTCGACGATCTCTTGGCGCGCGCCGATTTCATCACGCTGCACACGCCACTGACCGATCAGACGAAGAACATCATCGATGCCAAGGCGATCGCGAAGATGCGGGATGGCGTGCGCATCATCAATTGCGCGCGCGGCGGCCTCGTCGTCGAAGAGGCCCTCAAGGCGGCGCTCGATTCGGGCAAGGTCGCGGGCGCGGCGATCGACGTTTTCCCGATCGAGCCGGCGAAAGAGAACATTCTCTTCGGCCATGCGCGCTTGATCGCGACACCGCATCTCGGCGCCTCGACCACCGAGGCACAGGAGAATGTCGCGCTGCAGATCGCCGAGCAGATGGCGGATTACCTGATGACCGGCGCGGTGGTGAACGCGCTCAACATGCCCTCGCTCTCGGCCGAGGACGCGGCGCGGCTGAAACCCTATCTGAAGCTCGCCGAAGAGCTCGGCAGCTTCGCCGGCCAGATCACCGATGTCGGCCTCTCCGCCGTCGCGATCGAATATGCCGGGCATGCCGGCGAGCTCAACGTCAAGCCGCTGACCCAAACGATCCTCGCGGCGTTGCTGCGGCCGCAGCTCGACACCGTCAATCTCGTCAACGCGCCGGCGCTCTGCAAAGAGCGCAATATCAAGATCGAAGAGACGCGCTCGACCGATACGACCGATTACCAGACCCTCATCAAGGTGACCGTCGTCTCGGGGCAGAAGCAGCGCAGCGTCGCCGGCACGCTCTTCGGCGGCGACAAGCCGCGCATCGTCGCGATCGAGGACATCTCGCTCGAAGCCGAGCTCGGGCCAACCATGCTGTTCGTGCGCAACCAGGACAAGCCGGGCTTCATCGGCAATCTCGGCCGCACGTTGGGCGAGGCGGGCATCAACATCGCGACCTTCCATCTCGGCCGCAAAGCGGCGGGCGAGGACGCGATCTGTCTCGTCCAGGTCGACCAGCCGCTCGATGAGGCCGTGCTGGCGCATGTCTGCGCGCTGCCCAATGTGATGCAGGTGCGGCAACTGCATTTCTGACCTGCGGCAGCGCTTCTTTTTCTCGTCATTCCCGCGTAAGCGGGAATCCAGCAGACCGTTTCGCTGTTTCCCTGTACCCCCGCTTTGGCGGGGGTGACGGGACTCGAATCGCGCGTTCCGTTGCTGCGTGTCCTTTCCCTTTGCCAGCGGGGCGCAAACCCGCTATCCCGGCGTCATGCCCGGCCCGTCGAACGACAATCTGCACAAGGCGCTGCTGCCACAGGGTTTGCGCGACCTGCTGCCGCCCGATGCCGAGGCCGAAGCCGAAGCCGTCGGCAAGCTGATCGCCGTCTTGGCGAGCCACGGCTATGAGCGCGTGAAGCCGCCGCTGATGGAGTTCGAGGAAAATCTCCTCTCCGGCGCCGGCGCGGCGATGGCGCCCGAGACCTTCCGGCTGATGGATCCGATCTCGCAGCGGATGATCGGGCTCCGCGCCGATATGACGACGCAGATCGCGCGCATCGCCGGCACGCGACTCGCCAAGACGCCGCGGCCCTTGCGTCTTTGCTACGCGGGCGAGGCGCTCCGCGTGCGCGGCAGCGAGATGCAGCCCGAGCGCCAGATCGGCCAGGTCGGCGCCGAGCTCATCGGCAGCGACGCGATCGCCGCCGATATCGAAGCGGTGACACTCGCCGCCGAAGCGCTGTCCGCGCTCGGTATCGCCGGGCTCTCGGTCGATCTCACGCTGCCGACTTTGGTGCCGGCGGTCTGCCGCGCCGCGGGGATTTCCGGCGCTGCATTAGACGAGCTGCGCCGCGCGCTCGATCACAAGGACGCGGCCGGCGTTAAAGCATCCGGCGGCAAGGCGGCGGCGCTCTTGCAAAAACTGCTCGCGGCGGCCGGCGCGGGCGCACCGGCGCTCAAAGCGATTGTTGCGCTCGATCTCGCGCCCGAAGCGGCCACCGAGCGCGCGCGACTCGTCGCCGTGGCGGAGCGGCTTGCGATGGGGAAGCCGTCGCTCGCCATCACCATCGATCCGGTGGAGAATCGCGGCTTCGAATATCACACCGGCGTCAGCTTCTCGTTCTTCGCGCGCGGCATCAAAACCGAGCTCGGCCGCGGCGGTCGTTACCGCACCGGCGATGGCGGCGCGGGCAGCGGCGAGGACGCGACCGGCTTCACGCTCTATACCGAAGCCGTACTCGAGGCGATGACGCCGCACCGACCGCCGCCGCGGCTTTACGTGCCGACGGACGGCGATGTCGCAGCGGCATCGCGCTGGCGTGCCCAAGGCTATGTCACGGTCGCGGGTCTGGTGCCGACCAAGGATGCGGCCGCGGAAGCGCGGCGGCTCGGCTGCTCCCATGTGCTCGAAGGCGAGAAAGCAATCTCGCTTTAAGATGGTCTCGCGAACTAGTAATTTCTTGCGTCATTCCCGCGCAAGCGGGAATCCAGATGAAAGCGCCGTGCCGTCGCGCTGGACCCCCGCTTTCGCGGGGGTGACGATGCAGTAGGAAAGAATCGTCATGGCGAACGTCGCGGTGATCGGCGCCCAGTGGGGCGATGAGGGCAAGGGCAAGATCGTCGACTGGCTGTCGCAGCGCGCCGATGTCGTGGTGCGCTTCCAGGGCGGCCACAATGCCGGCCACACCCTCGTCATCGACGGTGTCGAGTTCCGTCTCTCGCTGCTGCCCTCCGGCATCGTGCGGCCGGAGAAAATCTCGATCATCGGCAGCGGCGTCGTCGTCGATCCCTGGGCGCTGATCAAGGAGATCGAGGCGATCCGGCAGAAGGGCGTCCAAGTCTCGCCGGCCAATCTGAAGCTTGCCGAGAATGCGTCGCTGATCCTGCCCTCGCACGGCCAGATCGATCGCGCGCGCGAAGAAGCCAAAGGCGCGAACAAGATCGGCACCACCGGCCGCGGCATCGGTCCGGCTTACGAAGACAAGGTCGGCCGGCGCGCGATCCGGGTTTGCGATCTCGCCGATCCGCAAACCCTGCCGGTAAAGATCGACAATGTGCTCGTCCATCACAACGCGCTGCTCCGCGGCCTCGGCGCGCCGGAAGTGGAACAGGCGCCGCTCTTGAAATCGCTGATCGAGATCGCGCCCAAAGTGCTGCCCTATGCCGTGCCGGCCTGGCGGCTGCTCGATGAAGCGAAGAAGGAGAGCAAGCGCGTGCTCTTCGAGGGCGCGCAAGGCATCATGCTCGATGTCGATCACGGCACCTATCCTTATGTGACCTCGTCGCACACCCATCCGGGTCAGGCAGCGTCAGGCGCGGGGCTCGGGCCGGGGGCGATCGGCTATGTGCTCGGCATATGCAAAGCCTATACGACGCGCGTCGGCAGCGGCCCGTTCCCGACCGAGCTCACGGACGAGATCGGCGAGACGCTCGGCCAGCGCGGCAAGGAATTCGGCGTGGTCACGGGGCGCAAGCGGCGCTGCGGCTGGTTCGATGCGGTGATGGTGCGCCAGGCGGTGAAGACCGCCGGCATCAACGGCATCGCGCTGACCAAGCTCGACGTGCTCGACGGCTTCAAGGAGATCAAGGTCTGCACCGGCTATCGCCTCGGGAAAGAGGTGCTCGATCGCCTGCCGGCGAGCGCCGAAGCGCAAGCCGCGGTCGAGCCGGTCTACGAGACGATCGAAGGCTGGAGCGATTCGACACGCGGCGCGCGTTCCTGGGCCGATCTGC
>DATNGE010000157.1:0-2256 GCA_035606035.1 Allostellaceae bacterium
CAAGGTCGCGGCCGGCGTCAACGCGCTCGTCGTGCCGGGCTCGGGCCTCGTCAAAGAAGAGGCCGAAGCCGAAGGTCTCGACAAGATCTTCATCGAGGCCGGCTTCGAATGGCGCGAGCCGGGCTGCTCGATGTGCCTCGCGATGAACGCCGACAAGCTCGAGCCGGGTCAGCGCTGCGCCTCGACCTCGAACCGCAATTTCGAGGGCCGGCAAGGCCGCGGCGGCCGCACGCATCTGATGAGCCCGGCCATGGCCGCGGCCGCGGCCGTCACCGGGAAACTCGCCGACGTGAGAGATCTAGGCTAACTCTCGACCGTCATTGCGAGCGAAGCGAAGCAATCCAGGCTTTCACGTGGTGCCCTGGATTGCTTCGTCGCTGCGCTCCTCGCAATGACGAGTGAAATTCAACCGCCGAATTTGATCATATCGCTGCGCGTCAGGGTCACGTGCTTCGTCGTGACCGGCGGTCCGCCGCCGCCCATATGCCAGGCGGTATAGGCTTCGCGGAACGCGCTTTCCGACGGGTTGCAATCGATCGGATAGATCACCTCGTAGCCGCGCTGCACGGCGGGGGCGCCGGTGCCGAGGCCGACGCCTTGCGCCGAGGTGCCGCAGAGGATCACGGTCTTGATCCCTTTCGCTTTGAGGCTCTGATCGAGATCGTCATTCAAGAACTTGTCCGGGCCGCCGTTCTTCTGATCGACCAGCTCGCCCTGGCGCGGCGTGAGGGCCGGATCGATCGGCTTGCCGCCGCCGGGCAGCGTGTAGAACACCGGCATGTTGGCGGCGCGCGCCTTCTCTTGCAGCGCCTTCAGCTTCGGTACGATTTCGACGCAGCGCGGCCGCGCGCCGCAATTTTCGGTCATGAAATCGAACAGGAACAGCGCCGTCGTCTTTGGATCGACGGTGGCCGGCTTCAGTTCCGGTGGCGGCGGCATCTGAATGCTCGACCATTCATTCAGGTCGAGCGCCATCGCGCGCGGCGCAAGCATCGCCGTGCCGACAGCGGCCAAGCAAAGATATTTCCCCAAACGCATGCTTCTCCTCCCTCGATGAAAAGGCTTTTGCCTATCTTATCGAGGTAGGTTGAATGCTGCCATCACGGGACGGTGAAGGGTCAGAGCCGGCGCAGGATTCCGCCGAGGATGCCCGCCAGCACCAGCGCCGCGATCACCGGCAGCGTGATGGCGAGCGCGCCGAGGAAAACGAAGAAGCCAAGCGCGCCCAGCGCCGCCAATCCCGCGAAGATCGCAATCAGGCCGAGTGGTCCCGGCCGGCCGTAGCGCAACCCCGCGTAGCGCGGGTCGTTGCTCCAGGCCCAGATGCGGGTCCGCTCGCCTGGGCGTTCCCCGCCGCGCGGGTCGCGCCAGCGCCCGCGATCGGGTGCGCCGGGCGGGATGATCTCGGCCTCGGGGCGGTTGTTACGCTGCTCGCTCATCGCTCCTATGTGAGGTCGGGGCGGGCCTAACGCAATGGCTGCGCTTGCTTAATTCGCCCTCCTCGCCTACACCATCGGCCGCGAAAAGCGAGGCATCCCATGGATAAATTCACGACCCTGACCGGCGTCGCCGCGCCGCTGCCGATCATCAATGTCGATACCGACAAGATTATCCCGAAGCAGCATCTGAAGACGGTCGAGCGCACCGGCCTCGGCAAGGCCTTGTTCGAGGAGCTGCGCTATCGCGACGACGGCAGCGAGAACCCCGATTTCGTCCTCAACCAGCCGGCCTATCGCCAGGCGAAGATCCTCGTCGCGGGGGAGAATTTCGGCTGCGGCTCCTCGCGCGAGCACGCGCCCTGGGCGCTGATGGATTTCGGCATCCGCTGCGTCATCGCCTCGTCCTTCGCCGATATTTTCTACAACAACAGCTTCAAGAACGGCATGCTGCTGATCAAGCTGCCACAAGCGGTCGTCAACGAACTAATGGACGACGCGAAGAAGGGCGCCAATGCGCGGCTCAGCGTCGATCTCGCCAGCCAGACGATCACGCGGCCGGATGGCGGCACGGTGAAATTCGATATCGATCCGTTCCTCAAGGATTGCCTCCTGAACGGGCTTGACGATATCGGTCTCACCTTGAAGAAAGAATCGAAGATCGCGGCTTTCGAGCAGAAGCAGCATCTGTCCCAACCCTGGCTCTAAGCGGCCTGGCTCTAAGCGGAGACATGTGAATGGCGGCCAATCGAAAGATCCTCTCGCTGCCCGGCGACGGCATCGGTCCCGAGGTGATGCGCCAGGTCAATCGCGTCGTCGA
>DATNGE010000158.1:0-7007 GCA_035606035.1 Allostellaceae bacterium
ATCTTTTGCGCCACAGCGAGGCCGTGTTCGATCCATCGTGCAAGCGCCGCCGCGCTGCGATAACCGGGCGGATCGACCAGCACGAAGCCGCCCGCCGCGCGGCGTCCAATCCTTAAGGGCCGCACGTGCGGCCGGGCGAGCGCGCGCGCGAAACCGTCGGCGCCGACGCGCACCATCAGCGCGGCGCCGGTGACGCCGCAGCACATCGTGCCGCTGGCCATGAAGCAAAGCGCGCCCATCATCTTCTTCTCGGTAATGCCGCGGCGCCGGCCGAGCGCGCGGCGCACGCGCTCGGCTGCCTTCTCGTCGAATGCCACGAATTAACGCGCGGAAGTCGTCAACGCCGCATCATGTCGTGGACGAGCTGCTGCGGCTTGGTTTGCTGCACGCTCGGCCGTGCCATCTGGCGATCGAGGTAAGATTTGAGATGCGGCGACTTCGCCATCAGCGCGGCGCTCTCCGGCACCGCGTTCATGTAGAAGACAATCGGCGTCAGGAAGGCATCGGCGAGGGTGAAGCTCGTGCCGACGAGATAGCCGGTCTTGGCGACGGCGCGGTCCATGATCGCGAATTGCGGCTCCATTTTCGGGATCGCGGCATCGATCATTGAGCGATCGATCGGACGATTGCCGCGCACCGCCAGGACATAGGCCGCGTAATACTGGCGCAGCCAGAGCGGATCGATTGTCGTGCACACGATCGAGGCCCATTGCTCGGTTTGCGCGGCGGCAACCGGATCGCGCGGCAGCAAAGAGGGGCCCTCGAAGGCGCGATCGATATAGGAGATGATCGCGCGCGATTCGCACAAGGTCACATCGCCATGGCGCATTACTGGGATCTTCCCGAAGGGATGGATGGCGTCGACTTCGGGCGTATGCGGCATGGCGACGACGTGCTGGTAAGGCACGCCTTTCTCGGTGCAGAAGATCCGCGTCGCCCAGACGAAATTGCTCTGCGGTCCGCCGATGATTTGCAATTCAGCCATGATGCTCCCTCCTCAGGTGGCGTGTTGTGTGAAACTCTCGAGCAGCAAGCCCCAGCCGCGCGTGAACGCATCGCGCATGCCGACGCCGCGCTCGCCCATGCGCTCGATAAGGCGATGCTCGAGCTCGACCAAAGTGCCGCTGCCCGCCGGGGTGAAGCGCAGCTCGACTTCGGTGAGCAAGCTCGGATCGTATTTGAAATCGGCATTGATCTGCCAGCCGAGGAGCAGACGGCCTTGGCTTTTTTCAGTAGGGGGCGGCTCCCAGGCGAGCACCTGGCCCCATTGGCATTCGCTGCCGTCCTCGCCGCGCTCGAACCAGCGGCCGCCGACACGGGGCTCGATGACGACGTCTTTGATCGGCGATTTCGTCGCGCTGATCGAATGCGACTTCAGCCACCAGCGGCTCGCCTCTGCGGTGAAGATCGCGAAGGCGCGGGCCGGCGGCACTTTCACCTCGACCGCGCGGCGGATCGGTGCCGGCGTGATGATGTGGCTCATTCCTCGGCCTCCTTATCGGCTTCCGCTTTGAAAGCGGCGAGCGCGTCGTCCCAGAACCGGTCGAGCCATTGGCGCAGCGCGCCGAGCCCGGCCGGATCGATGCGATAGACGCGCCGCGTTCCCTCGGCGTGGTCGGTCACGAGCCCCGCCTCCTTCAAATGCCGCAAATGCTGCGAGACGGCGGGGCGGCTGACCGGCAGATCCCGGGCGAGCTCCGATACCGAACGGGGCTTCGTCGCCAGCCGCTCGAAAATCTCCCGGCGAGTCGGGTCGCCCAAAGCCGTCAAGGCCGCAGTTGCGTAAGTCATATCTTACCGTAAGTTCAAACTTACGATAAGTCAAGCGGGAAAACCCCGCGGCCGCCGGCCGAGGGGAGGGACACGTTCCGGTTCAAGAGGTTCAGATGTACTCAGGTCCGTCAGCCCACGCGACCAGGCTGACCCGTGTGCCGCGGGTGATGGGGGTGACGCGGTGCAAGAGGAAAGACGGGAAAACGATCGCCGTGCCGCGAAGACGAAACTCGCGCGTCGGCACTTGGACGGTGGCAAGCTCCAGGTCACCGCCCTCATACGCGCTCGGCTCCGACAGCTGCACCGAGACCGACAGTTTGCGCGTCCGCATCGACCCCGGCCCGTAATCCATGTGCCAGGCGTAGTGCGATCCTTCGCCGCCATACTCCGCGTACTGGATATCGGAGGCGAAGCCGTCGATCCGCATATTCCAGAGTTGCGCATTGGCATTCTGCACGATTGTCGCGAGACGGTGGTATACGTTCTCCGTCTTCGGATGCGACGGTATCCATCGGACCACGCTCTTGCGCATCTGGTGGTCGAGCTCTTTGCCGTCCGCCATGCTCGCCTCATCGGCATTGAGCTGCGAGAAGAAGGCGACCATGCTGTCGCACTCTTCCATCGTGAACGCGTTTGGGAGCATCCAATAGAACCCGAAACGCGACGTGTCTCGGAGCTTAAACTGCAATCCCGGCCGCCGTCAGATAGAACGTGCTCGCTGAACGGTGCGCAATGACCTACGCAGTGTCAAGCAGCAAACGTCAGCCGGGCCTCGCCCAATTTTGTGATTCGTACGTCGACTGTTGCGCCGGCGGGCGCGTCGATCATGCCCGTGTGGCTGCCGGTCGTGATGATCATCCCGGCCTTCAGCGGGTGGCCGCGCGCCGCCGCATGATTGGCGAGCCAAGCCAAGAGGCGCTTGGGATGGCCGCCTGGCGTCCCCGCGCTGGCGCGGCGCAGCTCCTTGCCGTTGATCGAGAGGCTGGCTTCCGGCGTCGCGACATCGAGGGAGCGCCACTCCTTGACCGCGCCGCCATAGCAATAAGCGCCGTTGTTCAAGAGATCGCCGAGCACCGCATATTCGGAAATCTTGCGCCGATCGATGAAGCTCGATTCCAGCACCTCGATGCCGACCTGCGCCGATAGCATCGCGTCCCACACCTCATCGGCGCCATAGCCCTGCGAGCGCGTCGGCAGATCGCGGCCGAGGGTGAATGCGACCTCGCCTTCGACGGTGCGGAAGGCATTCGCTGGCATCGCGAAGCGCGCCGGGCTCGGCTGCAGGCGATCGGCGAGGATGGGGCCGGCTTGCGGCTCGGCGCTCGGGGAGGAGGCGCCGACCTTCCAGCCGGCAATCGGAATCCCGAGGCGTTGGAGGATCGCGTCCTGCACCGCATAGCCTTCCGCGGCGCTCGCCGGAATTTCGTCGGGCGCGAGCGCGGCGATGCGGTCGAGGCTGCGCCGCGCCGCAATCAGTTTTTCGGCGAGCGCTTCAACGCGCATGGCCGGCGATATTGCCGCCGAAATAATCCATCGCCGCTTGCACGCCGCCGCTCTTGTGCTTGACGCCCGCAGCCGCGAGACCGAGCTCGACGCCGGCGATGCCGCCGAGCAACATCAGCTCGTTCATCCAGCCGAGATGGCCGATGCGGAACACCTTGCCCGCGACCTTGCCGAGGCCGGCGCCGAGGGAGACGTCGTAGAGATCGAGGATTGTGGCGCGCACCTGATCGGCATTGACGCCGTCCGGCACCACGATCGCCGTCAGCGCATTGGCATAGGCTTTGGGATCTTGGCACAGCACGTCGAGGCCCCAGGCCCGCACCGCGCGCCGCGTTGCTTCGGCCATGCGCTCATGCCGCGCGACGATATTCTCGAGCCCTTCCTCATCCATCATGGCGATCGCTTCTTTGGCAGCCATGAAGAGGCTGATCGCCGGCGTGTAGGGATAGGAGCCGCTGCCATTGGCATCGACCATCGGGTCCCATTCAAAATAAGCGCGCGGCAGCTTCGCCTTTTTGTGCGCGTCGAGCGCCTTGGCGGAGATCGCGTTGTACCCGAGCCCGGGCGGCAGCATCAGGCCCTTTTGCGAACCGCAGATGGTGACGTCGACGCCCCAATCATCGTGGCGATACTCATGTACGCCGAGCGAGGAGATCGCATCGACCATGAGCAGCGCCGGATGCTTCGCCGCATCCATCGCTTTGCGCACCGCCGGCACGTCGCCGAGGATGCCGGTCGAGGTCTCGCTGTGAACGATCATCACCGCTTTGATCTCATGGCTCTTGTCCGCGGCGAGACGGCGCTCGATCTCGGCAGGGTCGACGGGGTGGCGCCAATCGCCTGGCATGAAATCGACTTTGAGCCCGTGCTTTTCCGCCATCACCTTCCAGAGCGTCGCGAATTGGCCGCTCTCGAAGGCAAGCACCTTGTCGCCGGGCGACAGCGTATTGAGCAGCGCCGTCTCCCAGGCGCCGGTGCCGGAAGAGGGAAAGATCGCGACCGGACCCTTGGTGCGAAAAACGCGCGCCATGCCGGCAGTGATGTGTTTCACGAGATCGAAGAATTCCTGGCTGCGATGATCGATCACCGGATGGCTCATCGCCGCCAGCACACGATCGGGCACGTTGCTCGGTCCCGGAACGTGCAGGAAATGCCGGCCGCGCTTCACTTTACTCGCCATCGTCTCGTTACTCCCATCGAAAGCGCCAAGAATGTGCGCCGGAACAGCCCCGTTTCGCAAGTCCACGCTTGCCCATTGGCGGCATTGGACGATGCCGCGTTGCTAATGTTTAACGCTGCGGCACCGGCACGCGATGCAGCTTCATCGCCATCGCGACGGTGCTGTAATAGCCGAGGAACACGAGGAGATCGGCGAGACCTTGCTCGCCGAGCGCCGTGATCGCACGCGCGAAGACGGCATCGCTAGCCGGGTCGGGATCGGGCGCGCTGAGGGCGATCTCGACCACGGCGGCTTCGCGCTGATCGCTCAGCTTCGGCATGCGCCCGGCGCGGATGTCCTCGATGACGCTCTCGGGCACGCTCTGCTCGCGCGCGACGCGCGAATGGACGGTGAAGACGAAATTGCCGTGCCAATGGGCGGCGATGCACAGGATCGCCAGCTCCTGCTCGCGCGGCTTCAGCGATGATTCGTTGACGAGGAAAGTGCCGAGCCGCTCGAGGCGCTGCATCAAGATCGGGCTGTGAAGCCAGATTTTGTAAGGACCCGGGATGCGGCCGCGGCCGCCGATCACCGCCTCGATCGCCGCCTTCTGCGGCGCGCTCAATTGCTCCGGCGGAATTTCGCGGATCCGGCTCGGTCCTTCATTCGCCATGGCATCCTCCCTCGTTTGTCTTAGCGTCCGCCGCCACAGAGGCAGCGGGCGAAATCGCTGCTTTGATCGCTGCCGACCGAGCAACGATAGACCGCGAAATTCTGCAGCGTCACGGCCGCGCTCGCCGGGCCTTGCACGCCGTAGGTCCGGGTCCAGCGTTGCTGGGCGGCGGCAGACGTGCCGAGGCGATGGTAGAGCGTCTCGAGGCTCGCGGTGTTGAAGCGCGCCAGTGTCCAGGTCTGCTCAAAGCTCGCTTCCGCGCGCCATCGCGGTGTCGCGCCCGCGACAGCGTCGCCGAGATTGGCGAGGTAATAGGTGTTCACCTCGCTGATCGCGCCGTCATCGCTCAGCGCGAAGCGCCGGAAAGCCGGGTTCTGGCCGAAGATCGGGCTGATCGCGGGCGCGATCATGACGAAGCCGAACGCGTCGTCGCCGCTGCGCAAGACACGGAACGCGTCGGTGTGCAGATGGCCTGCGATATTGGCGATAATTGTGTCCTGATAGCGCTGCAGCAGCGCATGCAGCTCGCCGGCATAAGGCTCGGCGAGCAGCGGCACCGGCGTGACCGGGCAGGCATCGTGACGTGTGGTCGCGAAAGCATCGGTGCCCGGCGGGATATGATAAAGCAGGACAACCTTGCGGCGCGCCGCCGCGGCGGCGGCAAGCGCGCGACCAAGCCAGGCAATCGTCGCGCGCGCCGGGTTGCCGTCGCCATCGCCGCCGCAGGAATTGCGGTAATGCGGCGAAAAGTAATTGTCGTTGAGGCCGATCACGCGAATGCGCGGCTGCGCCGGATCGTCGACGGCATAGCTGCCGAGCGCCGTCCAGCCGCGCGCAAAATCCTCGCTTGCCGCCCCTGCAACAAGTGAAGGCCCGATCATGCCCGCGACGATCGCTTCGGTATCGGCAAGGTACGCGCCGCCCGGCTGGATCGCGTAATCGCCGCAATCGGAATCATTATTGCCGAGCGCGGGCAGGATCGGCGTCCGGGGGAAAGCGTTCGCGAGATAGAGCGCGAGGAAGCGCATCGTCTTGACGACGAAGCGGCGATAAGCCGCGTCGTCATGAGCGGCGACGCTGCTATCGAAGGCCTTGCGGAAATCATGCGCCAAGAAATCGCCGGCGATGAAGACGGAGTCGGGCTTCTTCTGCGCCTGCAATTCCTCGAACGCCGCGCGCAGCAGCTTCCAATCGGTGTCCTCGCTGTAATTGCTCAAGCGCTCGCCGCCGCGATCGAGGATCAATGGCCACTCTTCGGCCGGTGCGACGGCAAGCGCCTCGGCGATCGCCTTGTCGGCGAGCGGATTGAAATGGATATCGCTGAGGACGAGGATTTCGGCGGCAGCTGCGGGGAGGATAGTGGCGAGGAACAGCGTGAATCCTATCAAGCACGCGCAACAGTATTTCCTCGTCATTCCCGCGAAAGCGGACGACCCGCGTAGCCGCTCTTCGCGGCTGTGCCCTTCGAGTTCGCTCGCAAAGCGAGCGAACGGGTCGTCCCAATTTAAATCCTGGGTCCCCGCTTTCGCGGAGACGACGTGGGAAAAGGTGCGTGTGAGACGCGACATCAAAGATTCAAGCTTCAAGTCCGACGAGGCTGCGCGCGAAATCGGCGGCGACGAAGGGGCGAAGATCATCGGCGCTTTCGCCGACGCCGATGAAGTGGACGGGCAAGCCATAGGCTTGCGCGAGCGCGACCAGCACGCCGCCCTTGGCGGTTCCGTCGAGCTTGGTCATGACGAGGCCGGTGACGCCGACCATGTCGCGGAAAATCTGCACCTGCGAATGCGCGTTCTGCCCGACCGTCGCATCGAGCACCAGCAGCACCGCATGCGGCGCGCCGGGATCGGCCTTCTTCAACACGCGGATGATCTTATCGAGCTCGCCCATCAGTGCGGT
>DATNGE010000159.1:0-6222 GCA_035606035.1 Allostellaceae bacterium
ACGGTGCTGACGACGGTCTTGCTCGCTTCGGCCGGCGATCGGCTCTCGCCCGAGCCGGCCGTGCTGGCGCAGGCGATCGCCGGGTTGGAGGCGGTTGGGCTCGACGCCGATGCGCGCGCTCTTGCGGTCGAAGCCGCGCTCGATGCCGGCATCTGACCCCCCAAAAAAAGACGGGCGCAAGAAAACGGAGCGATCGGCGCCCTTATCGCGCCATGTCGAGGCGTTTTTCGAAATGCTCGCTGCCGAGCGCGGCGCGGCGCGTCTCACCATCGCAGCCTATCGCAACGATCTCGCCGATCTCGCGCAGTTTCTCGGCGGCGAAATCGCACGCGCGGAGAGCGATGATCTGCGCCGCTATCTCGGCCATCTCGCCCGCGCCGGCGCGAGCGCGCGCACCGCGGCGCGGCGGCTTTCGGCCTTCCGGCAATTCTTCCGCTTTCTCGTCATCGACAATGTCCGGCGCGACGACCCGACGCAAGCGCTCGACGGGCCGCGCTTGCCGCGCGCTTTGCCAAAGCATCTCGCGGAAAACGAAGTCGCGGCGCTGATCGCCGCGGCACAAAAACATGACGGCGCCGAAGGCGCGCGGCTCAGCTGCATCCTCGAATTATTCTATGGCGCCGGGCTGCGCGTTTCGGAGCTCGTCGCACTGCCGCTCGCCGCGGCGAAAAGCGATCGGCCCTATCTCATCGTCCGCGGCAAGGGCGACAAAGAGCGGCTGGTGCCCCTAGGCGAGCCGGCGCGCGCGGCGCTCGCCGGGTACCTCGATCAGCGCTCGCATTTCCTGCGCGAGGGCAAGGCGTCGCGCTTTCTTTTCCCCTCGCGCGGTCGCGCCGGCTACCTGACGCGCGAGCGCTGCGGGCAGATGCTGAAGGCGCTGGCGCTCGAAGCCGGGCTCGATCCGGCGCGTCTCTCGCCGCATGTGCTGCGTCATGCTTTCGCCAGCCATCTCGTCGAGCGCGGCGCCGATCTGAGGAGCGTGCAGGAGATGCTCGGCCACGCCGATATCGCGACGACGCAGATTTACACGCATGTGCAAAGCGCCCGCTTGCAGCGTCTCGTCGCCGAGCGCCATCCGCTGGCGCGCAAGAAGCCCGCGCGTTAGGCGGAGGGCGGCTTCGGCGGGGTAGCGCCCTGCCAACGCTTATGCTAGGTCAATCATGTGATGCGACATTTTCTCGAATTCGAGAAGCCGCTCGCCGAGCTCGAAGGCAAGATCGAAGAGCTTCGCCATCTCGCCGACGGCGGCGATCTCAACATTGCCGACGAGGTCGAGCGGCTCGAGAACAAGGTCGATCGGCTGCTTAAGCAGACTTATGCCAAGCTTTCGCCCTGGCAGAAGGTGCAGCTCGCGCGCCATCCCGAGCGCCCGCATGGCAGCGACTACATCGCCGGCCTCATCACCGAATTCACGCCGCTCGCCGGCGACCGCGCGTTCGCCGAAGATCGCGCAATCATCGGCGGACTCGGCCGCTTCCGCGGCCGCACCGTCGTCGCGCTCGCGCACGAGAAAGGCGCCGATACCGAAGCGCGCGTCAAACACAATTTCGGCATGGCGAAGCCCGAGGGCTACCGCAAGGCGATCCGGCTGATGCATCTGGCGCAGCGCTTTGGCCTGCCGGTGTTGAGCTTCGTCGACACGGCCGGCGCCTATCCCGGCATCGAGGCGGAAGAGCGTGGCCAGGCCGAGGCTATCGCGCGCTCGATCGAAGCCTGCCTCCAGATCGAAGTGCCGATGGTGGCGACGGTCATCGGGGAGGGCGGCTCCGGCGGGGCGATCGCGGTCGCCGCCGGGAACAAGGTGCTGATGCTGGAGCACGCCGTCTATTCGGTGATCTCGCCCGAAGGCTGCGCTTCGATCCTCTGGCGCAGTGCCGGCAACGCGCAGGACGCGGCCGAGGCGCTGAAGCTGACGGCGCAGGATTTGCTGAAGCTCGGTGTCATCGATCAGATCATCGCCGAGCCCTTGGGCGGCGCGCATCGCGACAAAGGGGCGACGATCGATGCGGTCGGTAATGCGATCGAGAGCGCGCTCAACCCGCTGCTCGATCTCGACGGGCCGGCACTCCGCAAGCAGCGGCGCGAGAAATTTCTGGCGATGGGAACAAGCGCGGGCTAGCCGCGCTTGCCGGGCGATGGGACGAGCGGCACCTAGCCGCCCCGCTCAGACCTTTGATTCAGGCTTTCAGCGTGTAGCCCGAGCCGCGCACCGTGTGCAGCAGCGGCTTGTCGAAGCCTTTATCGATCTTCTGCCGCAGCCGGCTGACATGCACGTCGATGACGTTGGTCTGCGGATCGAAGTGATGATCCCAGACCTTTTCGAGAAGCATCGTGCGGGTGACGATATGCCCGGCATGGCGCATCAAATACTCGAGCAGTCTAAATTCGCGCGGCAATAGCTCGATCGGCTGATCCGCGCGCGTGACGGTGCGCGCGAGGAGATCCATCTCGAGATCGCCGACCTGCAGCTTGGTCTCGGCCGAAGAGCGCCGCGTCAGCGCCTCGAGCCGTGCCAGCAATTCCGAAAAAGCGAAAGGCTTGCTGAGGTAATCGTCGCAGCCGGAGCGCAGGCCTTTGACGCGCTCCTCGACATCGCCGAGCGCGCTCAGCACCAGGACGGGCGTCTGGTTCTTCGCCGCGCGCAGCGCCGCGATGATCGAGAGCCCGTCGAGGCCCGGGAGCATGCGGTCGATGATCATCGCGTCGAAATTCTCGCGCCGGGCGATATCGAGCCCGGTGCGGCCGTGATCGGCGAGATCCACGCGGTGGCCGCTCTCGGTCAGACCTTTGACCAGGTAAGCGGCGGCCTCACTATCGTCCTCGATGACCAGGATATGCATAGCATCGACTCACCCAAGAAAGAATTGAGAGAGGCCGGCGGCTGCCGGCCTCTCTCGTTTCACGTCAGCCGTTTCCCTGATTGCTCAGCGACAGGGCGACATATTGATTGACGCCGTTGCGGTTGAGCAGGATCAGGATGTTCTCATTGCCTTTGTTGTTCTTCGCGTTGTCGAGCTCGGAGACCACCTCGCTGGGCGAGCTTACCGGCTTCTGATTGACCGATTCGATTACGTCGCCGCGCTGCAGGCCGAGATCGGCGAGCGGGCTGTTGTCGGAGACGCTGGTGACGACCACGCCCTTCACGTCCCGGCCGATATGGAGGCGCTGCCGCCACTCGCTCGTCAGCGGCGCGAGATGGAGGCCCATCGCGCTGCTGTTCTGCGCCGTGGCGCCGCCGCGATCGCGATTGCCGCCGTTGCCGCGGTTGTTCTGCGCGACCTGCGGATTCTCCGGCATCTGGGCGATCTTGGCGTCGAGATCGGTCTCGCCCGATTTGCGCCAGACATGGACCTTCGCGTCCTTGCCGACCGGCGTTTCGGCGACGACGATCGGCAAGTCGCGCACCTTGTTGATCTCATGGCCGTTGAAGGAAAGGATCACGTCGCCTTGCTTGAAGCCGGCCTTGGCGGCGGGACCGTTCGGCGTGACGTCGGCGACCAGCGCGCCTTCCTCTTTCGGCAGGCCGAGGCTCTTGGCGATCTCCGGCGTGACCTGCTGGATCTGCACGCCGAGCCAGCCGCGGTCGACCTTGCCGTGCTCGCGCAATTGATCGATCACCGGCTTGGCGAGCGAGGACGGGATCGCGAAGCCGATACCGACCGAGCCGCCGTTCGGCGAATAGATCGCCGTGTTGATGCCGATCACCTCGCCGTTGAGATTGAAGGTCGGGCCGCCGGAATTGCCGCGGTTGATCGACGCGTCGATCTGCAGGAAGTCGTCATAAGGGCCGGCATGGATGTCGCGGCCGCGTGCCGAGATGAAGCCCGGGCTGACCGAGCCGCCGAGGCCGAAGGGATTGCCGACCGCCAGCACCCAATCGCCGACCTGCTCGCTGTCGCTGTTGCCCCAGCTCACATAGGGGAGCGGCTTCGGTGCATCGATCTTCAAAAGGGCGAGATCGGTCTTGGTGTCGCGGCCGATGATCTTCGCCGGATGCTGGCTGTTGTCCTGGAAGATCACCGTCACCTTGTCGGCGTTCTGGACGACGTGGTTGTTGGTGACGACGTAGCCGCTCGGATCGATGATGAAGCCTGAGCCGAGAGCGACCGTGTGCTCACGCTGCTGGCGCTGGGAGGGCCGGCCTTGCTGCTCGAAGAAACGGCGCAGCATCTCGTCGAAAGGCGATTGCGGGAAACTGCGATTGGGGCCGAAATCGGGGCCTTGGTCCTGATCCTGATCCGGGTTGGCGCCTTGGCCCTGATCGTTCTCCAGATCCTCGGCCCCGGACGCGCCCGGCTTCAATGTCGCCGAGACGTTGACGACGGCTGGCGTCACCTTCTTGACCAGCGGCGCGAAACTCGGCAGCGCCGCGGCGAGCGGCGAGTTGCTTTGCGCATAGGCCGGCGAAACGCCGGTCAGCGGGGTGAAAGCGAGCGATAGCGCGACGCCGGCTGAGAGCGTGGCGAGGCGGAGCATATGGGCGGGTGAGCGGGGAGGGAGCGAAGCCATCGGTATGGGACCTCTCGGGTTCGGTGATCGTCGCGCGGTGCCTTCGCCGCGCTTCCACGATGATGCTGTGCGTTAAACATGGACGAGGACGGGTTACGGACCGCCTTCGCTGCTATTAAATCTTTGTCATTCCGGAATGGTTGCCGTGGGCAACCCCGCCGCCGTCCTACGCCTTAGACGCGCCCGTGGCAGTGCTTGAATTTCTTGCCCGAGCCGCAGGGGCAAGGCGCGTTGCGCGGCGTCTTGGCCCAGGGCGAGGCCGCTGATTGCGCGGCGGGGGGCGGTGCGACCGCAAGCGCGGCATCGCCATCGGGCGACAAGCCGCCGCCGGCCCAGGCCGGCTCCTCGTGGGTCTCGATCATGCGTGGGCGCGGCGGCGGCGGCACCGGCTGGCCCAGCGGCGCTTGCGTTTGATCAGCCGCTTGCTGCACGCGCAGCTCGACATGCGAGAGCACGCTGGTCACTGCTTCGCGGAGATGGTTGAGCATCTCCTGGAACAGCACAAAAGCCTCGTGCTTGTACTCGTTCAGCGGATCGCGCTGCGCATAGGCGCGAAGATTGATGCCCTGGCGCAGATGATCGAGCGCGAGGAGATGCTCTTTCCAGGTCTGATCGAGGATCTGCAGGAGCAGGCTGCGCTCGGCGAGACGCATCAGCTCGGGGCCGTAGGTCGCCGCCTTTTGCGCCATCTTGGCGTCGGCTGCCTCCTCGATGCGCTCGCGGATGTTGTCCTCGGCGATGCCTTCTTCCTTCGCCCAATCGGCGAGCGGCAGGTCGAGATTGAGCAGCCGGCCGATTTCGGTATGGAGGCCGCCCGTGTCCCATTGATCGGGCAGCGAGTTCTCCGGCACGTAGCGCGCGACGACGCGCTCGATCGTCTCGTGCCGCATGTCGACGATCATCTGCGCAATATCGGTCGCGCTCATAATCTCGCGGCGCTGCTGGTAGACGACCTTGCGCTGGTCGTTCATCACATCGTCGAAGCGAAGCAAATGCTTGCGGATCTCGTAGTTGCGCGCCTCGACCTTCTCTTGTGCTTTCTCGAGCGCTTTGTTGATCCAGGGATGGATGATCGCTTCGCCTTCCTTGAGGCCGAGCTTCTGCAGCATCCCGTCCATGCGCTCGGAGCCGAAGATGCGCATGAGATCGTCTTCGAGGGAGACGAAGAATTTCGAAGCGCCCGGATCGCCCTGGCGGCCGGAGCGGCCGCGCAGCTGATTGTCGATGCGGCGGCTTTCGTGCCGTTCGCTGCCGATGACGTAGAGCCCGCCGGCCTTCACCGCCTCCTCATGCGCCGCTGCGATCTCGGCCCGGATGGCGCCCTCTTTCACGTTGCGCTCCATCGCATCGGCAATCGCCGGCAATTCCTGCTTGAGGCGCATATCGAGATTGCCGCCGAGCTGAATGTCGGTGCCGCGGCCGGCCATGTTGGTCGCGATCGTCACCGCGCCGGGGCGGCCGGCCTGGGCGATAATGTAGGCTTCCTGCTCGTGGTATCGCGCGTTCAGGACCTGGTGCGGCACCTTCTTTTTCTTGAAGAGCTCCGACAGCACCTCGGATTTCTCGATCGACACCGTGCCGACCAGCACCGGCTGCTTGCGTTCGCGGCATTCCAGCACCTGGGCAAGGATCGCCTCGTTCTTCTCGCGCGCGGTGCGATAGACCTCGTCGTCGGAATCCTTGCGGATGCAGGGCTCATTCGTCGGAATGTCG
>DATNGE010000160.1:0-3487 GCA_035606035.1 Allostellaceae bacterium
GACCTGATGAAGCGCGTCAATGTCGGCGGCATCTATCAGGGCGACGACGCCAAGCCGAATGCGATCATCGATTTCCACGAGAAGGAGCTCGCCGCCTATCTCGCGCGGGCGCGCGGCCCAGGCGAGAGCGCGATGAAGATCAAGCTGCGGCCGCGGCCCAGCGGCGAGGCGGCGCGAATCGTCTGGCGCGAATACGACGTGCCGCGCGATCCGGCGCTTTACGGCGAGGGTTCCTATCCCGCGAGCACGGGCAGCGATTGGGCGCTCGGCACGCCGACCGGCATCGAGGGCGGCCATATCGTGCACGACGCCTGGCCCGATCTCGACGGCAATCTCTGGTTCACCAACAACACGCCGAGCAAGGACATCTCGATCGGCCGCGTCGATGCTAAAAGCGGCGCGGTGCGCTTCTTCAAAATCGACGCGCCCAACGGCGCCGCCGCCAACTCGCATGGCATGACGCGCGATGCCAAAGGCATGCTGTGGTTCAACGTGTCGCAGACATCGATCCCCAATCACGGCGGCATTGGGCGCGTCGATCCCGCGACCGGCAAGATCGAAATCTTCGTCCCGCCGGCCGAGATGTCGGGCACGGGCGGGGCAGTGACCATCGATATCGACGGCCTGGGCAAGATTTGGGTTTCGGCGCCGGACGGCATCCTGCGCTTCGATCCCGATACGCAGACATTCACGGGCTTCAAATCGCCGGCCTTTAAGACGGCGCATGGCACCGGGCTTACTTACGGTGTCGCTGCCGATCGCACAGGGCACGGCTATTGGGCGCAGATGGCGCTCGATATCGTCGACCGCGCCGATCCCGCGGGGGGCCAGGTGCAAGCATTCGACGTGCCGCCGGTCAAGGCGATGCAGGCGGGGTTGCGGCCGGCCGAGCGCAATCTTTACGACAATTTCGCCGGGCTCGATTTCAACACGCCCTACCCCTGGGGCGAGGGGCCGCGGCGCATGGGGGCCGACAAGCGGGGCGATGTTGTCTGGGTCAACGATTTCTTCGGCGGCAGCATTTTCCGCATCGACACCAAGACGCTGAAGACCTCTTTGGTCGCGCTGCCGGACGGCGCCAATCAATATCCCTACCACGCGACGGTCGATAGCCATCACGCGGTCTGGATCAATCTGATGAATTCTGACCAGGTACTGCGCTACGACCCGGCAGAGCAGCGCTTCACCTACTTCAACCTGCCGACGCTCGGCGCCGAGACGCGCTATGTCTCGCTGCTCGAGAAGGACGGAAAGATGGAGGTGGTGCTGCCTTACTTCCGGACGCTGAAGATCGGGGTGATGAATTTCCGCAGCGAGCAAGAGCTGCGCGCGCTCGCGGCCCGCGCCAAGCAGGGCTGACGGATCAGATAGAAAGCAGAGGGTGGCGACTCACGCGAGCCGCCACCCTCTTTATTCCTGGCGATAATGCGCGGGACTTAGCGTTCCCAGACCGGCCGGCCGAGATCGATCTGGTTCGGGCTCGTCACGGCGCCTGTCGCCGCGCCAACGCCCGCACCGATCGCCGCGCCGGTGCCGACACCGACCGGACCCGCGATGGCGCCGATCGCCGCGCCGGAGCCCGCACCGATCGCCGCGCCCGAGAGCGCGCGATCACCCATGGTTTCGCCGCAAGCGGCGAGAGAAACCATCATCCCCGCAATCGCCACACCTTGCCACAGTTTCATCATCATCTCCTTACCTGACGCTAGCCATAGAAAACCCGTCCCTGCGAATGGTTGCCGCGGTTTTCAAGGCATTCTGCGGCCTCTATAGTTGCGCGCATGAGCAATTTTCTCCCGGATCGCCGTATCCAGACGCGCCTCCACGAGCTCGGCATGGCCGCGGCGCTCGAATTCATCGACGGCGCGCAAAGCGACATCGCCATCGTCGAGCGGCATTACACGCTCGATGCCTCGCGCGTCGAGGTCACCGAGGTCGTTAAAAATGCGGCGCTGGCGCTGCATGACAAGCCGCGGCGCGATTGCTGGGCCGTCGATGTCGACAGCGAGACCTGCGTCATCCGCATCGGCGAATTGCCGCAGAAGATCGAGATGCTGATCGGCGTGCGTTGCGCCAGCCATGCCGATCCGTTCACGCGGCGGCGCTCTTATTTTTCGGTTGCGATCTACGGCGTCGACCGCGAGAAGGTGAAGGCGCTGCGCGACGCGCTCGAGGAGAAGATCGGCAAGAAGCATCTCGCCACCGTCACCTGGCATTTCACCTTCGGCGACGATACGCGGCAATCGAGCGTGATCCTCGATCCGGCGTCGCCAGTCTATGACGAGTTCTATCCCTGGATCAAAGGCGGCTTGCGCGCCTATTTCGACGGCTTCATCGCCTCGAGCTCGTCGCTGCTCTTTCTGTCGGGCCCGCCGGGGACCGGCAAGACCTCGCTCATCCGCTGGCTGCTGCACGAATACAGCATGAATGCCGCGGTGACCTATGAGGAGAAGCTGCTGTCGTCGGATTCGACCTTCGTCGATTTCCTGACCGGCACGAGCGAGAATGTCTTCGTGATCGAGGACGCCGACACGATCCTCGGCAGCCGCAGCCGCGAAGGCAACAAGATGATCGCGCGCTTTCTCAACGTGTCCGACGGGTTGATCAAGTTCCCGAACAAGAAGGTGATCTTCACCACCAACCTCGACGATTTCAAAAAGGTCGACGAGGCGCTGCTCAGGCCCGGCCGGTGCTATGGCATGATCAAATGCCGCGCGCTCATCTACGAGGAGGCGATGGCGGCGGCGAAGGTCGCGGGGCTCAAGCCGCCCCAGCGCCAACGCGACTACACCATCGCCGAGCTCTTCAACCCCGACACCCAGCTCGACGTCAGCGAGCCGCGCCGGATCGGGTTTTGAGCGCGCGATCGTTGAGGTCCACCCCTCACCCGCCTCGCTGCGCTCGGCACCCTCTCCCGCAAGCGGGAGAGGGAGGGCCCCGACGCGAAGCGGCGGGAGGGTGAGGGCAACACGCGATGTCTGACGTCCTCATCGTCGATACCAAAGGGCAGAAATGCCCGCTGCCTGTCTTGAAGGCGCGCAAGGCGCTCAAAACCCTCGCCGCCGGGGCGCGGATGCAGGTGCTTGCGACCGATCCCGGTGCCATCGAGGATTTCAAGCATTTCTGCAAGACCACCGGCGCGAAGCTCGTCGAGCAGCGCGAAGAGCCGGGCGGCGTGCTGGTGTTTCTGCTAGAAAAGGCGGCGTAACCAGCGCCTTCGGGGGGACAGCGTCGGGAATGGCAGATCAGGAACAGATTGCGCTTCTGAGGAGCGGCATCGAGGCATGGAATGCCTGGCGTGCCGAGCATCCGGACGCGCCGGTCGATCTCGCCGGGGCCGACCTCGCCGGCATGTCGCTGGTTCAAGCCAATCTCCTCAGGGCTAATCTCGAGCACGCGCACCTCGAAGGCGCCGACCTCAGCGGCGCGATGCTCTTCGGCGCCAATCTGGAGGGCGCGAATCTCAACGCCGCGATTCTGGACGGCG
>DATNGE010000161.1:0-5947 GCA_035606035.1 Allostellaceae bacterium
GCGGTAGCGCCAGGAATGTCCGCTGCCGGCGAGGCGGACCGCGACGGCCTCGCGAAACGGATCGAGGCCGCCAACGATCGCGGTACCGGTGTACAGCAGCAGCGTGCCGCCGGGCGTGAGCCGCGCGAGAGCGGCATCGACGATCGCGAGCGAAAGCCCTTCCCCTCGGGCGCCACCCCCATGGCGGTAAAGGCGTTTCGCGGGGTCGAGCAGATAAGGCGGGTTCGCGACGACGAGATCGAGCTCGCCGTCGACGCCGTCGAGAAGATTGGCTTGGTGCACCGCGACGTTTGCCACCTTTGCCAGCGCGGCATTGATCGCGGCGAAGCGCAACGCTGCCGGGTTGATGTCCGTCAGAACGACCGAGCCCTCCGGATTGTCGCGCGCCAAAACGATGCCCGCCGCGCCGCTGCCGCAGCCGAGATCAACGGCCCGACGCCACAACGGCAGAGTGCCGCACGCGATTTCCTGCCGCATGGCGGCCACGAAGCGATAGGTATCGGGGCCAAAGAAAACGGCATCCCCAGCTTCTGTGGGAAAGGCCGAATGCACGAATAAAAGATCGCCGATGGTCGAAAGGCGCACACAGCTGCGCCAGCGCTCGCCGTCCGCGACGACGGCGCCGGCGGCCTGCATCAAGGCAAATAGACCTTCGGGAAGGATGGCGGGATCGAAGCGGCGGCTCCAGCCGAAGACATCTCTGAGATCGAGTGCCTCGTCATTGCCGTGACGCGCGTTCACGCGGCGATGGCTCTCCGGCGTTATCGTCGTGAAGCAGTAGTCCGTTTTCTCGACAGTACGCGCAAGCTCCAGCAAGCCGGGATCGACAGCAGATACGCGCACCATGGCGGCATAATTGGCTCCGAAAGCAACGGTTCCACCGGTCAGCAACCTTTCCCTGGCGTGCCCGTTTTTTCCGCGCCATGGCGCACACAAGAAAGAAAAAGAGCAACAAGAACGACAAGAAAAACAAGAAAAGGCCACAAACACGCATACCTGTGCACGGTGCCGCCATGCTGCCGCGCGTCCATGTCGATACTTACGGCGCGCAGCTCCGCGATGGTGGCGAGCAATATGGCGATCGCGCCAACAAAGCGGCATTTGCGGCGATTCTCGAGGAGTGGCGGAAGGCAAGCGCGCGCGGCGGCGGCGATCCACTGGCCGATGTTCCGGCGAGCGCCCTCACGAAGAAGAATATCGCGACCTTCCTCGATTCGGACCATCTCGAAGCGGCTGGGCTGGTGCTTGGGGTGATCGAAGCTTATTCGGGCGAGTTCGCTTCGGTGATCACGCGCTTTCTGCGGCTGAAGGACTGGAAGGGCACCGAACGCATTGCGGTCGGCGGCGGATTTCGCGGTAGCCGTGTCGGCGAGGTGGTGATCGGCCGCGCCGCCATCCAGCTAAAGCGTGACGGCACGAAGATCGACATTGTGCCGATCGATGAGCACGTCGATGAAGCCGCCATGATCGGTGCGCTGCAGCTCGTGCCGAATTGGATGCTCGCCGGCCATGACGCGATCCTCGCCGCCGATATCGGCGGCACCAATGTGCGCGTCGGCATTGTGAGCTTCCGTTTCGGGCGCAAGAAAGCCGCGCTTTCCGAAGGAACGGTGGTGCTCGCCAAGAAGTGGCGTCATGCCGATGACGAGACGCCGTCGCGAACGCGCGCGGTCGAGCGGCTGACCACCACTTTGCAAAGCTTGGCACAACACGCCACCAAGCGCGGCCTGCGGCTCGCGCCCTTCATCGGTATCGGCTGCCCCGGAATCATCAATAGCGACGGCTCGATTAAAGCCGGCGGACAGAATCTCCCCGGCAATTGGGAGAGCGATAATTTCAACCTTGCGAGCGAGCTGGCAAAGGCCTTGCCGACAATCAACGGCGAGGAGCCCCTGATCATCATCCATAACGATGCTGTGCTTCAGGGCTTGAGCCAGGTGCCGCAGATGCTCGACGTGAAGCGCTGGGGCATCCTGACGATCGGCACAGGCCTTGGTAATGCGCGATTCTCCAGCCTCGCCCAGCGAGGTCGCCGCGGAGGAAGGTGACATGCGCTTCGGGTTGCCGATCAAATTGCCGCCCAGTCGAGCAGACATCGCAACCTCGCGATCGATCCGGCGCCACGCGACGCCGGTGATCGAGCGCGCCGGCAAGGTCATCACTTTCGCCGCCGATGAAAAGCCGCTGCTCGCCGGCGCCGTGCTCTACTGGTTCTATAGTCGCAGCTCGATCGTCGCGCCGCGGCGGGCCAAGCGCGCCGATCACCTGCTCGCCTGTGTCGCCGTATCGGCGGCCTTGCCGCATGTGCTGAAGCTTTTCATCTCTCGCCAGCGCCCCGATCGCAAGCTGATGCATGGGCAGCCGCGACACGGCATTCCGCATTCCGGCGATCCGAAAGCATCCTTTCCGTCCGGCCATGCGATCCATCTCGGCGCCATCGCCGCAGGCCTGACCCGCACCGCATCGCGGCCGCTGGCCATCATGGGCTGGGCATCGGCGCTCGTTCTCTCCAGCACGCGACTATTGTTGCTCGCCCATTACCTGACCGACGTCCTGAGCGGGTTGGCGATCGGCGCGGCGATCGAAGGCATTGTCGCCCAGATCACAACGCCGCGCCGCTTGCCCTAAATCTGCTTCTGCCTGATCAGATTGTCGACGGTCTCGGCAACGATCTCCGGCTGATCGGTCTGGACCTGATGGCCGGCATTCTTGACCCAGTGGAATTTGATATCCGGTAAGAGCGCTTCGAGCTCGCGACCATGCGAGGGCGCGGCAAAGATATCGTTCTCGCCCCAGATGAAGATCGTCGCGATTTTCTTCGCCAAGGCCGGCAGGCTCTCGCGCATATCAAAGAGCGCCGTCGCCAGCGGATCGCTACGTACCGCAGCGATCGATTTCTCCGATGCGGCGAAGGCGCCCATCGCGCCCGGCCGCGTCGCCGCCGCCTGGCGGAGATCGACGAGCGCATCGGTGATCACCTCCGGGCGGGCCGCCAGGCCTTGCATCAGCCGCACCATCGCTGCGCGCGTGCCGTCGTAAGAGCTGAGCAGCTTGTGGCCCTCGCCGCGCGGCGCCTTCAGCCCCATCGCCCCACCGATGGTGATGCTGCTGAGCAGCACGACATTTTCGATGCGCTCGGGGTAACTCATCGCATAGCGCGCGGCGCACCACGCCCCTTGCGAATTGCCCATGATGGTGAAGCGGTCGAGGCAAAGCGCGTCGGCGAAAGCGACGGCGTGGTCGACGCGGCTTTGCAGCCCATGGCGCATCGGCACCGGATCGGTCTTGCCATAGCCGCCGATCGAATCGAGCCCGATTACGCGATAGCGCTCGCCGAGCAGCTCCAAGAGCCGCCCGAGCCCCGCCTCGCCCGATGAGCCATGGCCGCCGCCATGCATCGCGAGGATGACCGGACCGTCGCCGCCGCTTTCCGTGTAATGCGTCTTCACCTCACCAGCCATCACGAAACGCGATCGCCGCGTGTTGGGCATCAGCTCCTTCTCCCCTTGCTGGCGGCCAGGTTTTCATGCGCGCGCATCAGCAGCGCATGGAACGATTGCCGCTCGGCGGCGCTGAAGCCGGCGGTAATCCTGGCGTTGATGCGGCGCATCTCGCGCAGCGTCTGCCGCGTCTTCTTGCGCCCTTCAGGCGTGAGATAGAGGTTGAGACGGCGCTTATCGATGCGGCTCGGCTCGCGCGCGACAAGCTTGTGGCGCTGCATCACGCCGACGATGACGCCGGCATGCGCATCGCCGAAACCCAGCATCTGGCCGAGCTCGCGCTGGGTGATGCCTTCGTTGCGATAGAGCACGCGCAACGGAAACCACACGCGCAGCGGAATGCCCTGTCGGGCGATCCGCCGCTCGATATATTTATAGAGCCGCAAGCGCGTATCGCGGATCAGGAAATCGAGGCTCGTCGTCAGCTCGTCCGCCGCCGGCGCGGCGCGTTTCGTCCGCGCCGGCATCTTCAGAAGAACGTCGTCAGGTTGCGCGACAGCAGCACGCTCTGATCGAGATAGATCGTGCGCCGCAGCACTTTCAGCGCGGCTTGCTCGCGGCGCAGCACGTCGACACGCTTGCCGATGAAGAGATCGACATCGTGCTCCAGGCGAAAGCCGCAGACGATGAAGCGGCTCTTCACCGTGACATCGCTGCCCGCGACGGAGTCGACCCGCACATTGGCGACCAGATGCGTGGTGCGCGAGCGCGGCTCCTCGGCCCAATGATCGCCCCCCTGGATCTGCAGCACGCGCTTCTTCAGGGTGTCCTTGCCTTCATCGAACCAATTCGCCTCCGCGCCTTCGCGCGTATATTCGCGCTCGGGCTGATTGAAGCGGACATTGCGCGCGATCGGCATCCAATAGCGGATGTCGTCATGCAGCAGGGCAAGCCATTCATCGAAGCGCCGCTCGTCGAGCAGCTCGGCCTCGGCGCTAAAGAAGCGCTCGATCTCGGCCTCGAGCAAGAGCCGGTCGAGCGCGCTGTTCCGATCCTGGCTCATGGGGCCGCGCTCATGATGCGTCGGCGACGAGCCGCGCCCAATGGCCATAGAAGGCGCGCTGATTGTGCTCGGTCACGTCCTCGGTGATGGTCACGTCCTTGCCGAGCCATTCATCGGGACGCGCGCGCCGCTCGAGCCCCATCGCGAGCTGGTAGTTGAACGGATAGCGGCGCGAGACCAGGCTTTCGGCGCCGCGCTGCGCCGCGGTCCAATTCTCCATGTCGTCCTGCTCGACCATGCCACCGGGACCGGCATAGCGCAGATAATATTCGCGCAACGTTTCCTTCACCGCATTGGGCGCGTTGCGCGGCACGAAGAGCCAGCGCCATATCTCCGTGCGCCCCGCGGAGAGCGGCAGCCAAAGCCCGATCGTCGTCCGTCCGGCGCTGTTGAAATGGGTGTTCGGGAAGATCACGCCGCCTCGGATCAACAGCCGCGACTTGTCGCCGAGACGCTGCTGCCGCTTCTCGTGGCTTCGGCGATAGTAGTCGTTGACCTCGGCCGACGCGGCCTCCTGATCGTCGTAGGGCGCGAGCGCGGCGAAGACACTGGCGCGGATGGTATGACCGCGCGCGGGATCGGCGACAAACGTCGGCTGCTGCTTCACCTTCACGCCCGCGAAATTATGGCGCGAGGTCTTGCCGGAGAGACCAACCGACAGCCGCTCGACCGAGATATGGCTATAGCCGTGATAATGGTCGCCGGCGAAATTCTCGGCGCCGAATTTCCAATTGCACGGCACCTGCCATTTGACGATGCCGCCGATCACCTCGTAGCCATCATCCTCGCCATCCGGCCCCTGCAGCAGCGCGCGCAAATAGAATTGCATATCGGCGCCGAGATAATCCTCGAACGACGGCGCGGCTTCCTCGAAGGTTGCCCAGATCGAGCCGTAGAACACGGCCACCCGCGCGCGGACAAGGCCCCATTTCTCGCGCTCGAGCTTGCCCTGATAGCGCTCCTTGAATCGCGGCACGCCGGTCAGTGCGCCGTCGAGGCCGTAGGACCAGCCGTGATAGGAACAGATGAAGCCGTTGCCGTTCCCCGAATCATAGCGACAGGCCGGCATGCCGCGATGCCGGCAGCTGTTGAGCAGCACGTTGATCGCGCCCTGCTCGTCGCGCGACACGATCACGGTTTCGGTGCCGCAGCGCGACAGGAAGAAATCGCCGTTCTTCGGCAACTGGCTGGTATGGCCGACGAAGTTCCAGCCCCGGGCGAAAACGCGTTCCAGCTCGCGGCGGAAAATCTCCTCGCTCGCAAAGCTTGCGCGGCTCAGCGTTCCGGCCTCGACATCGATCAGATCGGACAGGCGCATATGTTACGCAGTGTATAACGCTTATGCGAATAAGTCCAGTAAACCGGGCCATTCCGATTGACAGCCGGACAGCCGGCGTCTAGCGTTCCAGGCACAATAAGAGCTCGAAGGGAACGGAGGATTCGG
>DATNGE010000162.1:0-19849 GCA_035606035.1 Allostellaceae bacterium
ATTCTCAATGAGGACGACGACGCCATCAGGCGCAAGTCGCTCCAGCATTCGCTCAAGGATCTCCGTCACCGCTGCCGGCGGATTGTGGATCAGAACCGAAATGGACAAAATGACGTCGAACTTCTCGCTTGCCGGAAAAACTGAATCGAGCCGGTCGGCGATGCGAACATGATGATCGATATTGGATCGCAGGCGAGATGGCGGATTTGCCTTGAATGAGCTTGTCATCGAGCGAGAAAAATCAAACCCGAAGTACTCGACCGCCTCCAATTCGCAAACGACGCGGGCGACACGCCCAAAACCGCAGCCATAGTCGAGGAGGCGGGTCTGGCTTCCTTTTCTGCCGCCCGAAAAGTCGTGGAGAAACTTTGTCAGCCAGACTTCTTGAATTTCATAGGCATTATTGAGACCGTCTGCGCGGCTCTCTTGCTGAAGACGATAGTCTTCGCCGGAGCGCGCGGCCCAATAATCTAAATTCGAGTTTACGGACAGGATGAACCCCTGCTTCGGATATGGCAATATCCGCGGAAAGTCAAGGAAATCATCAGGCTTGGTTATCAGCGGAAGTGCGCCATGATGGATGTCGGGAGCAGGTTCAACTCGGATGAACAGTCGATCAGAGGCGCTGCTGATCGTATCGTCGCTTCGTTGAAGCCCGCTTCATGAGCGAGGCTTGGGCACTCCTCAATCGCAAAGCCGTCTTGATACGGCAAATATTCGACAGCTTCCTCACAAATTGCCAACCGGACATTATCTGCGACGTCGGTTGCTTCAACGCCGACGAGATCGTTCGTTTTCGGAAGTTATCACCGCGCTCAGCTTGCTTCGGCTTTGAAGCCGACGGACGAAACGTCGAGCAATTCATCAAGCCAAGGAACGATCTCGGCGACATCGTCATCGAGCACATGGCCGTGAGCGATCGGACCGGCGAAACCAGGTTCAATATGCTCGAGGCCAATGACACGGCCGCCGATTGGCGGCGCGCCGCCGGGTCGATGCTTGAGCGCTCGGATGCGCTTCCCGCGCGAGCGGTCACTGTCCGCTGCGCGACACTCGACGACTATTTCCGACCCGATATCGTTGACGGCAAGACGCTCATTCTGTCGATCGTCGTTGAGGGGACGCTCTTCAACGTCATCGAAGGCGCCAAGGAAACGCTCGGCCGCACGATCGCGCTGTGTGTGGAACTGGAGCGGCATCAATTCTGGAAAGATCAGAAGCTGGCCGCCGACAACGTGGCTGCCTTGAAGGCGGCCGGTTTCGTTCTCGTGGCAGACAGCTTTACTGAGGACACGCATCCCCAGAGTCATGCGCTGTTCGTTAATGAGAAATGGTTGGCTCTCTCCACCGCTGTGAGGGCGGTGGCCACCTTTCAGGATCGGCGCGAAATGTTCGATGAGCCGCCGCCATTCAAGAGCGACACCTTGCACCCCCGGGAACGCAACGACTTCCTAACGCGAAGCGTCTTCGACAGCTTTGTCGCAAATTGCCAGCCGGACATCATCTGCGACGTCGGTAGCTACAATGCCGCCGAGATCGTTCGCTTTCGAAGATTATCACCGAAATCTGCCTGTTTCGGATTCGAAGCCAACGGACGAAACGTCGAGCAATTCATCGAGCCAAGGAAGGATCTCGGCGACATCGTCATTGAGCATATGGCGGTGAGCAACTGCACGGGCGAAACAACGTTCAATATGCTCGAAGCCGAAGACACGGATGGCGATTGGCGTCGCGCCGCTGGATCGCTGCTCGAGCGTTCGGAGGCGATTCCTGCGCGAGTTGTCACCGTGCGCTGTACGACACTCGACGATTATTTCCGCTCCGAGATTGCAGCCGGCAAAACGTTCATTCTGTGGATCGACGTGGAGGGGGCACTCTTCAACGTGATCGAAGGCGCCAAGGCAACGCTCGGCCGCACGATCGCGCTGCGTGCCGAACTGGAGCGGCATCAATTCTGGAAAGATCAGAAACTGGCCGCCGACAACGTGGCCGCCTTGAATAAGGCCGGCTTTGTTCTTCTGGCCGACACCTTCATCGAGGGCACTCCAGCGCAAAGCGATGCCCTGTTCATCAATAAGAACTGGTTGGCCCTTTCCACCAAGGGATGATGCGGCTGAAACTTTCTACGCACTTTGATGGCTATCTCCTGGCCGAAGGAATGCGGACGCGGCGCCTGGTCACGAGGATATCAGCGCCTCGATCACGCGACGCGCCAGCGCATAGACTTCCGCATCGCTGCTGCATCGCGGCCCCGCGATGTTGAGAACCGTGCCGTCGATTCCGGCCAGCCACGAGCGCGTCCGTTCGATCGCTTCCTCGGGCGAAAGCGCGCCGAGATCGACATGGAGGCACGGCTTAGCGTGGCGCTGCGCCAGCTTTTCGGTCAGCGCCGAACCGCCGCTCAACGCGCCGCGCGACAGGATCAGCGTCGCGTCGGAATCGCGCACATTCATTTCGGTGCGCCGCGCGAGCTTGCGGCTATCCGTTTCCTTGACCGGGTAGCGCGGATCGAGCGGTCCGTCTTCGTTGCAGCGCCCGCGCGGCACCCAGCCGCCGCAAGGAAAGCCCGCTGCAAGCGCGGCATCGAGCGCCGCAAGATCGACACCGGTCTGACCGCCAGAAATGATACGCGCGAGCCGCATTGCCGCGCGCTGCGGGGGTCAGGCAGCGCTGCGCGCGCCAGCCTCGAGGAGTCCGGCTTTGACCAGCGCCGCGCGGATACGCTCGATCTCGGCTTGCGACAACTTCGCCAGCGGCGGCCGCACCACCGCGCGCGGCTGTTTGCCGAGAAGCACGAGCGCTTCTTTCATGCGATTGTGCATGTCGACGAAGGGATAGGCGTAGAAAACTTCGGCCGTCGGGTAGATGCGATCGTTGATCCGCCGGGCCTCGGCGAGATCGTTCGCCTGGATTGCACGGAAGAGCCGCGCCTGGAGATCGGCGATGACGCTGCCCGAGCCCGAGAGCAGCCCCTTGGCGCCGAGCACGAGGGAACTGAACAGCCACGAGCTATTCGTGCTGAGCACGTTGACGGGCTTGTCGAGGCTTTGCAGTGTGCGGATGTGCCGCTCGTGCAGCGGCACTTGCGGCGTCCAATCCTTGATCGCGCGGATCGTCGGCACTTTCGAGAAGAGCTTTAAGAGCGTGTCGAGCGGATAGCCCTGACCGCCGGCGAGCGGATATTCGAAGACGACGATCGGCAGATCCGAGGCGTCGGCGATGCGCTGGAAATGCGCCAGCGCCATTTCCGGCCGCTGGCCCAAGCTGAACGGGCCCGGCGGGAAGACCAGCAGCGCCGAAGCGCCGCCGTCATGCGCCATCCGCGCGAGCTTCGCCGCTTCGAGACTACCCTCGGCATAGATGCCATTGATGATCGGCGTCTTGGCGCCGATCTCGTCCTGCGTGATCTCGAGAATGCGGCGCTGCTCATCGAAGCCGCACGACGCGACTTCGGTCGAATGGGCATTGATCGCGATCGCGGTAACGCCCTGGACCGCGGCAACATCACTCAAGTGACGGCGGAAGGATTTCTCATCGATCGAGAGATCGTCATGGAAGGGCAGCAGGCAGGCGGGGATGACGCCTTCCGGAACGAATTGCGCGAAACGCGGCATGGCTAGGGTCTCCTCACGCGGAACTTGGCGGATGTTAGCACAAGCACGGCGCCCCCTCACCAGGCCCGGCGAGACAAGCGATGCAACGCCTCCCATAATGGCAGCGTTGTCAAAAGGATATTGTCCAAGGGAGATGATCTTTATGCACGGTGCGACAAAGACCGCAGCGATCCTCGCGACGGCGATGCTGGTGCTCGGCGCCGGAACGGGTGCGGCGCGTGCGGCCGACGGGGCCGAGATTTTCAACAACAGCTGCGCCGTCTGTCATTCGACCGATCCGGGCACCAACAAGCTCGGCCCCTCGCTCGCGGGCGTCGTCGGCCGGAAATCGGGCGGCGAGCAGGGCTTTTCCTATTCCCCCGCGATGATCAAGCTCAACGCCACCTGGGACAAAGCGACACTCGATAAATATCTCGTCGATCCGCAGGGGATGGTGCCAGGGACGAAAATGATCTTTCCCGGCGTCAAGGACGAGGCTGATCGGAAAGCGCTGATCGATTACCTGGCGACGCTTCAGGGCTGAGCGCGTCGCTCGCAAGCGACCCCCGATTTCATGGCGCGTGCGCCAGACCGACGAAGGGCATGAGCTCGATGCCGCGGCGCGCGACGAGGGCCTGGATTTCGGGATCGGTCAGCGCCGCCGCCTCTTCCGCGCAGCGATACTCCGCCGGCCAGACCGGCGGCCGCACCGCCGCGGGATGGAAGTAAATCTCCGAAACGCCGTCGGGCAGCCGCTCCAGATAATACCGCACGCGCTCTGCCGTCATCGCGCCCGTATCGGCGAGACCGAAAATCCGATCGTTGTGCGCCATCCCGGCTGCATCGAGATTTTGCCGCAGGCGATGCGCGTGCCGCGCCTCCAGCGAGCCCGTCAGCCACGCCGAGCGCTGCCCGCTTGCCGCGGGCGGTTCCAAAGGCAGGCGCACCGCGCGGATGCCGAATTCCGGTGCGAGACGCAGCAATGTCTGCTGGATCGTCGGATGCAGATGGAAATGGTGATGCGCGTTGACGTGATCGAGCGCGAGCCCGGTGGCGCGGAAAGCCGAGAGCTGCGCGCGGATCTCGGCCGCGAGCTGGTGGCGCGCCGAAGGCAGGCAGAAGATGCGCACGCCTTGCGCGAACACGTTCGCCGAGAAGCGGCCGTCGCGGCCAACCAGGGCGGGTATCTGCTCGGGCGGCAGGGCCGGCACGCCATCGACCAGGACGAGGTGCAAACCGACGCCGAGCTTCGGCAGGCGCTTGGCGCGCGCGACGGCATCCGCCGCGGCATCACCGCTGACCATCAGACTGGCTGCCGTCAGGATGCCGTGGCGATGGCCCTCCTCCACTGCCTCGTTGACCGAGAGGGTCAGACCGAAATCGTCGGCCGTCACGATCAGTCGCTTCAAGGGATCGCGCTCGCTGTGGCCACTGAAAGGGACGCAAGCCTGCCGTCAGAAACGTGGAAAATCAACGCCCTCGGCCCGCGGATGGCACCGTCGCGCTTGACAGCACGGCACGCGCGACTAATCTTCAGGGCAAATCTCAAGGCAGGCGTTCCATGGCTAAAAGCAACACGATCCAGATCAAGCTCGTGAGCACGGCGGACACGGGCTATTACTACGTGACGAAGAAAAACCCGCGCGCCAAGACCGAAAAGCTCGAGCTCAAGAAATACGATCCGGTCGCCCGCAAGCACGTGGTCTTCAAGGAAGGCAAGATTAAATAGCGCCGTCTTGCAACATCGCTACGAAAAGCCGCTCCTTTCGAGCGGCTTTTGCTTTTGGGGCGCCGACGATAATGTTGCGGCGATAAGGTCCGCCGGCGAGCCGCCACAAAGATCGAAATCGGGAGGATGAGCCATGGCCACGCGTTACGAGATGCTGATGGAGCGCAACACCGGGATCCCGATGCGCGACGGCGCCCTGCTGCGCGGCGACGTGTTCCGCCCCAAATCCGAGGGCAAATTCCCGGTGCTGATGACCTTCGGCCCTTACGGCAAGGACGTACCGCTGAAGGAATTCATGCAAGAGGCCTGGGATGAGATCGAGAAGTTCTATCCCGACATCATCGCCAATTCCTCGCTGAAGAATCTCGTCTGGGAGACGCCCGATCCCGAATCTTGGGTACCGGACGGCTACATCATCATCCGCGTCGATGCCCGCGGCTGCGGCAAATCGCCGGGACGCCTCGCGCCGAACTCGCCCGAGGAGTTCCGCGATTTCTACGACGCCATCGAATGGGCCGGCGTGCAGCCCTGGTGCAATGGCAAGGTCGGGCTGACCGGCATTTCCTACCACGCTGCCGGCCAGTGGCGCGTCGCCTCGCTGAAGCCGCCGCATCTCTTCGCGCTCTGCCCGTGGATGGGCACCTATGATTTCTTCCGCGACCGCACGCGCCAGGACGGCATCTATGGCAGCGGCTTCATCTCGCGCTGGTGGGCGCGCAGCGTCTTGCGCAACCAGCACGGCAATGGCGAGAGCCCCTATCACGATCTCTACACCGGCGGCAAAACCACCGGGGATCGGGCGCTAACGGCGGAACAGCTCGCCGCCAATCGCGCCGATTATCCCGGCGAGATTCTCGCGCATCCGCTCAATGACAGCTTCTATCAGGACCGCACGCCCGACCTCTCGAAGATCGATCAGCCGATCCTCGTGGTCGCGAACTGGGGCGGGCTCGCGCTCCATCTGCGCGGCACGATCGGCGGCTATATCGGCGTTTCATCGCCGCAGAAATGGCTCAAGATCCAGAGCGGCTCCTACATCCACACTTATTTCCAGCCACAGAATGTCGCGTTGATGAAGCGCTTCTACGATCGCTATCTCAAGGGCATCGACAACGGCTGGGAGAAGGAGCCGAAGGTCGAGCTCTCGATCCGCGGCCCCGGCGATACGGTGAAGCGGCAGCTGCGGGCGACCGCTTGGCCGATTCCCAATACGCAATGGACCAAGCTGCATCTCGATGCGAGCCATAAGGCGCTGAGCGACAAGCCCGCCGGCGCCGCCGCGAGCGCCACCTACCCGGCGCTTAGCGAAGGCGTGACCTTCGGCACCGCGCCCTTCCCGCGCGACACGGAAATCGCCGGTCCGGCGAAAGTGAAGCTCCACGTTTCATCGAGCACAGAGGACATGGACATTTTCGCGACCCTTTGCGCCTTCGATGCCTCGGGCAAGGAGATGACCTTCCGCACCGGCGGCGAGCCCAAAGCGCCGGCAAGCCAAGGCTGGCTGCGCGTCTCGCAGCGCAGGCTCGATCCCAAGCGCTCGACCGAATACACGCCGTTTCATCCGCATGACGAGCGCCAGCCGCTGAAGCCGGGCGAGGTCTATGAGGTCGAGGTCGAGATCTGGCCGCTGAGCCTTTACCTGCCGGCCGGCTCGCGGTTGACACTGACAATCCAGGGCAAGGATTTCGAGCGGGCCGGCGAGACCGGACCAACGAAAGGCGTCGGCTGGATGTATCACACCGATCCCGGCGACCGGCCGCCGGCGATCTTCCATGGCACGCATGCGGTCCATACCGGCGGCGGCCGCGACACCTATCTGCAGCTGCCGGTGCTTCCGGCGGGCTGAAAGGCTTGCGCTAGGCGAGCTCAGGCGGCGGCGCCGTGCGCGGTTGGTAGCGGCGGAATTTGCATGCCGGGCAGCGTATCGGCTTCGGCGACGCGGATACAGTTGCGGCCAGAATGCTTCGCTGCGTAGAGGGCCTGATCCGCGCGCTGAAGCAAGGTGTCCGGCGTCTCCTCGACGTCATGGGTCACGGAAACGCCGATGCTGATGGTGATTGGCAGGCCGACGGGCGGCTCGCCGACCTCAATGGGATGCTCGGCGACGACACTGCGCAGGCGCTCGGCGACAACGAGCGCGACCTGGAGCGGCGTCTCGGGCAGGACGACGACGAATTCCTCGCCGCCATAGCGAGCAACGAGATCGAATCCGCGGACATGACGCGAAACCCGCGCCGTGACTTCCTTCAGCACCGCATCGCCGGCGGGATGGCCATGACCGTCATTGACACGCTTGAACCAGTCGACGTCGAATAGCAGCAGCGATGGACCCATCGCGCCTTCCCCGACGCGCGCCAGCAGGCCCTCGAGATGCGCCTGCAGATAGCGGCGATTGTAGAGACCGGTGAGGCTGTCGGTGAGCGCGAGCGCGAGGCTCTTCTGGTAATTCTCTTGCAGCTGATCTTGCAGGCGCTTGCGCCGAATCTGCGTGCGGCAACGTGCGATCAGCTCGTTGCGGTCGAGCGGACGCACGAGATAGTCGGTCGCGCCGAGATCGAGGCCCTTGGCGAGGCGCGGCAATTCGTCGGGATCGGCGATCAGCAGGATCGGCACGAGGCGGCTCGACTCGTTGGCGCGCAGCTGCGAGACGACACGCAGCGCGTCGACCTTGCCCGCCATGCTGAGGATGACGAGATCGACCGAATTGTCGCAGGTCGCGGCGAGATCCTCGGCCGTCGATGGGCGCACCGTCTCGCCGACCAGCGGTCCGAGCATCTCGGCGATGCGCGCGGCGGCGAAGGCATTCTCTTCCCACAGCATTACGCGCGCCGGACTCGTATCCTCCTGCGGCGTACCCTTCTCGATCAGCGAGTTGAAGCGGCCGCGGATGTCCTCGCGGTGGCGCCACTCTTCCATCGTGCGGCGCAGCCGGACGAGCGAGCGGACGCGCGCGAAGAGCGCGATATCGTTGACCGGCTTGGTTAGGAAGTCGTCGGCGCCGGCTTCGAGGCCGCGCACGCGGTCGGAGGGCTCGGAGAGCGCCGTCACCATGACGACCGGGATGTCGGCGGTGCGCGGATCGGCCTTCATGCGCTTGCAGGTCTCGAATCCGTCCATCCGCGGCATCATGACGTCGAGCAGGATAAGATCGGGATGTTCGTTCTGGGCGAGCTGCAGCGCGGTCAGGCCGTCGTTCGCGCTGAGAACGTTGAAATATTCGCTCGTCAGCTTGGCTTCGAGCACCTTCACATTCACGTCGACATCGTCGACGACGAGGATTCTGGCGGACATAAGCGTTGTGCCTCAGGCGCAGAAGCGCGCCACCGTCTGAAGGAAATTGGCCACCGAGATCGGCTTGGCGATATAGGCTTCGCAACCGCCTTCGCGGATCTTTTCCTCATCGCCCTTCATGGCAAAGGCGGTGACCGCGATCACCGGGATTGCCTTGAGGTCGTCATCTTCTTTAATCCACTTCGTGACTTCGAGCCCCGAAACTTCGGGAAGCTGGATGTCCATGAGGATCAGGTCGGGATGATGCTGACGCGCGAGCTGCAGCGCTTCCATGCCATCCTTGGTCTGCAGGATGTCATAGCCATGGGCCTCGAGCAGGTCATGGAAGAGCTTCATATTCAGATCATTGTCTTCGACAATGAGTACCCGCTTGGCCATCATACTTATCCTTGCCCCGCCGCCTCTGGCTGGTACAGAACGGCAGGCGATCCTAGGCGCGCAACCGTTAAAAAGAGGATCACGCGTGATCCTATGCCGGACGCCGTTTTCCGCCGCAACCGCGGATAATTTGGTATTTTTGCGTTAAAGAAGCTTAACAACCAGTTAACCGCTTAATGGACAAGGCGTGAAGGATGATGCGTCTCGGGATCGACATCGGCGGCACCAAGATCGAGGCAGCAGCCCTCGATGCCGACGGCACCATCCGCCTCCGGCGCCGCCTGCCGACGCCTGCCGGCGACTACCAAGGCACCATCGCCACGGTCAAAGCCCTGGTGACGGGTATCGAAGCCGAGCTCGGCCCCACGACCAGCATCGGGATCGGCATTCCAGGCATGCTCGCGCCTGTCACAGGGCTGGTCAAGAACGCCAATTCCACCTGCTTGATCGGCCGGCCATTCGACCGCGACCTCGCCGCCGCGCTCGGACGCCCGGTGCGGCTGGCCAATGACGCCAATTGCTTTGCCTTGAGCGAGGCCGTCGATGGTGCAGGCGCGGGCGCCCGGGTCGTATTCGGGGTGATCCTCGGCACGGGTGTCGGCGGTGGAGTGGTCGTCGACGGCAGGGTCTTAACCGGGGTTAACGCGATCGCCGGCGAGTGGGGCCATTCGCCCCTGCCCTGGCCGCAGGACGACGAGCGCCCGGGTGCCGCGTGCTATTGCGGCGAGCATGGCTGCACCGAAACCTTTCTGAATGGCGCGGGTCTCAGCCGCGCCTACGAGGCTTTGGGCGGCCAGCAGGAGGACGGGGCCACCATCGCCGCCCGCGCCGAGTCGGGCGAGGCGGCGGCTCGGGGCGCCCTCGCTCGCTACACCGACCGGCTAGCCCGGGCGCTCGCGACGGTGATCAATCTACTCGACCCCGAAATCATCGTGCTCGGCGGTGGGCTCGGCCAGATCAAAGCCCTCTATACCGACGTGCCGGCGCGCTGGGGCGATTACGTCTTCTCGGATAAGGTGATGACGAAGCTCGTGCCGCCGCGGTGGGGCGATTCGAGCGGCGTGCGCGGCGCGGCTTGGCTATGGTCCGAGCCGCTCACGCCAATATGAGAGGCGCGGGAGGAGGTGCATCATGGCGTCAAATCGCGTGTTGAAATTCGCGGAGATTCCGGAGCGGCGCATGCCCAACGGCGCGGTCATCCGCCCCCTGGTTGATAGGGAGAGCTGCGGCGCGCGGATCAAGACCAACACCGTGAGCTTTCCCGCCGGTCACGCTGTCGAGTTCCATCGGCACAATTGCAACGAGATGATCGTCGTGCTCGCGGGCGATTGCGCCGTCGAAGTCGAAGGCACGGCACCCGTCGATCTCAAGCCCTTCGATACGGTCTCGGTCGAAGCCGGAACCTGGCATCGCTTTCTCAGCACCGGCGATACCGGTTTCACGCTGCTGGCGATTTACGATGCCGAGCGCGTCGAGCGCACGCTGCGCGATTCGGGGAAGACGACGATCGACTGAGCGCTCTAGCAGCTCGGCTTCGGCAGCGCCTCGATATCGTCGAGCTTCGCTTTCAGTACATAATCGCCGTAATCGAGCGTCATATCCTGCGACACGCCGTTGTCCAAGAGGCGCATGGTGAGCTGGTAATCGGGCGTCTCGACATCGCCCTTGCTGGAACCAGCGGGAAAGAAAGCGAGGCTGACGCGCCAGGACGGCCGCTGGAGCAGCGGATTGTCGAGCGGCTTGGCCGGCTTCGGATCGGGCTTGAGCTGAGTCCCGATCACCGCCGTGATCTGCCCCGCATTCTCGACGGCAGCGCCATCGAAAACCTTGCGCGCGAGGAAGGTATCACCCGCCTGCGCGTGCTCGATCAGTACGAGGGTATGCGCGGTTGGAAAGAGCACGCCGGGTGCGAGGGTCAGCTTGGTCTGGTCGGGCCTGTCGAATTGCGCGACGCCGCCCTTGTCCTTGCCGTCGAGATGGGCCTCGCCGTGGATGTCGTCCTCGACATTGCCGTTGCGCAGCCGCTTCTCGTTGAATTTGTACCTTAGGCCGTCCTTCGATTCCCAGGTCAAAAGCGACGAATTGATCGATACGGCGCCCTCCTCGGCATAGACGATCCGGAGGCGGAAACGCTGATCCACGGTCCAGCCGTCGCAAGCTTCGCCCCATTCGTAATACATCGCGCCGCTCGCCGCCGCGACGCCGCTCCCGCGGGTCTTCGCGCTGTCGAGGCTGAGACTATAGAGAGCGCGATGCGGCGAGATGTCGACCGCACGGGCCGGGGAGGCAATGATCAGGATGCCGAGCGCCGCGAGACCGATCAGCCGGCGTGTCCTGTAGGTCTTGCTAAGCATTCTCCACTGAACCGGCCGAAACTTCGTCACGCTCGTCATAGCCCCAGTATGTCACGCTTCGCCCGCGAGCGCGATAGCAGGCGCGCTCTGCCATCACATTCGAGGAAAGCTCTGCCGCGACCCGGTAAATCCTGCCGGGTGCCAGGGCGAAAAAGCGGCGAGATTCCGGCCGATTTGCGTGGCACGCCGATTGCTCCACCGAACCTGTCTTCTCTCGGGGGATCGACTCGTCATGCCTGCTGCTGCTTTGAAGCTTCGTAAGAGCGACGATGCTTTCGCGCCGGATCGTCCGGCGCGCCACCTTAATCTGGTGCCGCCGGCGAATGCTGATCACACCACGCTGCTGGCCTGGGCGCACGATCTCAGTGCCGCAGCCCATGACCGAGTTATGACCCTCGAGCAGCGCATTGCGCATTTGGAGACGATGGTCAGCTGCGACGAGTTGACCGGCCTGCTCAACCGTCGCGGCTTTCTTGGCGCGTTCGCCCGGGCCAATGCGTCGGCCAAGCGGGGCGGGCCTGGCGGCGTGATTGCCGTGTGCGATCTCGACGGCTTCAAGAAAGTGAACGATCTGCTGGGTCATGCCCAGGGCGACGAGTTGCTGCGTCAGCTCGGCCTGATCCTGCGTCGCAAGATTCGCAAGATGGATGCCGCCGCACGGATGGGCGGCGATGAATTCGCGCTGATGCTGGTTGGCCTCTCCCCGGCGACAGCAAAGCGCAAATGCCAGTGGCTCGGCCGCGTCATCAATACGATTGGCATCGGCGCGAGCTTCGGTCTCGCCGCTTTCGACGGCACGGAGAGCGAGGAGCTCGTGCTCCACCGCGCCGACATGGCCATGTATGAAGACAAGCGCCGCGACACCTGGGCGGCCGTCGACGAGCGCGAAGAGCGCTAGCCCTTCTTCTCCGGCGGCAAAGCCAGCCGGATATACAGCTCGCGCAGCCGCTCGGGCGGAACTTCCGCCGGCGCCTGCATCAGCAAATCCTGTGCCTGTTGATTCATCGGGAAGGCGACGACCTCGCGGATGTTCGGCGTGTCCGCCAAGAGCATCACGATGCGGTCGATGCCGGGCGCGGAGCCGCCATGCGGCGGCGCGCCGTATTTGAATGCGTTGAGCATGCCGCCGAACCGGGCCTCGACGTCTTCCCTCTTGTAGCCCGCGATCGCAAAGGCCTTGTACATGATGTCCGGGCGATGGTTGCGAATCGCGCCCGAGCTCAACTCGACTCCGTTGCAGACGATATCGTACTGAAAAGCCTTGATTGTCAGCGGATCCTGCGTCTCGAGCGCTTCGAGCCCGCCTTGCGGCATCGAGAACGGATTGTGGCTGAAAGTGATCTGCTTCGTCTCTTCGTCGAGCTCGTACATCGGAAAATCGGTGATCCAGCACAACTCGAAGACGCCGCTGCGCGTCAAATTAAGCTCGCTGCCGATCTTCAGCCGCGCCGCTGACGCAAAAGGCCGAAACGTATCCGGCACGCCGCAGACGAAGAACACGGCATCGCCATTTTTGAGGCCGAGCTCGGCGCGGAGCGCGGTCGTCCGCTCGGCGCCGAGGTTGCGCGCAACGGGACCCGCGCCGCCTTCCTCGCCCTCGCGGAAGAAGATATAGCCCATACCCGGCTGACCTTCGCCCTGGGCCCAGGAATTCATCCGGTCGCAGAAAGCGCGGTTGCCCCCGGTCGGACCGGGAATCGCCCAGACCTCAACCTTCGGATCGGCCGCGATCTGCGAAGCGAAAATCTTGAACCCCGAGCCGCGGAACGTCTCGGTCACGTTGCGCATCTCGATCGGGTTGCGCAGATCGGGCTTGTCGGAGCCGTATTTCGCTAGCGCCCCGGCATAGGGAATGCGTGGGAACGGCGCTTTCGTCACGGCGCGGCCATTGCCGAATTCCTCGAAGATGCCGGTCATCACTGGCTCGATCGCGGCAAAGACATCGTCCTGCGTGACGAAGGACATTTCGAGATCGAGCTGATAGAACTCGCCGGGCGAGCGGTCGGCGCGGCTCGCCTCGTCGCGGAAGCATGGCGCGATCTGGAAATAGCGATCGAACCCTGCGACCATCAGCAATTGCTTGAATTGCTGCGGCGCCTGCGGCAGCGCGTAGAATTTCCCGGGATGGAGCCGGCTCGGCACGAGATAATCGCGCGCGCCCTCGGGCGAGCTTGCGGTGAGGATCGGGGTTTGGAATTCGGTGAAGCCCTGCTCGATCATCCGGCGGCGGATCGAGGCAATCACCTGCGAGCGCAGGATGAGGTTTGCGTGCGGGTGCTCGCGCCGCAAATCGAGAAAGCGGTAGCGCAGCCTCATATCCTCGGGATAGTCGGCATCGACATTCACCGGAAACGGCAGCGGCTCGGCCTCGGAGAGCACGTCGATCGTTTTGATCTGCAGCTCGACTTCGCCGGTCGGCAGCTTCGGATTGACTGTGTCCGGCGAGCGCTGCACGACCGTACCGCTGACCGAGATGACGCTTTCGAGGCGCAACGCATCGACCTTGGCAAACAGCGGCGAGGACACGTCGATCACGCATTGCGTGATGCCGTAATGGTCGCGCAGATCGATGAATTGCAGCTGGCCATGGTCGCGCTTGCGGTGGACCCAGCCGGCAAGACGTGCTTCGCTGCCGGCCGCGCCAAGGCGCAACGCGCCGCAGGTCGTGGTGCGATATTGATGCATGGCGGAAAAGGCCGAGACGGCAGGCGCTTTGTCAAGCGGGCGGCTGCGGTGTATAGCAACCCCATGACACTTATTGCCGATTCGGAATCGCTCGCCGCTTTTTGCGAGCGGCAGGCGAAAGCCGAATTCGTTACCGTCGATACCGAGTTCATGCGCGACCGTACCTATTGGCCGGTGCTCTGCCTCGTCCAGGTGGGCGGGCCTGAAGAAACCGTCGCGATCGATCCGATGGCCGAGGGTATCGATCTCGCACCGCTCTTCGCGCTGATGGCGGATCCGGAAGTCCTGAAAGTGTTTCACGCCGCGCGCCAGGACATCGAGATCTTCGTCAATCTCACCGGCAAGGTGCCGGCGCCAATCTTCGATACCCAAGTCGCGGCCATGGTCTGCGGCTTCGGCGAGGCCGCGAGCTATGAGACCTTGGCAAGCAAGCTCGGCGGCGCGCATATCGACAAATCGGCACGCTTCACCGATTGGTCGCACCGGCCGCTGAGCGAGCGGCAGTTGCGCTATGCGCTCGCCGATGTCGGGCCGCTGCGCATCGTCTACGAAAAGCTCGCGGCGCGGCTCAAAAAGACCGGCCGCGCTTCCTGGCTCGACGAGGAAATGGCGGCACTAACCGATCCGGCGCTCTATCGCCTTGATCCGATGTCGGCCTGGAAGCGGTTGAAGCTGCGCTCGAACAACCGCCGCATGCTCGCCCTCGCCCACGCGCTCGCCTCCTGGCGCGAAAGCACGGCACAAAAGCGCGACCTGCCCCGCAACCGCGTGCTGCGCGACGAATCGCTCTTGGAGATCGCAGCGCATGCGCCGCAGAGTGTCGACGATCTCGGCCGCGCCCGCGGGCTCGGCAAGGGCTTTGCCGAGAGCAAATTCGGCAGCGAGATCCTCGCGGTCGTCGAAGGCGTCCTGCTGATGCCGGAGGGCGATTATCCGAAGCCCGAGCCGCGGCGCGAGCCGCCGCAAGGCGTCGGTCCGCTTACCGATCTGCTGCGCGTGCTCCTGAAGCTGCGCGCCGAGGAGAACGATGTCGCCGCGCGGCTCATCGCCGATGCCGAGGATTTGGAGCTGCTCGCCGCCGACGACCATGCCGAGATCCGCGCCTTGACCGGCTGGCGCCATGAGATTTTCGGCCGCGACGCGATCGATTTAAAACACGGCCGGCTGGCGCTGACCGCGGCCGGCAAGCGCATCAAGCTGGTGCACAGCGATGCCGCCGCGCAGCAGGCTGTTTCTTAAGTCTCCGATCAGGCGCGTTTGATTTCCGTCGGCCGGCCGAGACAGCGGCCGAGCGCGTCGAGGCGGCGCTGCACCGCTTCGCCGAGGAGCAGCGCGTGATCGCTCATAACATTGAGGGTGAGCTTCGCATCGGTGAGGCGCAGCGAGCTGCCGCGCAGCAGCCCGGGCACGCCCCCGGTCAGCGTATAAGCGAGCCGTAGCGCCAGCCCGATGGCACGCGCGGTCTCGCGCGTCTCTTCATCGAGCAAGCGGAGCGGCGCCAGCGATTCGAGCGTCGCCGCGCCGCCATAGCGTGCCGCCAAAGCAGCGCTCAGGAAGACGCGCTCGCGATGGTCGAGCCCGCCGACCGGCATGTAGAGGACATGGCGCATCGCCAGATCGGCCCGGTAATCCGGATGATGATGCCAGGCGATGTCGCCGAGCAGCGCCGCGGCGCGCCGCAGCCGCAATTGATTCGCTGGTTCTTTCGAGAAAACCGCGGCCGTCCACTCGACGAGCGCCTCGGCGTCCTCGCCAAAGCGAGGATTGGCGCGTGCTTCCTCGGTGCAGGCGGCGATCAGCGGATCGGCGCGTTGCTGCTCCGCGCCCATGAGGCTGTAGAGATGGCCTTCGCGCAGGCCCGCCGCCGAGAAAACGAGCTCGAGCGCGCCGGTCCGGCGCAGGATGCGGCTAAGGATACGCGCGGCGAGCGGCACGACTTCGAGGCGTTTGCGCGAGATCGTGCTGATCTTCTCCAAGGATTTGCGCGATTGCCGGGCCATGATCTCGAGGAAGTTCTGCGCCTCGGTGCGCACCAGCGTGTAGTTCTGGATGATGTGGAGCGGATAATTGTGCTGCTCCATATGGATACGCGCGATCGCCCGCCACGCGCCGCCGACCGCGTAGAAGCGCGGGTCCTCGAGCCGCCCGAGCCAGCCGGCGCTTTCGAGATGGTGATCGATGATGTCCTTGAGCGCGCGCTCGTCCTCCGCCTCTTCCATCAGCCGCAGCGGCCCGATCGGCAGGGTCGAGACGTTGCCGACCTTGCCGTTGCCGACCGCGGCCAACTCGACGCTGCCGCCGCCGAGATCGCCGACCACGCCCGACGCATCGGGGACGCCGGCGAGCACACCGAGCGCCGAGAGCCGTCCTTCCTCCGCGCCCGGCAGGACGCGGACGCGGATCGAAAAGCGCTTCTCGATATCGTTGACGAATTCGGCGCCGTCTTCGGCATCGCGCACCGCCGCCGTCGCCAGCACGTCGATGCGAGAAGCACCCGCGGCGCGAGCGAGCGCGATAAAGCGCTGCAAGTTGGTCTTCGCGAGAGCGACGCCTTCGGCATTGAGCCGATCGGTGTTCTCGAGCCCGCGGCCGAGCCCGCACATGACCTTTTCGTTCAGCAAGGTCCGCGCCGCGCGGCGCGGCGCGTCATAAACGACGAGACGCAGCGAATTCGATCCGATGTCGATGACCGCGACGCAATCCGGCTGGGTCGTCGCTTCGATCGCCGGTGCGGCGCGGCGGTTCGTCATGCGCCCTATAACTAGCGCGCGGCTCTTTCGGCGACAAGGCGCGGCGTGACCCGGCGATGCTGCAAAGCGCTGCCGCGGCCCGAGAGACTCGGGTTGGTCATGAAATAATTATGCGCGCTGAACGCGGCCGGATCGTTGCTGACGCGATGATAGACCCCTTCGGAGTCGAGGTCCCAGCTCTGCGCCTCGTCCTGCAGCGAATGGACCATGATCTCTTCGAGAACCTGGCGATGCACGGTCTCGTTCTCGATCGGCACCAGCGACTCGACGCGCCAGTCGAGATTTCGCGGCATCCAATCGGCCGAGGAAATGAACACCTTGGCCTCGGGGGACGGCAGTGCATGCCCGTTGCCGAAGCAGGCGATACGGCCATGCTCGAGGAACCGGCCGATGATGCTCTTGACGTGGATGTTTTCAGAGAGGCCGCGCACGCCGGGCCGGAGGCAGCAAATTCCGCGGACGATCAGTTCGACTTTCACGCCGGCATTCGAGGCGCGATAGAGATGGTCGATCATCGCGGGATCGACCACCGAATTGAGCTTGGCCCAAATATGCGCCGGCTTGCCGGCGCGGGCGTTATCGATTTCGTCATCGATCAAGCGCCCGAGCTTCTGGCGCAGGGTCAGCGGCGCGACCGCGATTTTCTCGAGCGTCGCCGGCGTCGCATATCCCGTCATGTAGTTGAAGAGCCGCTGCGCGTCGCGGCAGAGCGCTGGGTCCGAGGTGAAGAAGCTCAGATCGGTATAAACCTTTGCCGTATAGGGATGGTAATTGCCCGTGCCGAAATGGACGTAGGAGCGCAAGCCGGCGCTCTCGCGGCGCACCACCAGCGAAACCTTGGCATGCGTCTTCAGCGCAATGAAGCCATAGACCACCTGCACGCCGGCGCGCTCGAGATCGCGCGCCCAGCGGATATTCGCTTCCTCATCGAACCGCGCCTTGAGTTCGACGAGGGCCGTCACCGATTTGCCGGCTTCGGCCGCCTCGATCAGCGCGCGGACGATCGGGCTGTCGTCGCTCGTGCGGTAGAGCGTCTGTTTCACCGCCACCACCGCCGGGTCGCGCGCCGCCTGGCGAATGAACTGCACCACGACGTCGAAGCTCTCGTAGGGATGATGGACGATGATGTCCTTTGCGCTGATCGCGGCAAAGCAATCGCCGCCATAGTCGCGGATGCGCTCGGGGAAGCGCGGATTATAGGGCGTGTAGAGCAGATCCGGCCGTTCGGCGACAATGAGCCGGCGCAGATCGGACATGCCGAGAATGCTGTCGATCGCGACCACGTCTTCGGCGGAAACGTTGAGCCGCTCCTCGAGGAACTGCCGCAGATCCTCCGGCATCGCCGCTTCGACGCAGAGTAGAATCACATTGCCGCGGCGGCGGCGTTTCAAGGCGCTCTCGTAGAGCCGCACGAGATCTTCGGCTTCTTCCTCGATTTCGACTTCGCTGTCGCGCAGGATGCGGAACATGCCTTTGCCGATCACGGAGAAGCCCGGGAAGAGATGATCGAGGAACAATCCGATCAGCTCTTCGAGCCGGATGAAGCGCAACGCCTTTCCGGGCAGGCGCACGAAACGCGCGAGGCTCGCCGGCAGCAGCAGCAACCCCTCCATGCGATTGCCGTCGCTGCCGCGCTGGAGCTGCAGCGCGAGGCCGAGGCCCCAATTGGCGATGAAGGGGAATGGATGGGCCGGATCGACCGCGAGCGGCGTCAGTACCGGGAAGATATCGGCCCAGAAACGCTCGGCGACGAAAGCGCGGTCTTCGGCCGAAAGCTGTTCGGGCTCCAGCACCGAGAATCCCGCTTCGGCGAGCTCGACCCGCAACTTCTTGAGCGTATCGGCTTGGTCGCGCATCAGCTTGCCGGCACGTTTTCCGATCGCGTCGAGTTGCTGCGCGGGCGTCAGCCCGTCCTCGCTCGCCGAGCCGATGCCCGCCAAAACCTGGCCTTTGAGACCGGCGACGCGGACCATGTAGAACTCATCGAGGTTGTTGGCCGAGATCGACAGGAAGCGCAGCCGCTCGAGTAGAGGTTGGCGTGAATCGTCCGCCTCCGCGAGCACGCGCTCGTTGAAAGCGAGCCAGGAGAGCTCCCGATTGATGAACCGCTCAGGCGAGCCATGATCGACGGTTTCTGTGCGAGCGGTATTCTCCTGCACCACGGTAACGGCTCCGTTTTCAGAGGTCCGAGTCGAGTTTATAACACCGACATGAAGATGTCATTGCAGCGGCCGTAGCCTGTCAGCCCGGAGGAAAGGCGCAAATAATTGAAAAGTCTTTATGTTTTGCGCCATGCCAAGGCGGCGCCGGAAGGCCCCGAGGGCGACGCCTCGCGGCCGCTGATGAAGCGTGGGGGAAAGGCCGCAGCGGCGATGGGCGAGTATCTCGCCGAGCTTGAGCCATCGCCCAGGCTCGTCCTGTGCTCGACATCGCTCCGCACCCGGGAGACGCTCGATGAAATCCTGCCCGCCCTGGCGGATGAGCCCCAGCTCGTCTTCGAGGACGCGCTCTACCTCGCGAGTGCGACCCGTCTCCTCGATCGTCTGCGGCATCTGCCCGAGGAAGCCACGAGCGTGCTGTTGATCGGGCATAACCCCGGTGTGCATCAACTGGCGGCATCGCTCGCGAGCGAGCCGGGCGAACTCGCCGAAAGCTTTCCCACCGCCGCGCTTGCCGTGCTGCATATTGCGGGCCGCTGGTCGACGCTGCGCCCGCGCCAGGCGAAGCTCATCGACTTCAAGACGCCAAAAGCGCTCAGTCGCGATCCGGATTACGATCCCGACTGAGGATATCGCGCGCGAGCCGCACCGTCACCGCGCGCTGATCCGCCAGCGCCGCCTGATCGAGCGCCGCAACGATCGCCTGCGCCGCGGCGAAGGAGCGCTCGATCCGCGGCAGGAGATAAGCGATCAGATCCTCGCTGATGCGCAGTTGACGATCGGTAAAAAGTTTCACCAGCACCGCGCCGAGCAGCGCATCGTCCGGTGCATCGACCGCAACGGCGGGCGCGGCGACTAACCGGGAGCGCAGATCGGCCAGACGAATCGACCACCGCGCCGGCGGCTCGCG
>DATNGE010000163.1:0-6014 GCA_035606035.1 Allostellaceae bacterium
TCGCGGACATGCACCTTGATGTCCTCGAGCACGAGCAATTGATCATAGGAATGGCGCTTGACGTCGACGATCACATCCATGGCGGCGCCTATGAAATCCTTTCGCTGATCGCTGATTGCCGGGCGGCACGATATGGCGCGCAGACTTGCGGCGCGCAACGCCTCCGTCGGGGCGTTCTCGCTTTCACCGGGCCTCCCTTCTCTCATCGCCGCGCCCGATCGGACACGGTCTCTCGTTGAACGGCCGGAGCCTAGCATAAAGGGCCGCAGGCGGGCGGTCCAATAGGACGGCGGTCAAAAGGCCGGGAGGACCGCCCAAGGGCTAAGAGGAGGGCTCGGGCGCCTCGATCGCGTAGCGCTTATCAACCAACTGCCCGGCTTTGATGCCGGGCTAGCGTTATTCCGTGCGCGCTCCTTCGGGCATCACGATGGCGTAGCGCATATCCACGATCTCGTTGGCCTTGAGCGCCGTCTTCACCATGTGCTGCTCGACATACCACGCGTTGAGCGCCTCGAGATCGTCGGGCGCGACGCGGGCCTGCGGATCGAAATAAGACAGGTTCTTCCGGATCACATCCTCGGGCTGCTGCAGATTCTTGGCGATGATCGCGACGACCTCGGGCTGGTTCGCGCCTGTGTGGCGCTTGCCGTCCGGTCCCACCACCGCGTCGTGCATATAGCTATCGCCAGCCCGCAGGCCGGCGAGATAGGCCTTGACGATATTCGGCCGATCATTCGCCGTCTTGGTCGCGGTGAACACCGCCTCGCCTTGGCGCGGCGGCAATTCATCGGAGGTCCAGCCGAGCACCTTGCCGTCGCCCTTCGTGACCACCGCCGCAATCGGCGCCGCGGTCTGCACCGCGAGATCGACCTGGCCGCCGGCGATCGCCGAGGCGACGACGCTGTTCGACTGCAACGGCACGAAGCGGATGCTCGCTTCCGGCACGTGGTACTTCGCCGCGAGCTGCAGGAGATAATATTGCAGCGGCGTGCCGAGCTGGGTGATGCCGACCGTGTGCCCGGCCATGTCCTTGAAGCTCTTCAAGCCCGCCGCATAGGCCTGGTTGGATACCAGTATGCCGACGCTCTGGAAGCCTTTGTGTTCCCAGGTGCCGGCGGCGATCACCTTGAGCGTGCCTTGGATGGCGAAGTTGAAGAAGGCGGCGCTGAGGCCGGCGGCGCCGAAATCGCAATCGCCGGACACCACGGCAACCGCGATCGGCTGCGCCGAATCGAACATCACCAATTCGGCATCGAGGCCTTGCTTGGCAAAAAACCCTTTCTCGATTGCGACCATGGTCGGCCCACCGCCGAAAGACTTGACGGAGCAGAGCTTCACATGCTCGGCCGCGCGAGCCGCTACGGCCGCGAGGACGAGTGCAGCGGAAAGCACCGCCGCTCCGAGGAAGACGCGCGCGGTACGGTTTTTCATCATTGCGTCGCCGCTCGCTCGGCGATATTCGCGAACCGCCTATCGACGAGGCTCGCCGCATCGAGCTTCTCTTTGATCATGCCTTGCGCGTAGTACCAGTCGATCGCGCGCTGCACATCGGCGATGGCGACGCGCGCTTGCGGATCGTAATAGCCGATGCCCCGCGCCAAGACCTCGGGCGGCAAGGAAAGGCGTTGCGAGGCGATCTCCATCATCCGCTTCGCGCTCGGCTGATCGGCGCGCTTGCCGTCCTTGTCGGTAAAAGCGGCGTCCCAGGTTGCTTCCGCTTTGCGGAAGGCGGCGAGGAATTTCTTCACCGCGTCGGGATGGTCGTTGGCAAATTTCGTATTGGCGAACGTCGCCTCGCTCTCGCCCTCCGTTGTATCGCTCGCCCAACCGAGGAGCTTTGCTTCGCCTTTCTCGACCAGCGGATAGATATTGGCCGAGGTCTGCGACGCCGCATCGACCTGGCCGCCCTTGATCGCCGAGGCGACGTTGGGATTGGATTGCAGCGGCACGATGCGCACGGTCTTGAGGTCGACGCCGGCCGCCTCCAGCGCAAACGCGATGTTGTAATGGAGCGGCGTGCCAATCTGCGTCAGCCCGACCGAATGGCCGGTCATGTCCTTGAGCGAATGGACGCCGGCGGCATAGGCCTGGTTCGAGACCATGAAGCCGATGCTCTGAAAGCCTTTGCGCTCCCAGGTGCCTGCCCCGATGATCTTCAGCGTGCCTTGCGCCGCGAGGTTGAAGAAGGCCGCCGTCATGCCGGTCGAGCCGAAATCGACATCGCCCGAGGCGGCGGCGACCGCGACCGGTTGCGCCGCATCGAACCAGATGATCTCGGCCTCGAGCCCTTCGTCCTTGTAGAAGCCCATATCCTGGGCGACATAGAGCGGCGCGCCGCCCATCGAGTGCACGACGCCGATCTTCACATGCTCGGCGGCCCGGCTCGGCCCGGCAGCGAGTGCGAATAGGCCCGCCGTCAAAGCTACGGCGATACGCAGCGAATATTTCCGGTCCATGCTTTCCTCACTGTTCTGTCGCCGTGATGCGCTCACTTCGACTTTGCCATGATCGCGTTCTTGCGATCGATCATCGCGGCGGCGTCGACATCCTTGATCATGCCTTGCGCCTTGTACCAGGCGGCAAGCTCGACGAAATCCTTCTCGACGAGACGGCCTTGCGGATCGAAGAACGGCAGGCCGAGCTTGATCTGCTCGAGCGGCTGGTTGAGATATTTCGCGGCGATCTCCTCGACCTCGTTCGCGGTCGGCCCGTCGCGGCGCTTGTCGTTGCTGTCGGCGAAAGCGTCATGGAAATAGGCCATCGCCTTGCGGTAGCCGATGAGATAGCGCCGCAGCACGTCGCCGCGCTCCTCGATCATCTTCGTCGAGCCGAAGAATGCTTCGTTCTGCACCGGCGGCAGCTCGTCGCCTTCCCAGCCGAGAAGCTTGGCGCCGCCCTTGTTGATCACGGAATAGGCCGGCACCACCGTTTGCACCGCGAAATCGGTTTGGCCGCCGGTCAGCGCCGTGCCGACATTGGGATTGGATTGCAGCAGCAGGACCTGAATCGTGTTGTAGTCGATGTTGTTTTTCTTGGCGGCAAGGGCGATCGCATATTGCAGCGGCGAGCCCGATTGCGTGATCGCGCCTTTCTTGCCGCCGATATCCTTCAGCGAATGCAGCCCCGCCGCATAGGCCTGGTTCGAGACGAGGAAGCCGATGCTCTGGAAGCCGGGTTTCTCCCAGGTGCCGGAGGCGATGATCTTGAGCGTGCCTTGCGACGCGAGGTTGAAGAAAGCGGCGGTGACGCCCGTCGCGCCGACATCGCAATCGCCCGAAGCGACGGCGATGGCGATCGGCTGCGCCGAATCGAAGAAGACGATATCGACATCGATGCCTTGCTCGGCGAAGAAGCCCTTTTCCTTGCCGATGAAATTGGGGCTGCCGCCCATCGAGCGGACGACGCCGGCTTTCACCTTGTCGGCGGCGAAGCCCGGCATCGCGGCAGCCAACGCCAGGCCCGATCCCAAGAGCAGCGCCGTCAGCATGCGCGTCGGTTTCATGATTGCCTCCCTATCCTCACCGGTTATTGGCTCAACGGCACGACGTAACGTTTGTCGATGATGCTGGCCGCTTCGAAATCGCTCTTCACCATGCCTTGCGCGCGGTACCACGCGACCTGCTTCAGCACATCGGGCACGTCGAGCCGCGCGTCGGCATCCGTATAGCCGAGACCGGCATCGATGACCTCGGGCGCCTGGCCAGTGTGTTTCGAGAGGATCGCGAGCAGCTCCGCTGCGCTCGCCTGATCGGCGCTTGCCGTCGGGACCGGTGAAGGCGTCGTGGTAATCATGCGTCGCGTGGCGCAGCGCGCGGAGGAAGCGCTGCACCCTCTCGCCTTGCTCATTCGCGGTCTTGGTGCCGGTGAAGGCGACGGCGAGCTGCCACGGCGACTCATCGCCGATATAGGCGAGGAGCTTGGCGTCGCCCTTGTCGAGCGCGGGCCGGACCCAAGGCGCGATCGTCACCACCGCATCGGCGGAATTGCCGACCACCGCGGCGACCGCGTTGGGATTGGTCTGCAGCGGCATCAGCCGGATCGATTTGAGCTCGAACTTATATTTATCGGCCAATAGACCGAGGTCGTAATGGAAGGCCGAGCCGATCTGAGTGATCGCGACCGAATGGCCGGGCAGGTCTTTGACCGTCTTCAACCCGGCATCATAAGCTTTCTTCGACGCGGCGACGGTGTTGGCGGGAAAGCCCGGCACCTCATGCGTCATGCCGGCGATGATCTTGAGCGCGCCTTGCCCCGCAAGGCTGTAGAAGCCGCCGGTCAGCCCGGCGACGGCGAAATCGACTGCACCCGAGGCGACCGCCACCGCGATCGGCTCGCCCGCCTCGAAGAAGACGTATTCCGGGGTAAGGCCTTCGGCCGCGTAATAGCCCTTGTCATTGGCGATATAGAGCGGGCCGCCGACCGGCTTCTGCGTGCCGATCTTGATGGTCTCGGCCGCGGCGCCCTGCGCCAAGAGGCTCGCGAGCCCCAGAGCAATTGCCAGCGCAACGTGGCGCATCGAACCCCTCCCGAAAATCCCTGTTCTTGCCGATCTTATCGCGGTCCCGCGGAATTTGGTCAATGCGCGGTGCCGGCCGCGCGGCCGAGGCTCATCGGCACCACGAAGCGCCGGTCGACGATCTTCTCGGCGCCCGCCGCATTCTTGAGAAAGCCGTGGTCGCGGTACCACGCGATCTGATGCATCACATCCTCGACGTCCATGCGTCCGCCGCCATCGACATAGGCAAGCGCCGGGCGGAGCTGCTCGATCGTCTGGCCGATGTAGTCCGCGATGATCGCGTAGATCGCCGGCGCGTCGGCTTGGTCCGCGCGCGTGCCGTCGCGCGCGGTGAAGGCGTCGTGGTAATCGCGGTCGGCGTTATGCATCGCGGCGAGGAAGCGCTTCACGCGATCGGGATTGCTGTCGGCGAGCTTTGCCGAGGTGATGAGCGCGCCGAACTGCCACGGCGCGATATCCCCGGCCCAGGCGAGGAGCTTCACCGTGCCGCGCTCCACCGCGGGCGAGGCGAAGTTGCCGAGCGTCGCGCCGGCGTCGATCTGCCCGCCGCTCACCGCGGAGGCGACATTGGCATTCGATTGCAACGGCACGATGCGGAGACTGTCGAGCGCGATGCCGGATTTCTCGGCGACGAGCGCGACGCTGTAATGGAGCGAGGAGCCGATCTGCGTGACGCCGACCGAATGACCGGCGAGATCCTTCACCGTCCTCAAGCCGGCATCAAACGCCTTGTTCGAGGCGACGAGCGCATTGGCGTGGAAGCCCGGATGCTCTTGCAGATGGCCGGAGATGATGCGGACCTGGCTGGCAAGAGCATAGAGCCCGGCGGTCAGGCCGGTGATGCCGAAATCGATATCGCCCGAGGCCGTCGCCACCGCGACGGGTTCGGCGGCATCGAAGGGCACGAGCTGCGCATCCAAGCCTTCGGCGGTGAAGTAGCCGCGCTTGATGGCGATGACGGTGACCGCGCTCGACGACGTCTTGAGGAGGCCGATTTTGATCCCTTCGGCATGGGCCGGCGGCGCGGCGCAAGCGATGAGCAGCGTCAGCGCGATCATGTAAAAAGCGAACCGGCGCAAAACTTCCTCCCGTTATCCCCAACGCTTTTTCTCGCCACTCTAAAGACGCGCCGGATTTTCTGCTAGCTTGCCGGCATGCCGGAATCCGCGACGCCGCAATCGCCGCAACAGACTCAGGCCGCTTCCAGCGAAGCGACGCCGGCGATGGCGCAATATCTCGAATTGAAGCGCACGCATCCCGATTGCCTGCTGTTTTATCGCATGGGCGATTTCTACGAGCTGTTCTTCGAGGATGCCGGCCGTGCCGCGGCGGCGCTCGATATTCAGCTCACCAAGCGCGGCAAGCATGAGGGCGAGGACATTCCGATGTGCGGCGTGCCGGTGCATGCCGCCGAAGCCTACCTCTCGCGCCTCATCCGCCAGGGCTTCCGCGTCGCCGTCTGCGAGCAGATGGAAGATCCGGCCGAAGCGAAGAAGCG
>DATNGE010000164.1:0-5868 GCA_035606035.1 Allostellaceae bacterium
CCTTGCGGCGGGGCATCGAGGTTAACCATGGCGGCGCTCTTAAGGCCGTCGCGCCGCGCCCGCAAGCGAGGCTCTGGCAGGGGCTGCATCGGACCTCCATATTACGTGCATGTCAGACCGCAAAATCCAACCCAGCCGGAGCAAATCGCCTGAAGCGACGCCGAAACCGGCGCCGGCACCGAGCAAGCGCGAGATCGGTGGCCCGAAAGGACCCGAGCCGACGCGATATGGCGATTGGGAGGTCAACGGCCGCTGCTCGGATTTTTGACGGCGCGGAATAGGGAGCGGGAAAGTGGCTGATTTTCGCGAACGTCATGTTGTCGTTACCGGCGGCACGGGCGCGCTCGGCACCGCCGTGGTCGCCGAGCTGCTCGCCAGCGGAGCCACCTGTTACGTGCCGTATTACGTTGACGCCGAAGAGCAGCATTTCGCCCATCGCACGCATCCGCGCGTCAAGCTGATCGGCAGCGCCAATCTCGCCTCGCAGACGGTGGTGAAGCGGATTTATGAGGGCGTGCCGAAGCTCTGGGCCTCGATCCATCTCGCGGGCGGTTTCGCTGCTTGGTCGATCGCCGAGACCGATGAGGCGGAGCTGATGGGCATGGTGCGCAATAATCTGCTCAGCTGTTATCTGTGCTGCGCGGCGGCGGTCGGCGCCATGCGCCGCGCCGGCGGCGGTGGACGCATCGTCAACATCGCCGCGCGGCCGGCGCTCGAGCCGCGAACCGGCGCGGGCGCGACCGGCTACACGGTGAGCAAGGCCGGCGTCGCGGCGCTGACCCAATCCCTCGCCGCCGAAGTGCTGAAGGAAGACATTCTCGTCAACGCGATCGCGCCCTCGACCCTCGATACCGAGGCCAATCGCCGGGCGATGCCGAAAGCCGATCATTCGGCTTGGCCGAAGCCGGAAGAGGTCGCATCGATCATCTGCAACCTCGCTTCGCCGAGTAATCGCGTCACCAGCGGCGCCGTCATTCCGGTTTACGGACGGGTTTAGCCTGGTTGCCTTGCGCAAAGGAAAAGGCCCGGTCGCTGGTGCGGCCGGGCCTTTGCTGTTGGTTGCTTTCGCCGCTCAGTCGCGGCGGTTGCCCATCAACTGCATCATGATCATGAACAGGTTGATGAAGTCGAGATAGAGCGACAGCGCGCCCATGATCGCCTTCTTGCCGGCGATCACGGCGGTATCGCCTTCCCAATACATCTCCTTGATCCGTTGCGTATCCCAGGCGGTGAGGCCAACGAAGACGATGACGCCAATCACCGAGATCGCGAACTGGATGGCGGACGAAGCGATGAAAATATTCACGAGGCCGGCAATGATGATGCCGATGAGGCCCATCACCAGGAACGAGCCGAAGCGCGACAGGTCCGTGCGCGTCGTGTAGCCCCAAAGGCTCATGCCGAGGAACATAGCGGCGCTGATGAAAAAGACGCGCGCCACGCTTTCGCCGGTGAAGAGCAACAGAATCTGCGCCACCGAGATGCCCATCACGGCGGCGTAGGACCAGAATACAGCTTGTACTGTGCCAAGGCTCATGCGCTGCACACCGAAGGAAAGCGCGAGCACGAAGGCCAAGGGTGCGAAGATGCCGATATAGCCGAGGCCCGTGAGCCCCACGCCGCGTGCGCCAACCTGGAAAAACAGGTTTACAAGTGAAGTGTTGGCGATCAGGTAAGCCGCGACGCCGGTGATCGCGAGGCCACCCGCCATGTAGTTGTAGACGCGCAGCATGTAATTGCGCAGGCCGACATCGATGCCGACTTGCGGGATCGCCGTGTTGGCGCTCGCCGACCAGCGATTGGTGGGATCGTATGACATGGAAGAAACCCCCGTGGAGGCCTGAGGAAGATTTGGCCAAGATATTGGCAGTTCCAGCGGCGAATTCAATGCTCTTTGTTCTCCGGTGCTCGGCGATGACTGGCGGAATTCAGCCCCGTTTCAGTTAAAATCGCTGTCAGGGAGGAAAAATGGTGAAACCCAACGAATACGATTATGTCATCGTCGGCGCTGGCTCCGCCGGCTGCACTTTGGCCAATCGTCTGACCGAAGATGGTCCCGGCGTCAGTGTGCTGTTACTCGAAGCCGGCAGCTGGGATCGCGATTTCTGGCTGCACATACCGCTCGCCTGGGGCCGCAACGTGCTGCAGCGCCGCGCCGATTGGATGTATTCGAGCGAAGCGGAACCCGGCACGGGAAACCGGCGCATCGCCATCAATCGCGGCAAAGTGATTGGCGGCTCGTCTTCGATCAACGGGCTGGCTTACGTGCGCGGCCACCGCGGCGATTACGATCGCTGGGCGGAAGCGGGCCTCGATCAATGGTCCTACGCGCATGTGCTGCCGTATTTCCGTCGCCAGGAGCGCTGGCAGGGCGGCACCAGCGCCTATCGCGGCGGCGACGGGCCGCTCTATACGATCGAGCCGCATTCCGATGATCCGCTCAACGACGCGATCCTCGAGGCCGGAACGCGTGCCGGCTTCCCGTTCACGCCAGATTACAACGGCGCGCAGCAGGAAGGCTTTTGCCGCAGTCAGTCGACGATCAAAAACGGCAAGCGGTGCAGCGCGGCGGTCGCCTATTTACATCCGGCCCTCGCGCGCGGCAGCGATATCACCGTCGAGACAAGGGCGCTGGCGCGGCGGCTGATCTTCGCCGGCGCGCGCGCGGCTGGGATCGAATACGAGCAGAACAGCGAGATCAAAATCGCGCATGCGCAACGCGAGGTCATTCTTTGCGGCGGCGCGATCAATTCGCCGCAATTGCTGATGCTCTCGGGCATCGGCGACGGCGACGAGCTGCGCGCGCACGGCATCGGCGTGAAGCTGCATCAGCCGCATGTCGGCAAGAATCTCCAAGACCATATGGGCGCATCGGTCGAGGCGATCCGCACCGAGCCGGGGCCGCTGCAGAAAGGGCTGCGGCTCGACCATATCGCCATCGACATCGCGCGGGCCCATTTCTTCGGCACGGGTCCCGCGGCGACCGTCATGAACAATGTGCAGGCCTATCTCAAAAGCGACCCGTCGCAGAAGCTGCCCGATATCCAATTCCTATTCCGCGTCGCACCGCTCGATGCCGGTGCCTACTTGCCGCCCTTCAAGCCTGCTTATCTCGACGGCTACGGCGTGCGGGCCGTGGTGCTGCGCCCGGAAAGCCGTGGCCGCGTCGCGCTCGCCTCGCCCGATCCGCGACAAGCGATACGCATCGCGCCGAACTTCTTCTCGCGCGACAAGGATCTGAAGGTCATCCGCGATGGCATGCGCATGGCGCGCGAAGTCTTCGCCCAAGCGCCGCTGAAGCGCTTTGGAACCAACGAGAGCGCGCCCGGCGTCGATAAGCGCAGCGATGCCGAGCTCGATGCCTTCATCCGCGCGACCGCGACGACGGTCTATCATCCGCTCGGTACCTGCAAGATGGGTGGCGCGCGTGACGAGAGCGCGGTGGTCGATGGCGAGCTCAAGCTCAAAGGCCTTGAGGGCTTGCGCGTCGTCGATGCTTCGGTGATGCCCGATCTCGTCGGCGGCAATATCAACGCGCCGGTGATCATGATTGCCGAGAAGGCCGCGGACATGATCCGCGGCCGCACGCCGCTTGCGCCCGTGAACGTCTGATCCCCTTGTCGCGATAAAGATCGTTGACTCGCGGCTGGCTGACGTGTTATTTAACCAAATAGTTAAATAAAGAGGGCTGAGTATGGCGCACGCGGCGCGGCTCGACGAGGTGTTTGGCGCTTTGGCCGATCCGACCCGGCGGGCGATTGTCGAGCGCCTGTTGGTGCGTGGCGAACTCGCCGCCGGCGAGATCGCGAACAATTTCGCGATCAGCTTCCCCGCCATTTCGCGTCATCTCCGTGTGCTCGAAGCCGCCGGCCTCATCGAGCGCCGCGCGGAGGCTCAAAAACGCATGATTCGCGCACGGCCGCAGGCGCTGGCGCCGGTCGAGGATTGGGTGGCGCGGCAGCGCGCCCATTGGGATGCGGCCCTGGATCGGCTTGAAGCCGCCATCGCCGCTGAGAATCCGAAACGGAGGCAATGATGAGCGACAAGGAACTGCGCATCGAACGACTGATCGCGGCGCCGCCCGAAAGGGTCTTTCAATATTTCACCGATCCCCAGCTCTTTGCGACTTGGTGGGGACCCGAAAACATGAACTCGACGGCACATAAGCTCGATGTCCGCATCGGCGGCGTGTGGCGCACCACGATGCATTCGCGCGACGGCAAGAATATGACTGTCGGCGGCACCTATCGCGCCATTGAAGTGCCGCGCCGCCTGGTCTTCACCTGGGCCTGGGATGACGAGAAAGGCGCGCGCGGCTACGAAACCGAGGTGACGATCACTTTCGCCGCCGCACCCGGCGGCACCAAGCTCACCATCCTGCAGAAAGAATTCGAGACCGCGGAATCGCGCGATCAGCATGGCCGCGGCTGGAATTCGACGCTCGACAAGCTCAACCGCACCTTCGCGGCTTAAGGGAAAAGGAGGAAATGATCATGGCCACAGTTCAAATTCTCGGCTTTGCGCCCTCGAGCTTCACCCGCGCTGTCCGCATGGCGTGTGAGGAAAAGGGCGTGCCCTACGAGCTGATTCCGGTGCCGCCGCATTCGCCCGAGGTGCTGGCAATCCATCCGTTCGGCAAGATCCCGGCGCTGCGCCACGGCGATTTCGAGCTCTGCGAATCGAAAGCCATCGCCGATTACATCGATCGCAGCTTCGATGGTCCGCCGCTTTTCCCGAGTGGTCCGCGCGAGCGCGCTCGCGCCGAGCAATGGGTCTCGATGGTCAATACGATGGTCGACCCGGTGATGATCCGAACCTATCTCTTCGGCTATTTCTTCCCGAAGACGGCGGACGGCTCTCCCAACCGCGCGGCAATCGACGGCGCCTTGCCGGCGCTGATGGAACAGATCGGCATTCTCGACAAAGCGGTCGCGCCGACCGGCTATCTCGCCGGCGATCGCTTCGGCTTCGCCGACATCAATCTGATGGTGATCCTCTATTACGTGAAGATGTTCCCGGAAGGCGCCGAGGCTCTCGCCGGCGCTAAATCGCTCGCTGCTTACTACGAGCGCAACGCGCAGCGGCCGAGCTTCAAGAATACGATCCCGCCGCCGCCTCCGGCGCGTCAGGCGAAAGGCTGAAGGAGACCGCCGATGACCGCGCATCAAACCGTCTCGCATGAAGAATGGCTCGCGGCGCGCAAGCGGCTGCTCGCCGAGGAGAAATCCTTCACGCAGGCACGCGACCGGTTGAGCGCGGCGCGGCGCGCGCTGCCGTGGGAGAGGGTCGAGGACTACAGCTTTGCCGGCCCGCAGGGCGAAGTGCAGCTTTCGGCTCTCTTTCGCGGCCGCTCGCAGCTCATCGTTTACCACCTGATGTTCCACCCCGATTGGAACGCCGCCTGCAAAAGCTGCTCCTTCTGGGCGGATAATTTCGAGCGCGCGATCGTCCATCTCAATGCGCGCGACACCAATCTCGCGGCGATCTCGCGCGCACCAATCGAAAAGCTCGCGGCGTTCAAGAAACGCATGGGCTGGAGCTTCGAATGGGTGTCCTGCGGCGCGGACAGCGCCTTTAACCGCGATCTCGGCGTCAGCTTCACGCCCGACGAGACGAAACGGACCGACAAGAATTACAATTACGGCACGATCCACTTCCCTATGGAAGACGCGCCGGGATTGAGCGTCTTCGCCAAGGATGAGTCCGGCGCGCTCTATCACACTTATTCGACCTATTCGCGCGGCCTCGACATGCTCAACGGTGCCTATCACTATCTCGATATCGTGCCCAAGGGCCGCGACGAGGAGGGGCTGGCGCACGCCATGTCTTGGGTGCGGCTGCGCGACGAATACTCGAAAGCTTAGAGTT
>DATNGE010000165.1:0-19804 GCA_035606035.1 Allostellaceae bacterium
CCCGTCGAGACCGTCGGTGAGATTGACCGCATTCGAGGCGCCCGCGACGACGAAGACGCCGACCGGTAGAAAAAACCAGCCGAGCGGGATCAGCACCGATTTGAGGAATGGCAGTGTGAGGCCGGTCGCAAGTGGCGCGCGCGTAATCACCATGACGCCCAGCACCGCCAGCGTCGCGATGCCGATCTCGCCGATCAGCCGGATCTTGCCGGGCACGCCCTTATGCGAGCGGTTTGCGAGCTTGCGGTAATCATCGAGGAAGCCGATCGCGCCGAAGCCGATCGTCACGCCGAGCGTAATCCAGACGAAACGGTTGGTGAGATCGGCCCAGAGCAAGGTCGAGCTGATGATCGCCAAAAGGATCAACGCGCCTCCCATGGTCGGCGTGCCCTTCTTGGTCAGCAGATGGCTCTCCGGACCATCGATGCGGATCGGCTGACCTTCGCGCTGCACCGCGCGCAGCCAGGTGATGAGCGGCCGGCCGCAGATGAAGCTGATGATCAGCGCCGTCACGATCGCACCGGCCGTTCGGAAGGTCAGATAGCGGAAGAGGTTGAACGGCTCGAATTTGTCGGCGAGACCGGCGAAAAGATGATAGAGCATGCGCTAAGCCCTCGCCTTCGATGTTGCGGGCTCAGACTTGGCGGAGGGCGAGGCGAGCAAGTTCGCGACCAGCTCGTAGAGCTTGCTGCCATGCGAGCCTTTGACCGTGACGACATCGCCGGCGTGCAGGCGCTCGCCGAGCAGGAGCGCGAGATCGCCGATGCTGCTGGCATGGCCGCCGCGCTTTGCTGTGGGCAGCGCCTTGTCGAGCGCACGCATCTCATCGCCAAGCGTAAAGACGAGGTCAGCGCCACAATCGATCAGCGGGGCCGCCAGCGCAGCGTGAAGGCGTTGCGATTCGGCGCCGAGCTCGAGCATGTCGCCGAGCACGGCGACGCGCCGGCCGGCCGCTTCAGGCTTCGTGCCGCCGAGCACGGCGAAAGCCGCGCGCATCGAAGCGGGGCTCGCATTGTAACTCTCGTCGATCAGCGTGAAGGCGCCGCCGGCGATCGCGACGCGATGGCGCTCGCCGCGGCCCGAGAGCGGCGCGAGCTTGGCCAGCGCCATTGCGGCCGCTCTGATATCGCCGCCGGCCGCGCGCACGGCGGCGAGCACGGCGAGGCTATTCATGATCCAGTGCTTACCGGCGATGCCGATCGTGTAGTCGATCGCCTCGCCCATGACTTTGGCGCTGACGGTGCTGTCATTGTCCCGCAGCGCGCAATCGATGAGCCGCACCGCAGCCTCGCGATGCGCGCCAAAGCCAATGACATCGGCAATGCCGCAATCGTGCGCCGCCTTGGCGAGACGCGCGTAATGCGGATTATCGCGATTGAGGATGGCCGCGCCGCCGCGCTCGACACCGCGGAAAATCTCCGCCTTGGCGTCGGCGATCGCTTCGACCGACGGGAAGAAGCCGAGATGCGCCGGCTCGATCGTGGTGATCACGGCGACATGGGGCCGGACCATGCGGGTCAGCGCATTGATCTCGCCTGGGTGATTCATGCCGAGCTCGAAGATCCCGTAATCGCTATCGGCCGGCATGCGCGATAAAGACAGCGGCACGCCCCAATGATTGTTGAGACTGCCTGAGGAAGCGAAAGCGCGCGCTTGCGCAGCGAGCACGGTCTTTAGCGCTTCCTTGGTGCCGGTCTTTCCGACGCTGCCGGTGATCGCGATGATGCGGCCTCGCGCCCGTGCGCGCGCGGCGCCGCCGAGCGCTTCGAGCGCGGTCTGCGTATCCGCAACCAGCAGCAGGTTCGCTTGGGCGTCGACTTTCGCCGGCTGTTTTGCCACAACGGCCGCAGCGCTGCCGCGGGCCAAAGCGCCAGCAACAAAATCGTGGCCGTCGAATTTCGGTCCCGCGAGCGCGACAAAAAGATCGCCGGCAGCGACGGTGCGGCTGTCGATCGACACGCCATTCGCTTGCCAGGCGCCGCCGCTATTGTGGCCGCCGGTCGCCGCCGCGGCGTCTTGCGATGTCCAGAGCGCCGTCATTCGCCGGCCTCCGCGAGAATGGCGCGCACCATCGCGGCGTCGTCGAAAGGCAGCGTCTTGTCGCCGATGATCTGGCCGCGCTCATGGCCTTTGCCGGCGAGGAGCAGGAGATCGCCGGGATGCAGCATCTTGATCGCGGCGCGGATCGCCTCGGCGCGATCGCCGATCTCTTGCGCCTTGGGGGCGGCGGCGAGGACAGCCCGGCGGATCGCAGCGGGATTCTCGCTGCGGGGATTGTCGTCTGTGATGATGACCGCATCGGCGAGTTGCTCGGCGATCGCGCCCATTTGCGGGCGCTTGCCGGGATCGCGATCGCCGCCGCAGCCGAAGATCACGATCAGCTTGCCAGAGGTGAACGGACGCAGCGCGGTCAGCGCGGTCTGCAGCGCGTCGGGCGTGTGCGCATAATCGACGATCACCGGTACGTCGCCGATGCGTTGCATGCGGCCGGGAACGCCGGTCAGCTTGCCGACCGCGTCGAAAGCGGCGCTCGCCGGGGCGCCGCAAGCGATCGCGAGTCCGACGGCGCAGAGCGCGTTCCACGCCTGGAACGCGCCGAGCAGTGGAATCCAAATCGTGCGCTTCTCGCCGAAGCCGGAGAAAGTGATGCGCTGGCCGAGGCCTTCGGGAATGGCGTCGGAGAGCCAGATATCCGAGGCCGGATTGCGGCCATAGGTGATGATGCGCTGGCCGCGGCCTTGGCACAGGCGCGATAGCCGCGCGGTTTGCGCGGCGTCGATATTGAAGACGGCAGTCCCGCTTGCCGGCAGCAGCTCGGTGAAGAGCCGCGCCTTGGCCGAGAAATATGCCTCCATATCCACGTGGTAATCGAGGTGATCGCGGGTGAGGTTGGTGAAGGCGGCGGCGCTGAGCGCGAGCCCGTCGAGTCGGAACTGATCGAGCCCGTGGCTCGAGGCTTCGAGCGCGACGTGATCAATGCCGGCTTTTGCCAGCATGCCGAGATCGCGATGCAAAGCGACGGGATCGGGCGTGGTGAGGCTGCCCGGCTGCTCGATGCCGGGCGCGAAGAGTCCAATCGTGCCGAGGCTTGCCGCTTTATGGCCGAGCGCGGCCCAAATCTGGCGCAGGAACACTGTCACTGAGGTCTTGCCATTGGTGCCGGTGACGGCGGCGACTGTCTTGGGCTGCGGCGCGTAGAACGACGCCGCCATTTTCGCGAATTGCCGGCGTGGATTGGAGTCGGTGACGAGTGGCACGGCCATATCGACGCCGCTTGCATCCTCGAGCAGCAGCGCCGTTGCGCCGCGCGCCAGAGCGTCGGTTATGAAGCGCTTGCCGTCGAGCTTCGTCCCAGGCAAAGCAGCAAAGAGGAAGCCGCGCTGCACGGCGCGGCTGTCGGCGGTCAAGCCGGTGATGTCCGGTTCGGGTACCCCGGCGGGAAGGCGGAGGGCAGCTCCCCCGTCCATGATCTCAGTTAGACGCAAATTTCCGCCCCGACGGTGACGGCAAGCCGACCATCAAAGAACGGCGAATTTCGGGCGAATCTTCGTCGACCGGTTGAATTCCGAGCAGCGACGCCATTCGTTCAACGCTGCGCGAGACACCGGGTGCCGCGACCCAGCCGCCCGTCGCATAGCCGAAGGACTGCTTGTCGCCATGCGGCTCGTCGATCGAGATCATGATGAAATAGCGCGGATCGTTCACTGGGAAGACGCCGGCGAAAGACGAGATCAGCGAATGTGTGCTGTAATGCTTGCCGGAGACCTTCTCGGCCGTCCCGGTCTTGCCACCGACGAGATAGCCGGGCGCTTCGGCGAGTTTGCCGGTGCCTTTTTCGACAACGAGACGCAGCAGCTTGCGCATCTCGATCGAGGTCGCCTCCGACATCACTTGCCGGCCCCCGACGGGTTCGTCCTCGGGTCGCTTGATGATCGTCGCGCGATGCATCGTGCCGCCATTGACCACCGTGCTGACCGCGCTCGCGATTTGCAGCGGGCTCACCGAGATGCCATGGCCGAAACCGATGGTCATGACATTGACCGGCCGCCAGGTGTCGGGCACTTGCGGCGCCGCGATCTCGGGTAACTCAAAGTTCGGTGCTTTCAGCAAGCCGAGCTTGCCGAGAAAATCGCGCTGGCGGTCGGCGCCGACATCGACCGCCATCTTCGCCGCGCCGATGTTCGATGAGTACATGAAGATCTCGGGCACCGAGAGCCAGCGATTCTGCGCGTGATCGTCATGAATGGTGAAGCGATCGATCTTGATCGGATGGCTCGCGTCGTAGCCGCCGGCGAGTGAGGTGACGTGATCGTCAAGCGCCATCGCGACGGTGAAGATCTTGAAGACGGAGCCGATCTCGTAGGTACCGAGCGTGACGCGGTCGAACAGATTCTCGGGCGGCGTGGCGCCCGGGTCGTTCGGGTCGAAATCCGGCAGCGACACCAAGGCGAGGACTTCGCCGGTATTGACGTTCATGACGATACCGCTGCCACCGACGGCGCGGAACTCGGTTATCTGCTTGGCAATCTCGGCGCGAAGGATCGATTGGACGCGCAGATCGACCGAGAGTTGCAGCGGCTGGTGTCGGCTGCGCAGCGCTTCGTCAAAGCTGCGCTCGATGCCGCCGAGGCCCTTGTTGTCGACGCCGGCATAGCCGACGACATGCGCGAAGGTTCGGCCTTGCGGATAGAGGCGCTTCTCTTCGTCCTGGAAATCGAGACCGGGGATGCCGAGCGCATTCACCGCCGCCATCTGACGCGGTGTCAGCTGCCGCTTCAGCCAGACGAAGCTCTTCTCGGACGCGAGCTTGGCATAGACCTCGGCTTCGTTGAGATCGGGCAGGACCTGAACGATCTTCCGCGCGGCCGCGCGCGTATCGATCCGCGCATCGGCCATTGTCTTGGGATCGGCATACAGTGAAGGCGCCTTCAATGTCGTCGCCAGCAGGACGCCATTGCGGTCGGTGATATCCGCGCGACTGGTCTCGACGCGCGCCGGGGTGCTGACATGCGCCACGCGGGCATCACCAGCCTTCAAGCTCGAGATTTCGACGAGGCGGCCCGAGATCACGACGAAAGCCAAGGCCATCAGCGCGCCGGCGATGATGAGCCGCGTGCGGCTGGTCTCGATCCATTGCGTGGTAGGACCTTCCTGCGGCTCGGGACCGCAGGGGCCGGGGCGGAAATGGCGCGGGCGACAGGGATTCGGATCGCGCGGCGAAGAGGTGCTCATGGCTGGGACCTCGACGTAACTGCGGCAAGATGCGGTGCCGCGGCGGTAGTAGATGGGGCGGGAGGCGAAGCGGCGAGCGGCGCGCCAGCATCGGCGCGCTCGGGGACGGCACTCGGCGGCAGGATCTGTATCGAGTTCAAGCTACCCAGATGGAGGAAGCGGGCGCTGAGTTCCTCGATGCGGGCCGGACGTGTGAGATAGCTCCATTCCGCGTTGAGGACGCGGATCTGGTCGCGGTCATCGGCGATCTGTTTGTTGATGCCGGCGAGCGTCTGCTCTTGCTGCATCACTTCGTATTTCACCTGAAACATCGCATAGCCGACAGCGACGACGACGCAGAACCAGACGATCGTTCCCGGACGGATCACACTCATGCCGCGATCTCCCAGGCTGGCGCGTCGGTGCGCTCGGCGGCGCGGAGGCGAGCGGATCGCGCGCGGGGATTGCGCGCGATTTCGTTGGCGCTCGGCGCGACCGGCTTGCGGGTGAGAAGGCGGAAGCTGGGCGCAGGGCCACGCGTCGCCGGTGCATGCCGGCTGGCTTTTGGCGCATCGGTGCTGCGGCGGCGTAGGAAATCCTTGACGCGCCGGTCTTCGAGCGAGTGGAAGGCAACAACGGCGAGCCGTCCACCTGGCTCAAGCAGCCGCTCGGCAGCGGCAAGGCCGCGATCCAGCTCGTCGAGCTCGTCATTCACGGCGATACGCAGCGCTTGGAAGGTGCGGGTGGCCGGATCGATGCCCCCTGTCTCGGGCACGACGCTGCGGATCGCGACGGCAAGCTCGCTAGTCCGGCTGAGCGGCCGGGCGGCGATGATCGCGCGGGCGATGCGGCGCGCAAAGCGCTCTTCGCCATAGTCGCGAATGAGGGATGCGAGTTCGGCTTCATCGGCGGTGTTGACGAGATCGGCGGCGCTGCGGCCATCGCGTCCCATGCGCATGTCGAGCGGTCCGTCGGTGCGGAAGGAGAAGCCGCGCGCCGGATTGTCGAGCTGCGTTGAGGAAACACCAAGATCGAGCGCAACGCCCGCGAGCGGGGCAGCGCCGTTCGGCGTGATCAGCCGTTCCATCTCCGAGAAGCGGCCTTCGATTAACGTGAGGCGGCCGGCATAGAGTTTCGCCAGATCGTCGCCGCGCGCGACGGCGGCGGGATCGCGATCGAGCGCGACGACGCGGCAAGCGGCGCTGCGCAGCATCGCTTCGCTATAGCCGCCGGCGCCGAAAGTGCCGTCGAGATAGAGGCCGTTGTCATGGGGCTTCAACGCGGCGATCACTTCGGCGAGCAGGACGGGGATATGCGCGCCGGGCTGCTTCACTTCGCCGGGCTCCGCGGTGGCAGCGTGAAGCCGCGTTGGCGGACGCGATCGCGCATCTCTTCGCGGTGCTGCTGAAAGCGCGCCGGCTCCCAGATTTGGAAACTGCGGCCGGCGCCGACGAACGCCACTTGCTCGCCGATCCCGGCATGCTCGATCAGCGCTTGGGAAAGGATGACGCGGCCTTCGCCATCGAACGGAAGTTGCTCGGCTTCGCCTAAGACCGCGCGCAGCGCTTCATGCTCATCCGAGAATTCGGGCAGCTCGTCGAGGCTCTTGGCGATGTCTTCGAGCCGGTCGTAACCCCCGGCGTCGAGCGCCTGCAGTTTCGGCGAGGGGAAGACGACGATCCCGGAGAAGGTTTGGCCGTTCAGGGCAGCGCGAAAGGCCGCCGGGACAGAAACCCGCCCCTTGCGGTCTATCTTGTTGAAATAAGTCGAAGAAAACAGCGCCAACGCAGGATCCCCAAACACGCCCGCGACTACCGACCCCGTCCCGGGAAACCGCACGCACGCCGCCCTGCGCGCGCCTCCATGAATTGGGACTAATTGGGATAGCATGGGAAATCATGGGCTGTCAAACGTTTACCTAGTAAAAACCGATGAAAAATCGGGACTTAGCCTGAATTCGGTGGATAATTTCGCAGCGGTCCGAGTAATGGCCCAAATCAAGCGCCGTTCTTGTTTTGTTTTGATATACGCGGGCTGCGTACAAACGCTTGAGGAGAGCGAAGGGGGTGCCAGACGGCCTGTAAGCCGGGTTCTGTCCCTGCCGCGAGGACAGGGGATGGCCATTCATCTGGGACGCCCGTTGCCGGGGCGCCTCACGCGACCGACCCGGATGGCGGCGCGGAAACCCGCTCGAACCCGAAGGTTCTGCCATCCCTACTTGGTCTTGCTCCCGGTGGGGTTTGCCCTGCCGCCACCGTTACCGGCCGCGCGGTGCGCTCTTACCGCACCATTTCACCCTTGCCGCCCCATCGCGACGCAAGCGCCGCGCGGGGGTTGGCGGTGTGTTTCTGTGGCACTTTCCCTGGGGTCGCCCCCGCCGGGCGTTACCCGGCACCGTGCTTCCATGGAGCCCGGACTTTCCTCCCCCGCCTCATGGCGAAGGCAGCCATCCGGCCGTCTGGCGCAGCGATAGAGACCTGGGTTTCCGCCCAAGTCAAATGCCAGACTCGCGAAGAAGGTCAGATAATACCTCCCGCGCAGATGGCAATTCGCCGGCTCGTCTCGATATCGAGCACGCCATCACAGCGTTCCGGCCGGAAATGGCGCTGAAAGGCGAGGATCGCGGCGGTGGTTGCCGCATCTTGCGCGCCGCTTTGCGGGCAGAAATACCCAATTGCGGCGAGTTCCGATTGGATTTCGCGCAAGGCTAGCGGTGCTGCCGCCGCTGCTTGGCCGGCGAAATTGGGCCATAGGCCGAGGCCAGCGCGGGCGAGGCGCGGCCAATCGAAGAGCTCGCCGGGATCCTGCTTGCGCAGCGGCGCAACATCGGAATGGCCGATGACGTTTCGTGCCGCAATCGGATGCCGGCTGAGAATCCCACGTGCCAACGCCTCGAGCGCCACCATTTGCGGCTCGGGAAAGCTGCGATAGCCGAATTCATGGCCGGGATTGACGAGTTCGATGCCGATCGAGGCGCCGTTGATGTCGCTGCGGCCGCGCCAGGACGAGATCCCAGCATGCCAAGCGCGTTTTTCCTCGGCAACGAGCCGCGTCACGCCGCCGTCCTCGTCGATCAGGTAATGCGCGCTGACCTTGGCGGCGGGATCGCAGAGCCGGGTGAGCGCCTCTTGAGCCGTTCGCATGCCCGTGTAATGCAGCACCAGCATGTCGACGCGGCCATCGCCGGGGCGCGCGTCGAAATTCGGCGAGGGGCGTTCGGCGATTTGCATTCCCTTCCATAGCACGGAGCACGGCTTGCGCCCTATGCTCGCGGCATGCATGACGGCCCGCCAGCTGGGAATAGCCACGCTCATCATCACGGCTTCAATCGCTCGGGCGCGGTGCTGGCTCTCCTGTCGGCGCTGCTGTTCGGCGTCACGACGCCGCTTTCGAAGCTATTGCTCGGCGATATCTCGCCCTGGCTTCTGGCGGGGCTGCTCTACCTCGGTTCGGGTGGCGGGCTGCTGGTGTTCGAGCTCACGCGGCGCGCGACCGGCGGCGGCTCGACCGAGGCGCCGCTGCGCCGCGCCGATCTGCCGTGGCTTGCGGGGCTGATCCTCGCTGGCGGCGTTATTGCCCCGATTTTGCTCATGATCGGACTGACACGGACGCCGGCCTCGACCGCCTCGCTCCTGCTCAACCTCGAAGGTGTTTTCACCATTGCGATCGCCTGGATGGTGTTCCGCGAGAATGTCGACAGCCGCATTGCCATCGGCGCGGTGGCGATCCTGTTCGGCGCAGGGCTGCTCTCATGGCAGGGCCATGTCGATGCGATCGGTTGGAGCGCCGCAGCGGTGGTTGTCGCGTGCCTCGGTTGGGCGATCGACAGCAATCTGACGCGCAAGATCTCGGCCTCTGATCCGCTGCAGATCGCCATGATCAAAGGGCTCGCCGCCGGCGCCCTCAATGTCGCGCTCGCGTTAGCGCTGCAAGTCGAGTGGCCGCCGCTCTGGGCAATTGCAGCAGCAGCGGTGCTCGGCTTTTTCGGCTACGGCGTCAGCCTCACGGTCTATATCGCGGCGCTGCGCGCGCTCGGCACGGCGCGCACCGCCGCCTACTACTCGGTGTCGCCCTTCATCGGCGCGGTGATCGCGCTGCTGATGTTCAGCGAGCCCGTGACGATCTCGCTGATCGCCGCCGGCGCTCTGATGGCGATCGGTCTCTATCTGCATCTTGCCGAGCGGCACGAGCACGCGCACACGCACGAGGCGCTCGAGCACGAGCATCGCCATGTGCACGATCTGCACCATCATCACGCGCATGCGGCGGGCGATCCCGCGGGCGAGCCGCATACGCATGTTCATTCGCATGCGCGGCTCGTCCATCGCCATCCGCATTACCCCGATTTGCACCACCGGCATTCGCATTGAGCGCGACCGGGACGTCCTCTATTTTCCGCCCAGTCGCGAATAAGGAGATGAACGCATGATTTCGCCGACCGAACGCATGATCGCCGAGATCGATGGGCCGATCGGCTGGATGGTGTTCAACAATCCCGCAAAGCTCAATGCGATGGCGCCCGACATGTGGGCGGCGATTCCCACCATCCTCAATCATTTCGAGAAGGATCCGGCGGTGCGCGTCGTGGTGCTGAAAGGCGCGGGCGAGAAGGCTTTCATCTCGGGTGCCGATATCAACCGCTTCGAGGAACGTTTGGGCTCGGCCCAAATCGGCAAGAGCGACAGCGACAATATGCGCAGCGCGCTCGATCGGCTCGAGCATTGCACGAAGCCGACCATCGCCATGATCCGCGGCTATTGCCTCGGCGGTGGGCTCCTGGTCGCGCTCCATACCGATATGCGCGTCGCGGCAGACACGGCGCGGCTCGGCATTCCGGCAGCGAAGCTCGGCATCGCCTATACGCTATCGGGTGTGCAGAAGGTGCTCGATCTGATCGGTCCGGCTTTCACACGCGAGATGCTGTTCACGGCGCGGCAATTCAGCGGCGTCGAGGCGCAGGCGATGGGCCTCGTCAACCGCGCGCCGCCCGAAGCCGAGCTCGAAGCCTTCACGCGCTCCTATTGCGCGACGATGGCCGAGAACGCGCCGCTTTCGATCGCCGCGTCGAAAAGCATCATTGCTGAGCTGATGAAGCCGCGCGGCGATATCGATCGCGCCAAATGCGATGCCATCGCCAAGCGCTGCATGGAGAGCGAGGATTTCGCCGAAGGCCGCAGGGCTTTCGCCGAAAAGCGCAAGCCGGCCTTCCAGGGCCGCTAGGCACCCTGCTGGCCGATCGCGCTGTCGCTGATCAAATTGGCGAGAACAGCGTTTTACCGAATGAAGCGGGCGGCTTGCCCATTTCCGCACGGCAGCGGTACTCTCCCGGCGAAATCGCGCCGCATAAGCGGCGGGTAAAGCGAACGCGAGGGAGAAAACGCCATGGCGACAACGGCCATTGGTCCGCTTTCAGGTGCCGCTCATGCAAGTGAGCTTCGGCGCGCCGTCATCGCCTCGACCGTCGGCACGACGATCGAATGGTACGATTTCTTCCTTTACAGCTCTGTCACTGGCTTGGTTTTCGCCAAGCTCTATTTCCCGAACGACGATCCGCTTGTCGGGACGCTCAACGCCTTCCTGATCTATTTTGTCGGCTTCCTTTCGCGACCGATCGGCGCGGCGATCTTCGGCCATTACGGCGATCGTATCGGCCGGAAATCGACCCTGATCGCGACCTTGATGCTGATGGGCATCGCGACCTTCCTGGTCGCTTTCGTGCCGGGCTATGCCGTGATCGGCATTTGGGGCGCGATCATTCTGACGCTGCTGCGTTTCCTGCAGGGCATCGGTGTCGGCGGCGAATGGGGCGGCTCGGTCCTCCTGGCGATGGAATGGGCGCGGCACAACGGTCAGCGCGGCTTCATCGCTTCCTGGCCGCAATTCGGCGTCCCGGCAGGCCTGTTCATCGCCAATCTCGTTGTCTTGGCAGCGAGCGCGATGTCGGGCGATGGGTTCCTCACCTGGGGGTGGCGCGTGCCGTTCCTCCTCAGCATCGTCCTGGTCGGAATCGGTCTCTGGATCCGGCTTGGTATCAACGAGACGCCGACCTTTCGCCGCCTTGTCGAGCAGAAGAAGATCGAGCGCGCGCCTTTCCTCGAGGTGATCAAGAAGCAGCCGGCCGAGATTCTGCTGACGGCCTTCGCGCGCATGGGACAGCAGGCACCGTATTACATCTTCACCGCTTTCATCATCGCCTATGGCACCGGCACGCTGCACGCGTCGCGCGATCTGATGCTGACCGCCGTGCTGGTCGCGTCCGCCATTTCCTTTGTCACGACGCCGCTTGCTGGGCATGTGTCCGACCTCTTCGGCCGTAAGAAGACCTACATCCTCGGCGCCATCGCGACCGGACTCTACGGCTTCGTCTATTTCGGCCTGCTCGATACGATGTCAACGATCTGGATCTTCGTCGCGGTGGCGGCATCGCTGATCGCGCATGATTTCCAATATGGACCGCAAGCCGCGCTGATCGCCGAGGCGTTCACGCCGCGCCTGCGCTATAGCGGCGCCTCGTTGGGCTATCAGCTCGCCTCGATCATCGCCGGCGGCCCTGCGCCGCTGATCGCGACCTGGCTCTTCGGCATCTACCATTCCGGCCTTTCGATCGCGATTTATATGGCGCTGTGCTGCATCGTCACGGTGATCGCGACTGCGCTGCTGAAGGATTACACCGGCAAGGACATCGCCGAGGAGTACGACGCGTGAAAGCACGGCCGCGCGTCAACCTTGCGGTGCAAGGTTCAGCGCAGGTAAGGTCTGAGGTATAGCGGCCATGAGACGCCGCGTCGGCCGCAAATAGGCCGTCATCGGGAGAACGCGGAGGACACCATGGCTACGACCACGGTCGCTGGCACGCTTTCGGAAGCCGAGCATAGCGCACAGCTGCGCCGCGCAGTTATCGCGGCAACCGTCGGGACGACCATCGAATGGTACGATTTCTTCGTCTATGGCACGGCGACGGGATTGGTGTTCGGCAAATTGTTCTTCCCGAACTCCGATCCGCTGGTCGCGACGCTGAACGCTTTTGCCGTCTACGCGGTCGGCTTCGTGGCACGGCCGGTCGGTGCGGCGATCTTCGGCCATTACGGCGATCGCATTGGCCGCAAATCGACGCTCATCGCCACCCTCATGCTGATGGGTCTCGCCACATTCCTCGTCGCTTTCGTGCCCAGTTATGAGTCGATCGGCATCTGGGGCGCGATCATCCTGACCTTGCTGCGCACGCTGCAAGGAATCGGCGTCGGCGGTGAATGGGGCGGCTCGGTGCTGATCTCGATGGAATGGGCGCGGCATAGCGGCCAGCGCGGCCTCGTCGCTTCCTGGCCGCAATTCGGTGTCCCGGCGGGTCTCTTCCTTGCCAACCTCGCGGTGCTCGCTTTCAGCCAGATGTCGGGCGATGCGTTCCTCAGCTGGGGCTGGCGCGTGCCCTTCATCCTCAGCATCATCCTCGTTGGCATCGGCCTTTGGATCCGGCTCGGGATCACCGAGACGCCACTATTCCAGCGCCTCGTCAAAGAGAACAAGGTCGAACGCACGCCCATCATTGAGGTGTTCAAAAGACATCCCAAGGAGATTCTCCTCAGCGCGCTCGCGCGCATGTCCGAGCAAGCGCCGTTCTACATCTTCACCGCTTTCATCTTCGCTTATGGCACGGGGACGCTGCATGTCTCGCGCGATCTGTTGCTGACGGCAGTGCTCGTCGGCGCTTGCCTCTCGTTCATCACCATCCCGCTCTCGGGCTATATCTCGGATCGTATTGGCCGGAAAAAGATGTACCTCATCGGCGCGGTAACGATGGGCATCTTCGGCTTTGTCTATTTTGGCATGCTCGACACCATGTCGTCGGCGATGATCTTCTTCGCGATCGTTCTGTCGCTCATCCCGCATGACATGCAGTACGGGCCGCAGGCCGCGCTTATCGCCGAAAGCTTCACCGGCCGGCTGCGCTATAGCGGCGCGTCGCTTGGCTATCAGCTTGCCTCGGTGATCGCGGGCGGTCCGGCACCCTTCATCGCGACCGCACTGTTCGCCTACTATCAATCGGGCACGTCGATCGCGCTCTATATCCTCTTCAACGCGGTGGTGACGATCATCGCCGTCGCGATGATGAAGGACTACACCAACAAGGATATCGACCAGGAATACGACCACGCCGCCTAAGCCGGCTTGACGCCCTCCCCGCGCCGCGCTCATGAGTGAGGTGCATGGACGGCAAAGCGCGCGGCTGGCAGTTCTGGATCGATCGCGGCGGTACCTTCACCGATATCGTCGCGCGCTCGCCCGACGGCGGGCTCGTCGCGGAAAAGCTGCTGTCCGACAATCCGGGCCGTTATCGCGACGCGGCGATCGAGGGCATTCGTCAGATATTGGGCGTGGCGCAGGGCGCAAAGCTGCCGGCGACGGCGATCGAGGCCGTCAAGATGGGGACGACGGTCGCGACCAACGCGCTGCTCGAGCACAAGGGCGAGCGCACCGCACTGGTGATCACGCGCGGCTTCGGCGATGCGCTGCGCATCGGCTATCAGAACCGGCCGCTTCTGTTCGCGCGGCAGATCGTGCTGCCGGAACAGCTCTATGAGTGTGTAATCGAGGTCCGAGAACGGATCGGCGCGCAAGGCGCGGTGCTCGAGCCTCTCGATGCGGCGGCGCTACGCCGGGATCTGCAGGCCGCATTCGATGCCGGCATTCGCGCGGTCGCGATCGTCCTCATGCATGGCTATCGCTACCCCGCGCATGAGCAGCAGGCGGCGGCGCTGGCCCGCGCCGTCGGCTTCACCCAGGTCTCGGCGAGCCATGCGGTCAGCCCGCTGATGAAGCTGGTGAGCCGCGGCGACACGAGCGTCGTCGATGCTTATCTCTCGCCGATCCTCAGACGCTATGTCGATCAGGTCGCGGACGAAGTCGGCGATGTGCGGCTGCTTTTCATGCAATCGAATGGCGGCCTCGCCGATGCGCAGCGCTTCGCCGGCAAGGATGCGATCCTGTCGGGCCCGGCGGGCGGTATCGTCGGCGCCGCGCGCAGCGCGGAGGGCGCAGGTTTCGATAAGGTTATAGCCTTCGACATGGGCGGCACCTCGACCGATGTGTCCCACTACGCCGGCGAATTCGAGCGCAAAGCCGAGACGGTGATCGCCGGCGTGAAGCTGCGCGCGCCGATGCTGGCGATCAATACCGTCGCGGCGGGCGGCGGCTCGATCTGCCGCTTCGATGGCACGCGCTATCGCGTCGGCCCGGAATCGGCCGGAGCCGATCCCGGCCCTGCCTGCTATCGCCGGGGCGGGCCGCCCACCATCACTGACTGCAATCTGATGCTCGGCAAGCTCAGGCCCGAGCATTTTCCCGCGATCTTCGGGCCGAACGGCGATCAACCGCTCGATCGCGCCGTGGTCGAGCAGAAATTCACCGCGTTTGCCGAGGAGATCGCGGCGGCGACCGGTGATCGCCGCAGCCCGGTCCAAGTCGCCGAAGGGTTCGTTGCCATCGCCAACGCGACCATGGCGAATGCGATCAAGCAGATCTCGATCGAGCGCGGCTACGATGTGACCGAATACACGCTCTGCTGTTTCGGCGGCGCCGGCGGCCAACATGCTTGCGGCGTTGCCGACGCGCTCGGCATCGAGCGCATCTTCGTTCATCCGCTGGCCGGCGTGCTGTCGGCATACGGCATTGGCGTCGCCGACCGGCGCGCGATCAGGGAGCATGCGGTGGAGCAACCGCTCGCGGAAGCGCTCGTGCAATCGCTTACCCGTACGCTCGATGATCTTGCGGCGGAAGGTGAGGCCGCGATGGCGGCCGAAGGCGTCGCCGCTGCGCACATTACGGCGCTCCGCCGCGCGCATGTGAAATACGAGGGAACGGATGCGCCGCTCGCCGTCGAATACGGCGATGCCGCGGCTATTCGCGCGCGCTTCGAGACCGCCCATCGTCAGCGTTTCGGCTTCGTCATGCCAGAGAAGCCGCTGATCGTCGAAGCGGTCTCGGTGGAGATCGTCGGCGCCGGCGATGTCGATGATACGCCGGCCACCGATTTGGTAGCAGGCAAAGCGCCGCCGGCCAGCGAGACAGCGATGTTTAGCGGCGGCGCCTCGCTCCAAGCCGCGATCTACGACCGCGCGAAGCTCCGGCCGGGCGAAACGTTGGCCGGCCCGGCCATCGTGATTGAGGCGAACGCAACGACGATCGTCGAACCGGGCTGGCAGGCACGTGTCGATGCGCGGCGCAATCTCGTGCTTGAACGCTCAGCCAAGCGGCCCGACCGCACCGCCTTGGGCACCAAAGCCGACCCGGTGATGCTCGAAGTCTTCAACCATCTCTTCATGGCAATCGCCGAGCAGATGGGCACGGCGCTGCAGAGCACCGCTTATTCGGTCAACATCAAGGAGCGCCTCGATTTCTCCTGCGCGCTTTTCGACCACACGGGATCGCTGGTCGCCAATGCGCCGCATATCCCGGTCCATCTCGGCTCGATGGGCGAAAGCGTGCGCACCATCATTCGCGCGCATGGCCCAGGACAACCAGAGGGCGGCAGCGGCCGCCACATGCGCCCGGGCGACGTCTACGTACTGAACGCGCCCTATAACGGCGGCACGCACCTGCCGGATGTCACCGTGATCACGCCGGTTTTTGCCGAAAAGGATCACGACGGGCGCGCCCCGCCGCTCTTCTATGTCGCCTCGCGCGGGCACCACGCCGATATCGGCGGCATCACGCCGGGCTCGATGCCGCCCAACAGTCGCACCGTCGAGGAAGAAGGCGTGCTGATCGACGATTTCCTGCTCGTCGATGCCGGGCGTTTCCGCGAAGCCGAGACAATCGCGCTGCTCCAAAGCGCGAGATACCCGGCCCGCAATCCGGCGCAGAATATCGCCGATTTGAAAGCCCAGATCGCGGCAAGCGCCAAAGGCGTAACCGAGCTGCACCGCATGGTACGGCATTTCGGCCGCGCGGCGGTCGAAGCCTATATGCGCCACGTCCAGGACAATGCTGAGGAAGCGGTGCGCCGCGTCATCGACCGGTTGGCGAGCGGCAGATTCACCTATGAGATGGACGGTGGCGCAAAGATCTGCGTGCGGGTCGGGATCGATCGGGCTAAGCGCGAGGCGCTCATTGATTTTACCGGAACCAGCGCACAGCTGCCGACCAATTTCAACGCGCCGTCGGCGATCTGCTATGCCGCCGTGCTCTATGTCTTCCGCACGCTCGTCGATGACGATATTCCGCTGAATGGCGGCTGCCTCAAACCATTGAAGATCGTCATTCCCGAAGCTTCGATGCTGGCGCCGCACTATCCCGCCGCGGTGGTTGCCGGGAATGTCGAGACCTCGCAGGCGATCACGGATGCGCTTTACGGCGCGCTCGGCGTGCTCGCCTCGGCGCAAGGCACGATGAACAATTTCACCTTCGGCAATGAACGGCACCAATATTACGAGACGGTGTGCGGCGGCTCGGGCGCCGGGCCGGGCTTCGACGGCACGGCCGCCGTGCATACGCATATGACCAATACGCGGCTGACCGATCCGGAAGTGCTGGAATGGCGCTTTCCCGTGCTGCTCGAAAGCTTCGCGATCCGGCGCGGCTCGGGCGGGCAAGGCCGATGGCGCGGTGGCGACGGCGCGGTGCGGCGTGTGCGCTTCCTCGAGCCGATGACGGCAGCCATCCTCTCCTCGCATCGCCGCGTCGCGCCGCATGGTATGGCGGGCGGCGAAGCGGGTGCTCTCGGCCGCAACTGGGTCGAGCGTGCCGACGGCAGGCGCGAAGAGCTCGGCGGTACTGCGACAGCGGCGATGAACGGTGGCGACGTTTTCGTCATCGAGACGCCAGGTGGCGGCGGTTTCGGCAAGAAATGAGGAGGGAGGAATGCAAAGGCGTTTCGGATGGGCGATCGCTGTTTGCTTGATGGCGCCGGGCCTCGCCCGTGCCGACGGGCTCTGGAATCTCTATACCACCCTGCAGACGCATAAATGGGTCGATCTCACCCATCCCTTCGACACCGACATCCCGCATTGGAAGGGTTTCGATCCGATGACGCGGAAGGTGATCTACGATTACGACAAGGACGGGTTCCGCGCCGAGCTCTTCTGCCATGTCGGGCAATGGGGCACGCATCTCGATCCGCCGGTGCATTTCCACAGGGGCGCGCGCACGGCCGACAAGATTCCAGTCAAGCAGATGCTGCTGCCGCTCGTCGTGATCGATGTGCACCGCCAGGTCGCCAAGAACGCCGATTTCGTACTAATGCTGAAAGACGTGAAGGCTTGGGAGGCGAAGCACGGCGCGATCCCGAAAGGCGCATTCGTCGCGATGCGCACGGATTGGTCGAAGCGCTGGCCCGACCAGGCGAGGATGCAGAATGCCGATGCGCAGGGCGTCGCGCATTATCCCGGCTGGACGATGGAAGCGCTCAAATACCTTTACCTGACGCGGCACATCACGGCGTCGGGGCATGAGACGACCGACACCGATCCGGGGATTGCGACAAGCAAGGATGATTACTCGCTCGAGAGCTACATCCTCGGCATCGATCATTATCAGATCGAGCTCTTGGCCAATCTCGATCAGGTGCCGGAGACCGGCGCTCTGGTCTCGGTGACCTGGCCCGACATCAAGGACGGCACCGGCTTTCCAGCGCGGGTGTTTGCGATCCTGCCGTGAAGCCCCGAGCTAGCGTCGCACTCGGCCGCGGCTCGTCGAAAGCCAGACACCGAAGAGGATGGTGACGATACCAATGATGTGGAAGAGATGGACTTCCTCGTCGAGCAGCAGCACCGCAAGCACTGTCGTGAAAGCCGGCATCAGATATGTCGTGAAGCCGGCGCGGTTGGACCCGACCAATTCGGCGCCGCGATTCCAGCACCAATAGGCGGCGGCGGACGCAAAGCAGCCCGTATAAAGGGGCGCCGCGACCGTACTCCAGGTGAGCGGCGGCGCCTCGATGTAGACGGTCTCGAAAAGATAAGCGGGCGCGAGGGCGCCGCTCCCGAATACCCCGAGCAGGAAGATCAGGCTGAGATTATCGATCTCCATAGGCCGGCGCCGCAGCATCACCGTGTAGAACGCCCAGAGCGGCATCACGGCGAGGATCGCGAGATCGCCAACGCTGAAACGCAAGCCGAGGAGATGTGTCGCGTCCCCGCGCGTGAGGACGACCATCAGCCCGAGCAGCGAGATCAGCGTGCCCCAGAGCTGACGCATCGTGATCTTGTCGCCATCTACAAGCCAGGCGGCGAGCACGATCGTCAGGGGCGAGACGGCATTGAGCAGCACGGCGTTGACCGCCTCGGTGTGGCGCAAGCCGAAATAGACCACAACCTGATAAATCGCACCGCCGGTCACCGCGAGCGCCAGCAGCAGCGGCCACGAGCGGCGCAGGACCGCGCCCTTGCCGGCGAGGCGCGGCACCGCGAAAGGCGCGAGCACCAATGCCGCGACGGTCCAGCGCCAGAAAGTCATCGCCACCGGGGGCATCGAATCGCGTAGGGCGCGGGCGAGCACCCAATTTCCTGCCCAGAACAGCATGCAGGCCGAAAGCAGCACGTAAGGATAGATCGCGCCGAAACGTCCTTCGGGGCGCGGCGTCGCGAGCCGCTCGACGGTCATGGCGTACGATCGGTGTCGGTCGCCGCACGGCGGCGCATGAGCGCGCCGCCTTCGAGCCCTTGCCATAAGAGCAGCACAGGCACCCCGATCGTGATGTCGCGGCCGCGCTTCAAGAGCGAAAGTGCCAGCGCCGTCTCGGGCGAGAGGCCGAAAACCGCGCCAAGCATGACATAGCCGCCTTCCTGCACGCCGACCGCATTGGGGATGGCGAAGGCGACGCTGCGGATGGCGTAGAGCAAGCTCTCGATCGTGACCACGGCGGCTATGCCGAGATCGATCCCCATCAGCTTCAGCGCGATCCAGGCCTCGATTGCGTTGGCGATCCAGCCCCCGAGATGGAGGAAGAAGCCGGCGACGAGGCTGCCGCGCTGCGCGTAGACGCGATCGATCGCCTCGATCAGCGGCCGCGCGCTGAGCGCGTTGCCGCGGAACCAGCGCGCAGCGAGACGTTGGCTCATCCTCTCGACGAGCGCCGCGCCCCGACGCTGCAGGAGGATGAAGCCGAGGATGGCGACGATGCCGATGGCGATGCCGATCGCGACCGGATAGATCAACTCGGCTTGCGGATGGATGCGCGCGAAGAGCGCGAGACCGAGCACGGTATAGCCAAGCTGCGCCAGCACCTCGATCGTGACATCGACCATGGTGGTCGCGGTCGAGACCGCGGTCGAGGGGCCGAGCAAGGTCGCGGCGCGCGCGCCCATGACGAAACCGCCGATCTGCGACAGCGGCAGCACTTCCGAGCCGGAATCGCGCACCAGCCGGCCCCAGACATAGGCACGGAAGCGGTCGCGCGGCGTCGGCGCGATCACCCACCAGCAGGCGCCGAGTAATAGGTAAAGCGCGAGTTGATAGACGAGGATGACGGCGAAGCCGCTCCAGCCGATCGCGCCGAGCGCCGCCAGCACTTCGCCGAAGCCGAAATAAGCAACGATCGCCGTCCCGAGGACGAGACCGGCGATCGCCGCGATGATGGTCGCGATTCGCATCGGCGCGA